>DASTAR010000113.1:0-2663 GCA_035712505.1 Solirubrobacterales bacterium
CCTCGTCGATCATGTTGGACTCCTCGAGGAAGCGGACGGCCTCGTGCCCGAACTCGGCCTGCAGCGAAGAGCTCCAGCCCTCGTACTCTTTCGATCGGCGCACGTAGGCTTGCCAGCGGCTCGGCGTCAGCTTCGTCCGGCTGGCGTTGGCGTCGGTCAGCTCGAACTTCTCGAGTTTGTCCCGAAGCAGGAGCTCCTCCAGTTCGGACTCGCGCTCCAGGTAGGTCTCCTGGTTGCCCTGTTTCACGCGGTAGAGCGGGGGTTTGGCGATGTAGACGTAGCCGGCGTCGATCAGCTCGGGCATCTGCCGGTAGAGAAAGGTGAGCACCAGCGTGCGGATGTGGGCGCCGTCGACGTCGGCGTCGGTCGCCATCACGATCTTGTGGTAGCGGGCGTCCTCGATGTTGAAGTCTTCGTGGACGCCGGTGCCGATCGCCGTGATCAGCGCCTGGATCTCGTTGTTGGCGAGGACCTTGTCGATCCTGCTCTTCTCGACGTTGATGATCTTGCCGCGCAGCGGCAGCACGGCCTGGGTGTTGCGGTCGCGCGCCTGCTTGGCGGAGCCGCCGGCGGAGTCGCCCTCGACCACGAAGATCTCGGCCAGGCTCGGGTCCTTGACGGTGCAATCGGCGAGCTTGCCGGGGAGAGTGGAGTTCTCCAGCGCCGACTTGCGACGGGTCAGGTCGCGCGCCTTGCGGGCCGCGTCGCGGGCGCGGGAGGCCTCGATCGCCTTGGTGATGACGCGGCGCGCGTCGCCGGGGTTCTCCTCGAAGTACTCGCCGAGCTTGCGGTTGACGGTCTCCTCGACCAGGCCTTTGATCGGCGGGTTGCCGAGCTTGGTCTTCGTCTGGCCCTCGAACTGAGGGTCGTGCAGCTTCACCGAGATCACGGCGGTCAGCCCCTCGCGCACGTCCTCCCCGGCGAGGTTCTCGTCCTTGTCTTTCAGCAGGCCTTTGTTGCGCGCGTAGGCGTTGAGGGTCCTGGTGAGCGCCGCGCGAAAGCCCGAGAGGTGGGTTCCACCCTCGTGGGTGTTGATGTTGTTGGCGAAGCTGAAGATCGACTCCTGGTAGGAGGTGTTCCACTGCATCGCCACCTCGACTTCGCCCTCCTCCTCGGAGCCCTCGAAGAAGATGACCTTGCGGTGCAGTTCCTCCCTGCTGTCGTTGAGGTGGCGGACGAAGTCCTCGATCCCCCCCTCGTACTGGAAGGTGACGCTGTTGGTGGCTCCCCGCTCGTCGACCAGCTCGATCTTCAGGCCGCGGGTGAGGAAGGCCGTCTCGCGCAGCCGCTCGGCCAGCGTCTGGAAGTCGAACTCGATCTCCTCGAAGATCTCGAGGTCGGGGAGGAAGGTGATCTTCGTGCCGTGCCCCTTGGTCGCCTCGCCCTTCGAAAGGCCGTTCTGGGGTTTGCCCCGCTCGTAGTCCTGCGACCAGACATGGCCGTCGCGGCTGATCTCCAGGTGGAGACGCTCCGAGAGGGCGTTGACGACGGAGACGCCGACGCCGTGCAAGCCGCCCGAGACCTTGTAGCCGCCGCCGTCTCCGAACTTGCCGCCGGCGTGAAGAACGGTCAGCACTACCTCGGCCGCCGGCCTGCCCTCCTTCTCCATCGTCCCGACCGGGATGCCGCGGCCGTTGTCCTCGACCGTGCAGGCGTTGTCGGGGTGCAGCGTCACGCGGACGCTGTCGCAATGGCCGGCGAGCGCCTCGTCGACCGAGTTGTCGACGACCTCGTAGACGAGGTGGTGCAGACCCCGCGGGCCAGTCGAGCCGATGTACATGCCGGGGCGTTTGCGAACCGCTTCCAGCCCCTCGAGGACGGTGATGTCCTTGGCGCTATAGGAATCGCCGCTGGCTTTTTTCTCAGGCAAAGAGTCCCTTCCGATCGACACAGAAAGCCCCGGCCCCCGGGCTTGGCTCCAAGCGGGGTCGGGGCGTAAAGCTGGTTGCCATAAGAATACCAGTTGGACCCCGCGACCCCTCGGTCCGGTCGAAACGATTTCCCTGCAAATCGTGAAAAAAGCGTGACTAAGGGCGCGCTGAGGTGACACGGAAGCGCAGGGCGCGAGGCGCCTGCTCTCCCAACTCGTCGCGCAGCCGCTCCAGCAGCGCCTCCTGCATCAGGTCGAGCTCGTGGGCCCAGACCGCGTCGGCGCACTCGACCGTCAGCGTTCCCGCCCGCTCGGAGACCGGGCTCGCGACCGCCGCCACCCGCTCGCCCACCGCCGCCGCCCAGGCCGCCTGCGCCCTCGCCACCGGCGTTTGCGGGGCAACCCTGCGCATCGCCACCTGGAACGCGGACGACGCGGGGCGGGGAGCGCGGCGGCGGCTCATGCCGCGGCCACCGAGGGCTGGTCGGGCGGGGGCATCGGCACCATCCGGAGCTGTGCCCGGGCCGGCAGAGACTCTTTGTCTGCAGCGGTGATCAGCGTCTGGCCGGCGTCGCCGAGGCGCGCGACCAACCGCTCGCGGCGGCCGGGGTCGAGCTCGCTCATCACGTCGTCGAGCAGGAGCAGCGGCGTCACCCGCCGGGCCGCCAGCAGGGCCTCGCGCTCGGCGAAGAGCAGCGCCAGGAGCGCCACCCGCTGCTGGCCCTGGGAGCCGTAGCGCCGCAGTGAGCGCCCCGCCGTCGAGAGCTTGAGCTCGTCGAGGTGGGGGCCCCAG
>DASTAR010000114.1:0-2892 GCA_035712505.1 Solirubrobacterales bacterium
CACCACCGACCACGGCCTCGCCTTCCCCGGTGCCAAGGCGACGCTCTTCGACCGCGGGATCGGCGTGTTGATGATCGTCCGCGGCCCCGGCTTCACCGGCGGCAAGGTGATCGATGCCGCCGTCAGCCACCTCGACGTGTACCCAACCCTCTGTGAGCTCGCCGGAGCGACCGAACCCGACTGGCTGCAGGGGCGCTCGCTGATGCCGCTCGTTCGCGGCGAGGTCGACCGCCTCCACGACGCGATCTTCGCGGAGACCACCTACCACGCCGCCTACCAACCTCATCGTGCCGTCCGGACCGACCGCTGGAAGTACATAAGGAAGTTCGACGAATACCCGCATCCGGTCCTAGCTAACTGCGACGACAGCGAGACCAAGGACCTGCTGGTGCGAGCGGGCTGGGGGAAGCAGATCGTCCCCGCCGAGCAGCTCTACGACCTGGTGCTCGACCCCCAGGAGGGGCACAACCTGGTCGGGGAGCCAGCCAATGCCGAGGTGCTGGCGGAGATGCGGGAGCGACTCGACCGCTGGATGCGCGATACCGACGACCCGCTACTGGAGGGCCCGATCGAGCCGCCGCCCGGGGCAACCGTGAACGAGCAATGGCAGCTCTCGCCGGAGGACCAGGTGCGGGTGGTCAGGTCCGGCTCCACGGCCGTTCCATCCAGGTGAGGCAGGTCCAGCCCGCGACCGGCGTCCCGGCGGGGTCGCGGGTCTCGCCGTGGGCGAAGACGCTGAGGCCGCAGTTGTGCGAGCCGAGGTTCCAGATGCCGGCCGCCATCGGCGCCTGGAAGGAGTCGCCGAAGACCGAGTCGAGGAGGAAGAAGCGGCAAAAGATGCCGTGGGTCACCAGCAGCGGCAGCTCGCCCTCGCTGCCGGCCTCGAGCTCGGCCTTCAGCAGGCGCACCCGCCCGATCGCCTGCTCGAAGGTCTCGCCGGCGCGCAGCTCGTGCGCGAACGGGAGCTCCTCCGGCGCCAGCTCGAGCGCCGCGCCCACCGCCTCGGCCGTCTCGCGGGCCCTTCGCATCGGGCTGCTCAGCAGACGGGTGATGCCGTGCCCCGCCAGCGCGGCGCCGGCGGCCTGCGCCTGCCGCAGTCCCCGCTCGGTCAGCCGGTCGCCCTCCTCGTCGCCCAGCTGCTCGGTGCCGGTGTGGGCGTTGTGAGCCGACTCGCCGTGGCGCAGGAGCAGCGCCCTCATTCGGTGGCGGGCGCGGCGCCGGCGACGACGTCGACGAAGGTTTCGAGGTGCCGCGTGGTCCAGCACTCGAAGGCACCGTCGCAGTGGCGCTCGTACGCCGCCATCACCGAGTCGCCGTAGTTCCAGTACAGCTTCGGCTCCGGGTTGAGCCAGAAGAGGCGGCCGGCGCGCTCGGCGATCTGGGCGAACACCTCGGCGTGGGGCTCGCGACCGTTGGTACGGGCGTCGCCGAGGACGATCACGGTCGAGCGCGGGTCCAGTTCTTCGGAGATCTCGGTGAGGAACTCGAGCCAGACGCGGCCGTAGTCGGTATAGCCGGAGACGTCGGCGACGCCGCCCTCGCTGGAGATCCGCCGGGCGATCGCGGCGAAGTCGCGCTCGTGCTCGAAGACGTCGGTCACCTCCGAGATCCGCTCGATGAAGACGAAGCTGCGCAGCTTGCGGAAGGAGTCGTGCAGCGCGTGCAGGACGGAGAGGAAGAAGACGCTCGCCGAGGTGACGGAGGTGGAAACGTCGCAGAGGACGTAGATCTCCGGCCGCCGCGGGCGCTTGGGCCGGTAGCGCAGGCGCAGCGGCACCCCCCCGGTCTCCAGCGAGGCCCGCATCGTCCGCCGCACGTCGACGCTGCGGCCGCGGCGCCGGCCCCGCTGCTCATGGCCGAGGGTGGCGAGCCGGCGCTTCATCTGCGAGACCGCGCGGTGGACCGCGGCGAGGTCCTGGGTGGGGCTGGTCGGCAGCGCCCGGTCGAGCTCGGCGAGCGGTCGCGAGGGCGGGAGGGCCTCGGTCCGCTCGATCAGGTCGCGCTCGAGCTCGCGCCGCAGATGGCGCTCGAAGCCGGTCAGCTGCTCGCGGTCGATCGGCGGCCGTTCCGCGCCGTCCTCGGAGGGAGCCTGGGCGCCCGCGGTGAGGCCCAGGGTGCGGCGGATCCGCTGCACGTCGACGCCGACCACGCCCGAGCCCTCGCCGCGGCCGAAGGCGGCGATCGCCAGCCGCGCCAGGTCGCGCATCGCGTCCTCGTCCCCGGCGGCAATCGCCTCGCGGATCGCCTCGCTCAGCTCGTCCATGTCGAACCGCTCGCCTTCCCCTGCCGGCGGCCCCCCCTCGCCGTGCTCGGTCACCCCGCGCTGCACCGCCTCGGCCTCGGTGGCGCGGAAGAAGTAGCGCTCGAAGAGCAGCTCGAAGACGCGGCGGTCCTCCTGGGACTTGGCGATGGTCGCCGCCAGCGCCTCCCGGAAGTCGGCCCGCGAGGTCCACTCGACGTGCTCCAAGGCCGCGAAGGCGTCGAGGATCTCGGAGGTTCCGACCGCGACGCCCTCGCCGCGCAGCTCCTCGCAGAAGCCCAGCAGCTTCGCCGCCAGCCCCGGCGGCCCGGGGTCAGCCCTCGGTCCGTAGGGGGTCGGCAAGTTTCACCCCGACCCGCTCGGCGACGAGGTCGATGTCGGTGCGGTGCTTGACGATGATCGACATCGACCGGTTGAAGGTCTCGCGGTCGATGTCCTCGGCGCCCATCAGCAGCAGCGTCCGCGCCCAGTCGATCGACTCGGCGATCGAGGGGGGCTTCTTGAGGTCGAGGTCGCGGACCATCCGGATCACCTCGACGAGGCGGCGCGCCAGCGTCTCGTCCAGCTCGGGCGCGTGCAGGCGGACGATCTCCATCTCCCGCTCCAGCTCCGGATAGTCGAGCCAGAGGTAG
>DASTAR010000115.1:0-2673 GCA_035712505.1 Solirubrobacterales bacterium
GGGCCTGGCGCTGCTCGGCGTGATCATCATGGGGGGCTCGCTCTCGCTGGTCGACATCGTCGAGGCCCAGGGCGCGATCTGGTTCATCGTGCCCCAGTTCGTCGGCTTCCTGATCTTCATGCTGGCCGGCTTCGCCGAGACGAACCGCACCCCGTTCGACATGCCCGAGGCCGACGCGGAGCTCGTCCAGGGCTTCATGACCGAGTACGGCGGCATGCGCTTCGGCTCCTTCCTGCTGGTCGAATACATGGAGATCCTGGTCGTCTCCGGGATCGCCGCGGCGATGTTCCTCGGCGGCTGGATGGGCCCCGGCCCGGGCTGGCTCGACCCGATCTGGATGCTGATCAAGATGCTCGCCCTGGTGCTCGTCTTCATCTGGGTGCGGGCGACGTTGCCGCGACTTCGATATGACCAGCTCATGACCCTGGGATGGAAAGTGCTGCTGCCGCTCGCGACCCTGAACATCGTCGTCACCGCGGTCCTGGTGGTGGTCACGTGAGACTTCCTGTGTCAACCCCCCGTGGGTCGAAGCCTCCTCAGATTGCCGTGAAGTGCCGGGTCATAGGGCACCCGGTCATGCCAACAGCGCCAGAGGACGCGCAACCAGGCCCGGCCCAGGATTCGGATCGCGTGCGGGTGGTCGAGCCCGCGGGAGCGGGCGCGGGCGTAGACGTCTCGTGCCCACGGGTGGTGGTGGCGTGTGGAATCGGCGAGGCAGGAGACCGCGTCCCTCAATCGTTTGTCGCAGGCCCAGCGGAAGGCCGCGACCTTGCGCTTCCCCGACTCCCTGGCGACCGGGCTCATGCCGGCGTCGGCGGCGAGCGCCTCGCTCGTCGGGTAGCGGGAGCGGTCGTCGCCGATCTCGGCGACCAGCCGCGCGGCGGTGATCGTCGACTTCGGGTCCTTGAAGAGCGGCAGGAAGACCCGACCGTCGGGATGGGCGCGGACGGCTCCGGCGATCTGCGAGGCCAGCTCGGCGATCTGGTCGACGATCGGCCGAAGGGCGGCGACCAGGCCGAGCACTGCTCCTCTGCGCGCCTCGGTCTCGAGCGCACCGGCGCGGCCCTCCGGCGCGGAGCGCAGCCGGGCGAGCAACTCGCCCGCGGGGCGACGCCCGGAGTAGCGATGGCGGGAGAGGAAGCCTTCCAGGCGCCGCTCGCCGAGACCACGGGCGTCGACGGGCGAGGGGTAGCGCTCCAGGAAGGCGAGCGCGATCGCCGAGTCGACGGTGGCGAAGATCCGCGCCGCACCGGGCCAGAAGGCGTCCAGCTGCGCCCGCAGCTCGTTGGCGAGCCTCACCCGGGCACCGACCAGGTCCTCGCGGGTGCGGGTCAGCGCCCGCAGCGCCCGGGTCTCGTCGGAGTCCGGTCGGAGTTCCCGCAGCCGGTGGGAATCGGTCCTCGCGAGCTCGGCGAGGACGAAGGCGTCGAAGCCGTCGGACTTGCCACCGGCCGCCTCATAGCGGGGTCGGGTCGCCTTCAGGGCGTTCGGGTGCACCGGCAGGACGGTGAGGCCCGCATCCGTCAGGCGGTCGATGAGGAGGCCGTCGGGGCGCTCGATCGCGCAACGCTCGACGCCGAGCTCCTGCATCCGTGCCACCAGGCTCCGCACCCCCGCCTCGTCGTGGGGGAAGAGACCCTCGGCGAGCCTCTTCCCCTCGGCGTCGACCACGCAGAGCGCATGCAGCTCGCTCGCCCAGTCGATTCCCGCCGCCGTTCCCTCCATCAGATCCCTCCTCGTTCGGCTTCTCCTTGCGCCGGCCGGGAGGTACCGTTGCGGGTGCTCATAGTGCGGCGCTCGGGTGCGCCACTTCCTGTGGCCGCTTCGGGTGCCTCCGACCGCCGGGAGGCGCTGGTCTCACGCGGGCCTTCTGCGAGGCAAGCGACGAGGGCGCTCTCCCGACGGCGGTCGGCTTCTCTATGCGTTCCCCGGGGATGTTCGACGGCCTCGCTTCGCTCGGCCTCTCTATCTCTGAAGAACAAGGGAGAGGTTGTCCTATGAGCGACGGGAACTTCTACCGGCAGGCCGGGTCCTACCTCGACTCGGTCGACGTGGTCGAGGTGCAGCGCGGCCCCGAGCCGGGCGGCGTCGGCGGCGCCTACCGCGCCTTCGGCGAGACCCTGCGGGGGCTGAAGACGACGATGTCGCGACTGATCGAGGGCCCGCTCACGATCCAGTACCCGGAGGAGAAGACCCCCGTCTACCCGCGCTTCCGCGGCCGCCACAAATTGCACCGCTTCGAGGACACCGGCCTCGAGAAATGCGTCGGCTGCTCGCTCTGCGCCGCCGCCTGCCCGGCCGACTGCATCCGCGTCGTCGCCGCGGAGAACGTGCCCGGCGAGCGGGTCTCGGCCGGCGAGCGCTACGCCGCCGTCTACGAGATCAACCTCTCGCGCTGCATCTTCTGCGGCTACTGCGAGATCGCCTGTCCCTTCGACGCGATCACGATGGGCCACGACTACGAGATGGCCGACTACGACCGGACCGACCTGATCTTCACCAAGGAGATGCTGCTGGCCGAGCCGGTCGAGCGGACGCCGCTGAAAAGCGAGGGCGAATAGTGGAAGCGGTCGTCTTCTTCGCCGCCGCGATCGGCGCCCTCGGCGGCGCCCTCGGCGTGATCGCCATGCGCAACCCCTTCTACTCGGTGCTGGCGCTGATCGTCCACCTCTT
>DASTAR010000116.1:0-4814 GCA_035712505.1 Solirubrobacterales bacterium
CGATCACGTTCACCTCCACCGGGATGCCGCGCTGGGCGGCGCCGTAGATGTAGAGCGGGAAGGTGACGGTGGTGCCGGAGTTGAAGTTGGAGATGACGAAGTCGTCGATCGAGAGGGCGAAGGCGAGCATCGCGGCGCCGAAGATGCCGGGCATGATCAGCGGCAGCGTCACCAGGCGGAAGGTCTCGAGGGGGCTGGCGCCGAGGTCCTTGGCCGCCTCCTCGAGGTTGCGGTCGAAGCCGATCAGCCGCGAGCGCACCACGACCACGACGAAGCTGATGCAGAACATGACGTGGGCGATCAGCAGCGTCTGGAAGCCCAACGGCGGCGTGTTGAGGATGAGGAAGAAGGAGAGCAGCGCCGCCCCCATCACCACCTCCGGCGTCGCCATCGGTATCACGATCAGGAAGTTCGCCAGGCGCCGGCCGAAGAAGTTGTGGCGCACCAGCGCCAGCGCCATCAACGTGCCCACCATGGTCGAGATCACCGTCGCCAGCAGCGCCAGCTTGAGGCTCGTCAGCAGCGCGTCGGTGAGGTCTTCGATGCCGAAGGCGTTCCCCCAGTGGGAGAGGGTGAAGCCGACCCAGGTGAAGTTGTAGCGGCCCTGCGGGTCGTTGAAGGAGAAGAAGAAGATGACCGCGATCGGGATCAGCAGGTAGAGCACGACCAGCCCGGCGGCGATGTTGACCGCGTGCTCGCGCAGCCAGCGCCAGGCCCGCGCCCCGCCTCCCTCGCGGCTCGCGCTCACACCGCCTCCTCCCCCATCAGCGCCTCGGAGCCGGCGAAGCGGATGTAGACGACGACCGCGATCATGATCAGGCCCATGAGGACGAAGGAGAGGGCCGCCGCCGAGGGGTAGTTCGACTGCGTCAGGTAGAGCGACTGGATCACGTTGCCGATCATCCGGTTGCCGACGCCGCCGAGGAACTGCGCGTTGACGTAGTCGCCCGCGGCGGGGATGAACGTCAGCAGGGTGCCGGCGACGATCCCCGGCGCCGAGAGCGGCAGCGTCACCCGCCAGAACCCCTGCGCCGCCGAGCAGTAGAGGTCCTTGGAGGCCTCGATCAGCCGCACGTCGATCCGCTCCAGGCTGGCGTAGATCGGCAGGAGCATGAAGGGGAGGAAGTTGTAGGTGAGCCCGGCGATCACCGCGCCGCCGGTGGCGAGCACGTGGCCGCTCGGCGCCAGGCCCAGGGTGTGCAGCAGCTCCGTCACCGGGCTTTCGTCGGAGAGCATCGTCTCCCAGGCCAGCGTCCGGATCAGGTAGGTGGTGAGGAACGGGGCGACCACGGCGAAGAGCAGGGCGTTGCGCCAGCGGCCGGCCTTGAAGGCGATCACGTAGGCAAGCGGGTAGGAGAGCAGCAGCGCCAACAGCGTCGCCACCCCCGCGTAGACGAAGGAGCGGATGAACTGCGAGTCGTAGAGCGAGAGCGCTTCGCTGTAGTTGGACCAGTTCCAGTTGAATTCGAGGTTGCCGACCACTCCCGACTCGAGCGAGAGTTTCCCCATGTAGTAGAGGGGGACGACGAAGAAGAGGACCAGCCAGATCGTCCCCGGGGACAGCAGGAAATAGGGGACGATCCGGCGCCTCATCGGCTCAGCTGTTGAGCACCGCGTCGAATGCTTGGGTCAGCTTCTGTTCTTCGGCGGCACTCAGCGGCGGCGCGATCGAGCAGTTCTTGGTGAACGAATCGCTGGGGAAGATCAGCTGGTTCTTCGCCAGTTCCGGTTCGGTCTTCTCGAACAGCTCTTTGACGCCTTCGACCGGGGTCACGTAGTTCACGTAGGCCTCGATCTGCGCCTGATTCTTCGGTTCGTAGACGTAGTTCATCCACGCCTCCGCGGCGGTCGGGTTGGGCGCGCCCACCGGGATCACCATGTTGTCCGACCAGAGCATGCAGCCCTCGGTCGGCATCCGCCATTCGATGTTCGGGTTTTCGATCTGCAGCTGCACCGCATCACCCGACCAGCCGATCACGGCGACGACGTTGCCGCTGGTCAGATCACTGGCGTAGTCGTTGCCGGTGAAGCGCCGAATCTGCCCAGACTGCGCGGCGCCCTTGATTTTGTCGATCGCCTTCAGCCAGTCGCCTTCGTCGGCTTTTTCGGGGTCGACGCCTTCGCACTTCATCACCAGCGGCACCGTGTCGCGCATTTCGGTGAGGAACTCGACCTTGCCCTTGTACTGCGGGTCGAACAGGTCGCAGATCGAGTGGACGTTCGGAGCCAGGTCTTTACGGACGATGATCCCGGTCAGCCCGCTCTGCCAGGGGACGCTGAAATCGCGATTCGGGTCGAAGGAGGGATGCTGCAACGGCCCCCGCAGGTTCTTCTCGACTTCCGGGATCGCCGACTTGTCGAGGTTCTGCAGGTAGCCGAGCTGGCGCATTTTGTTCGCCATCCAGTCGGTGACGACGAAGAGGCTGCGGCCACCCGATTCGCCCTGCGAGAGCAGCGGCTGCATCTTGCCGAAGAACTCGGCGTTGTCGTTGACATCCTCGATGTACTTGACCGTGACGCCGGTCGCCTTCTCGAAATCCGGCACGGTCTTGTTGTCGATGTAGAGGGGCCAGTTGGAGATGGTCACCGTGCCCGAGGGCTTGGCCTGGAGCTTCACCTCTTCGGCGCTTTCCTGGCTGCCGCCACCTTCGATGCCGCCACCGCCACCGCCGCCGCAGGCGGCGAGCCCGAGGGCCAGCGCCACCATCGCGACGAGGACGGCGAGGACGCTCAGGCCGCTGCGTCGATCCTTTTCGCTGCTCACCATCGGGTTCAACCTCCGTGGGTCGTTTCCAGTTGCGAGTGCTCGGCGCCGGCGCCGCCGTCGTTGCTGCTCGGCGCCCGGCCGTCGGGCGACTCGCGGACGAGATGCATGTGCTCGGGCTCCCAGCTGAGGGCGACGCGCGCTCCGCCGCCCGGCAGGCGCTGGCGCTCGGACTCGTCGGCGTTGGGGACGAGGACGGTCATCCGCACTCCCTCCCCGAGGTCGACCGCGAGCTGCGTCGCCGTCCCGAGGTAGAGCGAGCTGGTGACGACGCCCTCGACCCGCGGCTTGTCCGAGCCGCCGTTGCCCTCGCCGCCGTGCTCGACCTGCAGCTTCTCCGGCCGCACGACCGCGTGGCAGCGCTCGCCGGCGGAGAATGCGTCGGTCGGCGTCGGGATCGTCTGCCCCTGGTCGAGCCGCACTTCTTCGGGCCCGGTGACGGTCGCCGGCATCATGTTGGAGACGCCGATGAAGCCGGCGACGAAGGTGGTGGCGGGCCGGTTGTAGACCTCCTCGGGGATCCCGACCTGTTCGATCCGGCCGCGGTTCATCACCGCGATCCGGTCGCTCATCGTCAGCGCCTCCTCCTGGTCGTGGGTGACGTAGACGAAGGTGATCCCGACGTCGCGCTGGATCCGCTTCAGCTCCACCTGCAGTTCCTTGCGCAGCTTCAGGTCGAGGGCGCCGAGAGGCTCGTCGAGCAGGAGGACCTTGGGCAGGTTGACCAACGCCCGGGCCAGGGCGACCCGCTGCTGCATCCCGCCCGAGAGCTGCGAGGGCCGGCGCCTGGCCTCGGCGGCGAGCCCGACCCGCCGCAACTCGGCGGAGACCCGCTCGGCGATCTCGTCCCTCGGCACCCGCTTCCGCTTCAGCCCGAAGGCGACGTTGGCTTCGACGTCGAGGTGGGGAAAGAGCGCATAGCTCTGGAAGACGGTGTTGGTCGGCCGCTTGTGCGGGGGCAGGTGGGCGACGTCCTCGCCCTCGATCCGGATCTCCCCCGCGCTGGGCCGCTCGAAGCCGGCGACCATCCGCAGCGTCGTCGTCTTGCCGCAGCCGCTCGGCCCCAGCAGGGTGAAGAACTCCCCGCGCGAAAGCTCGAGGTCGACGTCGTCCACCGCGGCCAACTGGTCGAAGCGCTTGGTCACGCTCCTCAGCTCGACGCTCGGGGTCTCTCCGTGGCCATCCATCGGTGGTCTGATGCTCCTCATGGGTTGGCGGCTACCCGACACCAGCCGTGTACCGCGACGGTAAGCCCCGGTGGACCACCTGGCAAGGGGCGAATGTCCTAAAAGCACATAATCATCTTGTACGCTTTGGACAACGCCATCTCCGGCCCTTGACCCAATGACCACTTGCGGACGGGCCGTCTGCGCTCTAGCTTTGTCCATATCGTCGTAATCCCGAGAGGAGGACGTCATGGCCACCGCGTCGCAGGCTCCAGCAGGAACCGATCTCCAGGAGCTGGCCAAGAGCCACCTCTGGATGCACTTCTCCCGGATGGGGGGATATGACGCCGGGCACGAGATCCCGATCATCACCCGGGCCGAGGGCTGCTACGTCTACGACGAACACGGCAACCGCTACCTCGACGGCCTCTCCGGCCTCTTCTGCGTCAACGCCGGGCACGGCCGCACGGAGTACGGCGAAGCGGCGGCCCGCCAGGTCGAAGAGCTGGACTTCTACACGCTGTGGAGCTACGCGCACCCGCGGGCGATCGAACTGGCCGCCCGCCTCGCCGAGCTGGCGCCCGGCGACCTCAACCGCGTCTTCTTCACCTCCGGCGGCTCGGAGGCGGTCGAGTCGGCGCTGAAGCTCGCCCGCAACTTCCACCGGATCCACGGCAAAGGCCAGAAGCACAAGGTGATCGCTCGCGAGGTCGCCTACCACGGCACCTCGCTCGGCGCCCTGGCGGCGACCGGCATCACCGACCTGCGCAGCCAGTTCGAGCCGCTGATGCCGGGCGCCTGCCACGTGCCCAACACGAACATCTACCGCTGGCCCGAGGACCGCGACCAGCTCTGGGCAGCCGACGCGATCGAGGAGCGGATCG
>DASTAR010000117.1:0-2690 GCA_035712505.1 Solirubrobacterales bacterium
GCCGGGGGTCGACGAGAAGGAGATCGGGACGCATCCCTTCGGTTCCGGGCCGGCGATCGGCCGCGGCTCCACCCTCTCCCCCAAGGTCTTCGAGCTGCTGGTAGAGACCGCCGAGGCGGAGGGCATCGAGTATTCGATCAGCGCCAGCGGGCGCGGCACCAGCACCGACGCCGACGTGCTCCAGATCTCCCGCTCCGGCATCCCCACCGGCCTCGTTTCGATCCCCCTCCGCTACATGCACTCGCCGGTCGAGATGGTGGACCTGCGCGACGTCGAGGCCACGGTCCGGCTGCTCGCCGCCTTCGGCTCCCGCCTCAGCTCCGACGTCGACTTCAGCCGCTGAGCCTCAGCAGTCGACCGAGACCAGGTCGCGGCCGCCGGCCTTGGCGGCGTAGAGAGCCGCGTCGGCCCGGGCCAAGAGATCCTCGGTGTCGACGGTCTCACCCTTGCTGACCGCGACGCCGACACTGATCGTCACCTTCACGCCCACCGGGTGTCGCTCCCGCACCGCCCCGCGCAGGCGCTCGGCGATCTCCACCGCGTCGTCGCGCCGGGCTCCGGGAAGCATGACGAGGATCTCCTCGCCCCCGATCCGGTAGATCGAGTCGCCCGCCCGCAGGGCACGCCGCATCGCGTAGGCGACGTCCTGCAACACGGCGTCGCCCGCTCCGTGCCCGAGGCGGTCGTTCACGTCCTTGAAGTGGTCGATGTCGCAGAGCAAGAACGCCTGGCCGAGACCCTCGGCGCTACTGCAGGGCTGCCCCTCGATCTCGGCCAGGCGCTGCTCGAGCGAATTGCGGTTGTAGAGGCCGGTGAGGGGATCGAGCGTGGAGCGGCGGCGGTGGGCGCGATCGGACTCCACCAGCGCCCCGGAGAGGATGACGGTGCTGAGGATCAGCGCCCCGATCGCGATCAGGATCTGCCGGTGCTCGGCTGCCGCGGCAGGATCCGGAACGGTCGTGGCGAGCAGGAACATCGCCATCACGTAGGCGGTGCCGAAGACCATTCCCCGCGGCTCGAAGCGAAAGCCGAGGGTGACCGCCGGCAGCGCGAACCAGACGGCCACCGGGCTGGAGGCGCCGCCGGTGACGAGGACCGCCGAGGCGAGAAGGACCGAGAGCGCCGCCCAGGCGAAGGCGATCCAGGCGGCGGGATGCGCGCTCTTGCGCATGAAGCGGTCGGCGACGGCGAAGCCGGCGAGCCCCACGGCGAGGGGGCCGATCCAAACCCAGCCGACCGAGCCTCCCCCGGCCGCCAATGCCAGCGCCAGGATGCCGAAACAGGCCAGCCGATAGCGACGCACCCGCTCCTCCATGTCGAGGAGGCGCTCGCGCCGCGCCTCCTCGCGGATCGAGACCAGGGTCTCGGAGTTCGGACTCATGCGCCGGCATCGACCGCCCGCGAGGCGGACTTGAATTCGAGAATTCCGGTGTCGTCAGTCGACCAACTGCAGGGCCTTGGGCAGCCCGCTGAGGTTGCGCAAGCCGTCCTCGGCGACCACCACCAGGTCCTCGATCCGCACCCCGAGCCGGCCCGGCAGGTAGATCCCGGGCTCGACCGTCACCACTTCTCCGGCGGCCAGCACGTCCTCGGAGCGCAGCGAGAGGCGCGGCCCCTCGTGCACCTCCAGCCCGACGCCGTGCCCGAGCCCGTGCCCGAATCGCTCGCCATAACCCGCCTCGGAGATCACCCGGCGGGCGGCGCCGTCCACGTCTTCCCCTCTCGCCTCGGCCCGGATCGCCTCGAGCGCCGCCTCCTGGGCCCGCAGCACGACCTCGTACACGGCCCGTGCCTCCTCCCCGGGCTCGCCGGTGGCGAAGGTGCGGGTGCCGTCGGAGCAGTAGCCGTCGAGCTTGGCGCCCATGTCGAAGACGACCAGCTCACCGCGCCCGATCTCGTGCTCGCCGGGCTCGGCGTGCGGCAACGCCCCGTTCGGCCCGGCGGCGACGATCGTCGGGAAGGACGGCTCGGCGCCGAGCTCACGCATCCTCGCCTCGACAGCAAGGGCGACCTCGCGCTCGCTGCGCCCGGCGAGTCCGCGCTCCAAACTCCAACGCCAGACCTCGTCCGCCAGCTTCGAAGCCTCCTCGATCGACGCCAGCTCGGCCCGGTCCTTGACCCGCCGCAGCCGCTCGACGCTGCCCCCGGCCGGCACCGCCTCCACCCCCTCCGCCAGCTTCTCCTTCAATTTGCCCAAGAGCCGCACCGAGACGTGGTCGTCCTCGAAGCCGACCCGTCCCTCCAGCCGCGCCGCGATGCCGCCGAGCCAGTCGTCGGCGATGGTGATCGCCTCCCAGCCCTCGACCTCGGCCTCGGCGCGCTCCGTGTAGCGGAAGTCGGTGAAGAAGAGCCGCACCCCCGGCCCACAGACGCAGGCCCCGTTGGTGCCGGTGAATCCGGTCAGGTAGCGGACGTTGGTGAGGTCGGTGACGAGCAGCCGGTCGAGCCCGCGCTCGACGATCAGCTCCTCGAGCCGGTCACTCCGGTCGGCCATCAGGAGCCGGCCCCGAGCTCCCGGGCCAGCAGCTGCAGCGCCTCCCGGTAGCCGTCGGGCCCCTTGCCGGAGACCGTGGCGAGGACGAGGCCCTCGAAGACCGAGAGCCGGCGCCAGTCCTCCCGGGCCTGCACGTCGGAGAGGTGGACCTCGACGGCCGGCAGCCCGGTCACGTCGAGGGCGTCGGCGATCGCCC
>DASTAR010000118.1:0-9744 GCA_035712505.1 Solirubrobacterales bacterium
AGGTGCCCCACAGATTCCAGCCGATCTCCACGTAGTTCGATCGCCCGAATTCGGCTTGAAACCCAGCTCCACGTAGTCCAGCCGATCCGCGAATCAATCTCATAACCCGAAGGTCGCGGGTTCGAATCCCGCCCCCGCTATAGGAAAAGGCCCCGGAATGGGGCCTTTTCTATGTCTGCGGGCTGAAGTTGAGAGCGGCAGCGGGTACCAATCAGGTACCAATTTTGTTGGCCCAGAGCCCGGGAGGTGTCGAATGGCACGGCGGCCACAGGCCGCTGAATAGCTTCTGCGAGTGCGTGAGTCGGTCGAAACGCGTTCAGGGGCGAGGTGATTGAGGCAATTCCGCAGGCAGCCGAACTCGCACACTTCCGGTCATTGCCGCTTGACCGCGTCTTTGAGCTTCCCAGTCGCCGAGCGGCGACGTCGCCGACGCGATAGCGACCTGATTGCGGTTTCGAGGCCGATCCAGATGCTGAGAACTAGCAGGACCAGCAGGGCAAAGAAGCCGACGACGCCGATGCCGGCTGCGAGGATGATCGCGACCGTCGCCAAGGCGATCGCGATCAGCAGGTCGGCGAAGAACGCCCGCCGGGAGCGGGCGCCCGGGGAGATTTCGCGCGGCAGCCCTACCACCTGCCACCCGCCTTCAAGTAGACGGCGAAGAAGTCTCGTTCGTCGGGGGTCAAATACCGTTCCGCCGGTCGGAACATTTCCGGCAGCAGGTTGCTCGGTTCCAGCGCGCCAGGATGGCGGTAAGTGATGAAGCTGGTCCAGTCTTCGTTGATATCGAGCTCCAGGGCGCGGACGGCGCCGGCGCGCTGGAGGATCTTCGCCAGCGATTCGACCGTCTGGTAGTTGGCGGCGGCGTAGATCAGGTTGCCGTGGGCGTCGACCCCCAGGCCCGAGCGCCAGACGCGGATCGCGTTGTTGACCGTTTCGCCCCATTCAGGCCCGTCGCTGAGATCGGGATTGAGCTTGCCTTCGTAGATGATCGGCGGCAGGTTCTGCTTCGCGAACCAGACATCGCCCGGCGCGCCGGGGCCTTGATTCCAGCGGACGACGTCGACCCGGCCGTCGCGGTACTCGACGATCGTCGCGATCCCGTTCACCATCGCTTCCACGACCTTCCCCCGGTAGATCAGCCCGGCGTTGGAGGTTTCCAGCGGGAAGCCGCCGTTGAAGGTGGCGATGAGGCGTCGGCGTTGCGCGGGCGGGACCTCACCGGAGCCCCGGTGTTCGAGCGGTTCGGGCGGCTCGGCCAGGCCGGGGACGTAGGCGAGGTGGGTGCGGGCGGCGTCGATCCAGGCGACGCCGGCGACGAAGTGCGGGTATTCGGGGTCGCTGCGGAAGGTCGTCAGCAGCACCGGCGGGCGCGGCCCCGCCTTGGCGGCGGCCTTCTTCCAGACCCCCTCGCCCGGCAGCGCGGGGTGGATCAGCGGCGCCACGTTCGGCGGTCGATAGGCCTTGGCCTGTGAGTCTTCGCCCTCCGAGCCCACCCCGACCTTGGGCAGCGACGTCAACGCCGGGCCGCCCTTTTCCGGCGCTTCGAGGCTGTAGTACCAGTTCTCGATTTCCGAGACGATGGAGTTGCCGCCGTTCTGGCGCAGCCACTCGACGCTGGAAACCCCGAGGCCGACGTTGTGCTTCTTCTTGCCCATCGCAGGGAGGTAGGAGACCGCCGCCGCGAAGAGACAGGCGATCGAGGCGAGCAGGAAGATCCTCCGTGCTCTCTTCCAGAAGGGGATTGCCGGATAGCGACGCCCTTTTCGAGCGGAACGCATTCGGGCAGGATCGCGCCCACAGATGAACCCAATGTGAGAGCGACCCCCACCTCCTCTCCGGCCGGCGACGTCGAGGTGTCAGAGTTCTTTCAGGATGGGTTCCTAGCCTGGGTGTTGTTCACTGCAAAGGAGGCTCCCGTGTCCGCCCTTCGTCGCATCTCCACCCGCCGGCTCTTGGCCATCTGCGCGATCACCGTCCTAGCCGCGGTTGGCGTCACCGCCGCCGCGATGGCGATGGGAGGAAGCGGCCCCAAGCCACCGCCCAAAACGCTTGCCAACGCCGTCAAGGATGCGCTCGAAGCCCCGAGCCTGCCCGGCGTCAGCGCCCGGATCGAGTTCACCAACAACCTCGTTGACGCCTCCAGCATCTAGGGCGCCGACCCGCTGCTCGCCGGCGCCTCCGGTCGCCTCTGGGCCTCGCCGGCCGAAGGGGGCAGGCTGCGGCTCGAGCTGCAGTCCGAAGGAGCGGGCGGCGACACCCAGGTGCTGGTCTCCGGTAACCACTTCCAGATCTATGACAGCGGCTCG
The DNA here is from genome assembly GCA_035712505.1 of Solirubrobacterales bacterium. Lineage (GTDB taxonomy): Bacteria > Actinomycetota > Thermoleophilia > Solirubrobacterales > 70-9 > VAYN01. The sequence goes on from DASTAR010000118.1 coordinate 2,310, forward strand.
GAAACGGTCTACGAAGGCACGCTGCCCGAAAAGGAAGAAGGCAAGGAGAGCTCTGGCTCCGAGCAGGTGCCGGGCCTCGGCGAAATCGAAACGAAGATCACCGAAGTCGAAGAGCACGCCGAACTGAGCGGCGCGATCCCCTCCGACGTAGCCGGCCAGCCGACCTACACGCTGCACGTCGCGCCCAAGCACGACGGCGGCCTCTTGGGTGGCGCCGAGGTTGCCTGGGACGCAGAAAACGGCGCCCCCCTGCGAGCGGCGATCTACGCCAGCTCCTCGAGCTCGCCGGTGCTGGAGTTGAAGGCGACCGACGTCTCCTTCGAAGCCGTCTCCTCCTCGGTCTTTGACGTCTCACCCCCGCCCGGGGCCAAGGTCGTCAACCTCGGCGCCCTCGGCGAAGGCGAAGGCGAAGACCACGGCGAGCCTGCTCAGCAGACCGGAGCAGGGGCGGTTGAAAAGAGCCTCGGCTTCCCGCTCACCGCTCCCGACACCCTGGCCGGGCTGCCCCGCAACGAGGTCCGTAGCATCGAAGTAGACGGCCACGCCGCCGCCCTCGTCACCTATGGCAAGGGCCTCGGCGGGATCGCAGTGATCCAGACCGCGAGCGAACCGGGCGGCGCGAAGAGCACCGAAGCGGGTGGGCTCAGCCTGCCGAAGGTGTCGATCAACGGCGCCCAGGGCGAAGAGCTCGACACCGCGCTTGGCTCCGTCCTTCGGTTCAGCCGCGGCGGCGTCGACTACATCGTCGCCGGATCGGTTCCCCCGGCCGCGGCAGAGGCCGCGGCGAGGGCGCTCTGAGCCGGTGAGCGATCCCTTGCCGATCGAGGTCCGGGGCCTGCGCAAGGCCTACGGGAACCTCGTGGCCGTGGACGACGTCGACCTCTCTGTGCAGGCCGGCGACGTCTTCGGCTACCTGGGTCCCAACGGCGCCGGCAAGACGACGACGCTGCGGATGATGCTGGGCCTGATCACGCCGAGCGCCGGCAGCGTGCGGCTCTTCGGCCGCGATCCCCATGTCAGCGTCAAGGCACTGGAGGGCGTCGCCGGCTTCGTTGAAGCGCCCTCGTTCTACCCCTACCTGAACGGCCGCACCAACCTGGAGCTGCTCGCCGCCCTCGACGGTGGGGGCGCCAAGGGGCGGATCGAGGAGGCGCTCGACACCGTCGGGCTGAGCGACCGCGCCAAGGACCGGGTGGGCGCCTACTCGCATGGAATGCGGCAGCGCCTCGGTATTGCCGCCGCCCTGCTGCGCGCCCCCCGGCTGCTGCTCTTGGACGAGCCGGCAACCGGCCTCGATCCCGGCGGCATGCGCGATATGCGCGACCTGATCCGCCAGCTCTCGAGCCAGGGGATGACCGTGCTGCTCTCCAGTCATCTGCTCGGCGAGGTCGAAGACCTCTGCAACCGGGTGGCGATCGTCCAGCGCGGCGGCGTCGCCTACCAGGGATCGCTGGCCGACCTGCGCCGCCAGGCCGGCGGCGGCTACCTGTTGCGCACCAGCGATGACGAGATCGCCCACCGGGTTGCCGCTGCGCAGCCCGGGATCGGGGAGGTCCGCGCCGGCACCGAGGGCGGCCTCACCTTCGGCGCCGAGAGCGACGAGGCGGTCGGGGCGCTCTCGCTGGCGCTGACGGAGTCGGGCGCCCTGATCCGCGAGCTGAGCCCACGCCACGCCAGCCTCGAGGATCTCTTCTTCCGGTTGACCGAGGATGGGGCTGGTAGGCAGACCGACTCCGCTCGGGCGACGGTGGGAACCTCGGCATGAGCCCCGGCACGCTGACGATCTATCGCTGGGAGCTGCGCAAGCTGCGCTCGCAGAAGCGGACCTATCTCGGCCTCGGGGCTGCAGCGGCGGTGCCGATCATCTTCGTCGTCGCCCTCGCTCTTCGCAACGGCAGCCCCGAAGACGTCGCCTTCGGGCGCTACGTCCACGAGACGGGGCTGGCGATCCCGCTCGTCCTGCTGCTGTTCGGCTCGGTCTGGATGTTCCCGCTGATCACCGCTCTGGTAGCCGGCGACATCGTCGCCGCCGAGGACCGCAACCAGACGTTGAAGACGATCCTCACCCGCTCGGTCGAGCGCCAGCAGGTCTTCGCCGGCAAGACTCTGGCCACGCTCACCTACGCTGTGGCCGCCATCGTCCTCTCGGGCGCCGTCGCCCTGGTGGCGGGCATCCTCGCCTCCGGCTTCAACTCGATCGTCAGCCTCTCCGGCACCCGGGTCTCAGCCGGGGAAGGGCTGATGCTGGTCTGGGCCAGCCTCGGTGTCTACCTGATCCCGATCGCCGCGATCGCCTGCATTGGGCTGCTCTTCTCCACCGTCTTTCGTAACAGCGCCGCGGCGATCGTCGGCACCCTGATGTTCTCGCTGCTGGTGCAGCTGGTCGGCATCCTGCCCGGATTGGAAGGCCTGCAGCCCTACCTGCTCAGCACCCAGTACAACGCCTGGCAGGGGCTCTTGCGCTCGCCGGTCGACTGGGCGCCGATCCTCCGCGCCGCCTGGGTCTGTGCGCTCTACGGGGTGCCGGCGCTGATCGCCGCGGGACTCGTCTTCCTGCGCCGCGACGTCGCCGGAGACTGAGATGGCCGGCGACGGGATCCTGATCGTCGAGGACGACCCGCCGGTCCGCCGCATGCTCGAGCGCGGGCTCGCCGCCGAGGGCTTCGAGGTCCGCTCGGCGCCCGACGGAGGTCGGGCGCTGGCACTGGTCGAGGAGTCGGCTCCCGACCTTGTCGTCCTCGACATCGCGATGCCCGGCCTCGACGGCTTCGGCGTCTGTCGGCGTTTGCGCGAGAGGGGAATGACGGGTGGGGTGCTGATGCTCACCGCCCGCGACGCAGTTGAGGAAAGGGTGCGTGGGCTGGAGGCCGGTGCCGACGACTATGTGGTCAAGCCGTTCGCGCTGGAAGAGGTGGTGGCGCGCCTGCGGGCGCTGCTGCGCCGGGGCCGCGATCTCAGCGCCCGGGTCAGCTTCGGAGATATCACTCTCGAAACGTCGACCCACGAAGTCCTCCGCGGCGACGAGACCATCGAGCTGACCGTGCGCGAGGCGCAGCTTCTGGAGCTGCTGATGCGCAATCCGCGCACTGTCGTCTCGCGTGCGACCGCGATCGAGAGGATCTGGGGCGGGGCGGCAGAGGAGAACGTCGTCGATCGTTACGTGGCGCGGCTGAGGCAGAAGCTCAAGGACCCGCTGATGATCCGCACCGTCTGGGGGGTCGGCTTCATACTCGAGTCGTGAGGCTCCGCAGCCTCAACTCGCGCCTCACCTTCGCCGCGATCGCGGCCGTCCTTTTGGCCGTCCTCGTGCTCGGGATCGGCGCCCAGATCATCATCGGCAACCGCTTGCAGTCCTCGCTCGACTCGAGCCTGCGCAAGCGGGCGGTGGAAGTGGCGCGGCTCAGCATCTCGGCACCCGCGGTCCTAGACGCCCCCGGAGCGCTGGAATCGCCGGTCTCCGGGCGCCAGCTGAGCGTCGAGGTACTCGACCGAAGGGGGACGATCCTCGCCCGCTCGCTGGCGCTGGGAGCAAAGCTGCTGCCGCGCGGGCCAGAGGTCGCGGCGGCATTTTCCGGGCGCAGCGGCTTCGCCGACGCCGAGCTCGGCAGCGAATCGCTGCGTGTCTTCGCCGCCCCGATCGCCGATGCCGGCGGGTCGGCGGCGGGCGGAGTTGTCATGGTCGCATCGAGCACCGCGGACATCGAGGCCACCCGCCACGAACTCGGCCTGCTGCTCCTGCTTTGCGGTGCCGCCGCGGTCCTCGCCGGTGGCCTCGCCGCTGCCCTGCTGACCAGGCGAAGCACCGCTCCCTTGCGTGAGCTGTCGACCTCGGCCGCCGAGATCGCGCGGACGGGCGACGCTGCGCGACGGCTCGAGACCCGGCGCGACCCGAGCGAGATCGGCGAGCTTGCCGAGACCCTGAATGCGATGCTCGCCGCCCTGGAGGAGTCGCGCCAGGCCGAGCGCCGCTTTCTCGCCGACGCCAGCCACGAGATGCGGACGCCGCTCACCTCGCTGATCGGCAACGTCGACTTCCTCGCCAGGCACGGCGCCTCCGAGGAGTTGATCGCCGACCTTCAGGGGGACGCCTCGCGGCTGCGGCGACTGATCGACGACCTGCTCGAGTTAGAGCGCGCAAGCGGCGCACCGGCGCCGCGCCAGGAGGTCAGACTGGACCGGGTGGTCGCTGAGATCAGCGCTGAGAAGCAGGTGGTGGCCGCCGTGGTCGACGGGCCGGTGACGGTGCTGGGCGACTCCGATGCCCTTGCCAGGAGCATCGAGAACCTGCTCGAAAACGCGGCCGTGCACGGGCCGTCTGGCGATCGGGTCGAGGGGTTCGCGCCGGGTGAGGAGGAGGCGGCCTTCGGTCGCTTTTGGCGCGCGGAGGACGCAAGGGGGCGGCCGGGATCGGGGATCGGCCTCGCGATCGTCAAGGCAACCGCGGAGCGCCACGGCGGCTCGGTGTACGCCCGCGGCTCGACGGTGACGATTTCGCTCCCACTCGCGGAACCGAGCTCGAGTTGAGCGGCGCCGACATCAGCCTCGTGGTCTCTGTGTTCCTCGCCTGCGCCGTAGAGGCGGTCGAGGCCTTCACCATCGTCCTTGCGGTGGGCTCTACGCGCGAGTGGAGATCGGCGCTGCTCGGGGTCGGCGCTGCGGCCCTGGTCCTCGCCTTCCTGATCTGGGCCCTGGGACCGGCGCTGACGAGCCTGCCGATTGACTTCCTGCGCCTCGTTGTCGGCGGCCTGCTGCTCATCTTCGGGCTTCAGTGGCTGCGCAAGGCGATCCTGCGCGCCGGCGGAGCCAAGGCCCTCCACGATGAGGTCGCGGCCTTCGAAGCCGAGCGCGAGGCGGCCGCGAGGGCGCCAAGTGAGGTGGGCTTTGATTCCTACGCCTTCGCGATCTGCTTCAAGTCGGTCTTGCTCGAGGGCCTCGAGGTTGCCTTCATCGTGCTCACCTTCGGCGCGAACCAGGGCAAGGTGGCGCTTGCGGCTCTCGCTGGAGCGCTCGCGGTATTCGCCGTTTTGGTCGTCGGCCTGGCAGCCCGGGCGCCGCTCGCCCGCGTCCCCGAGAACACGATGAAGTTCGCGGTCGGGGTCCTTCTCACCAGCTTCGGCGTCTTCTGGGCCGCGGAGGGCGCGGGCGTCTCCTGGCCCGGAGGGGAGGTCGCGCTGGCGCCGCTCGCCGGATTGGTCCTAATGGCTTCTGGGCTGATGGTCTACGAGGTTCGTGGCGCTCGAGGTGAGTTGGGAGGGGTGCGCGGATGATCGAAAGAGCCGCCCGGGCCGTTTGGGACTTCGTCGTTGGCGATGACTGGCGGGTCGCGCTGTGGGTGGTGGTGACGATCGCTGCGACTGCCGCCATCGCCGCCGTCGGCTGGCCCGCCTGGTGGTTCGCCCCGGCGGCGACCCTTACGATCCTCCGCGATTCGGTCAGGCGAGGATCACGGCCCGCTGGTGTTGACAAGGCCGAGACCGATTAGCGGACCCTTGTCGCGAGGAGGAGCAGGATCAAGCCGCCAACGACGAACGGCCAGCCAGCCGTGATGAGCAGGCCGACGCTGATCAAGAGGACGCCGCCCAGCGTCAGCGCGAGGCGCGCAGATAGCGAGCCTGCGTCCAAAACTCACTCTGCCTCGACCGCTTCCTTACCCCCAACTCCGCCCCGCCGCCGCTTCACCAGCCAGTAGACGACGCCGACGACGATCGCCACCAGGACCACGTAGTCGAGGTAGCCGAGTTTGTGGCGCCAGTCTTCCCAGTTGTCGCCGACCGCTTCGCCGACCAGGGCCAGCATCAGCACCCAGGGGATCGAGCCGAGCAGGGTGTAGGCGGTGAAGCGCCAGAACGGCATTTTCGCCACCCCGGCGGGGAGCGAGATGAAGGTGCGGATGATCGGCAGCATGCGCGAGAAGAAGACGGTGAGGGCGCCGTAGCGGGCGAACCAGTCGTCGGCCCATTTCAGGTGCTTGGAGCTGATGTGGATCAGCTTGTTCTTTTCCAGCAGGTCGATGCGGCCGTAGTAGCCGACCGCGTAGGCGATCCAGGAGCCGACGAGGTTGCCGAGCACGCCGGCGACGACGATCCCGACCAGGGTCAGTTCGCCTTTGGAGGCGCTGAAGCCGGCGAACAGCATGATCCCCTCGCTGGGGATCGGGATGCAGGCGGACTCGAGGATCATCAGCGCGAAGACGCCGAGGTAGCCGGCGCTGCCGATGAATTCGGTGGCGAATTCGATGATCGGTTCGACGACCTTGTCGCTGAGGGTGGCGAGCAGGAGGAGGGGTGGCATCTGCTCAACTTCGCGACTCGACATTAACCCTGGATGAGAGCCCAGCCGAGCCCGTCTCTATCGGGGGGTTAAAAGTTTGATGAAACGGCCTTGACTCTCATCCTGGCTTAAGCATCTTCCTCCACCCTGCCGCGCCATGACTTCCGCCACGCTGTCTCCAGTCGCCCCGCAGTCCGAGCGCTCCGCCAAGTGGTGGGCGCGAAAAATGCTGAACAAGGTCCCCGAGATCACCGTCTTCTTCTGGGTGATCAAGGTGCTCTGCACGACGGTCGGCGAGACCTTTGCCGACAACCTGAACGAAAACCTCGGCCTCGGCCTCAGCGGCACCAGCTACATCATGGGAGCGGCGCTGATCGTCGTCCTCTTCTTCCAGTTCCGCGCCCGCCGTTACGTCCCCGGGATCTACTGGCTGGCGGTGGTGCTGATCAGCGTCGTCGGCACCCTGGTCAGCGACAACCTGGTCGAAAACTACGGCGTGACCCTGGAAACGACGACGATCGCCTTCAGCATCGCCCTCGTCGCGGTCTTCGCCACCTGGTACGCGGTCGAGCGCACGCTCTCGGTCCACACCATCTACACGACCCGGCGCGAGGCCTTCTACTGGCTGGCGATCCTCTTCACCTTCGCCCTCGGCACCTCGGCGGGCGACTTCCTCTCCGAGCGACTCGAACTCGGCTACCTGGCGGCGCTGGGGATCTTCGCCGGGGCGATCGTCGTCGTCGCGGTCCTGCACTTCGGCCTGCGGCTGAACGCGATCCTCTCCTTCTGGCTCGCCTACATCCTCACCCGCCCGCTCGGCGCCTCGATCGGCGACTACCTCGCCTCGCCACGCTCGGAAGGTGGGCTCGGCCTGGGCACCAACCTGACCTCGATCATCTTCCTCTCGACGATCCTGGCCCTGGTCGTCTACCTGGCGGTCAGCAAGCGCGACGTGATCCGCTCGGGGTCCGTGTCGGCGGCGGCAGCCGTCGATGGCACCCCGGCGGTTCTCGTCGTGCTGAACAAGGTCGAGGCGACCGCGGAGCTGCTGGAGGCGGTGCGACAGCGGGCGGCAAAGGGCGCTGCTCATTTCTTCGTCCTGGTCCCCAACCCGGACCACCTGCCCTTCGACCGCAACAGCCCCGACACCGCCGAGGGGGAGGAG
>DASTAR010000119.1:0-7098 GCA_035712505.1 Solirubrobacterales bacterium
CGGCGCTCGAGGAGGCCCGCGGCGGCGCGCAGCTCCTGGGGAACCGGACTGCAGTTGCGACAGCGGGGGGACACGTCGTCTCCTTAGGCCGCCATCGCCTCGTGCCCCTTCTCGGCCGGCTCCAGCGCCAGCCCGAGGACCTCGTCGATGCTCATCACCGGGTGGAAGGTCATCTGCTCGCGCACCTCCTCGGGGACCTCGTCGAGGTCGCCGCGGTTGCGCTCGGGCAGGAGCACCTCGGTCAGCCCGGCGGCGTGGGCGGCCAGCACCTTCTGCTTGAGGCCGCCGATCGGCAGCACCCGGCCCTGCAGGGTGACCTCCCCGGTCATCCCGACGGTGTGCTTGACCGGCCGCCCGGTCAGCAGCGAGACCAGCGCCGTGGTCATCGCCGTGCCGGCGCTGGGACCGTCCTTGGGGATCGCCCCGGCGGGGACGTGCAGGTGGAACTCGCGCTGGAACGCCTCGGCCGGGATGCCGAGCTCCTCCCGGTGCGCACGCACGTATGAGAGGGCGATCCGCGCCGACTCCTTCATCACGTCGCCGAGCTGGCCGGTGAGGACGAGGCCCTTGTCGCCGTCCATCGCCGTCGCCTCGATGAAGAGGATGTCGCCGCCGGCGCCGGTCACGGCCAGGCCGGTGGAGACGCCCGGGATCGCGGTCCGCTCGACCGACTCCTGGAAGTGCTTCTGGCGGCCGAGCGCCTCGCGCAGCGCCTCGACGTCGATCGCGACCTTGCCCTCCGCCGCGCCGGAGGCGATCTTCGTCGCCGCCGCGCGCAGCAGCTTGCCGAGCTCGCGCTCGAGCCGCCGCACGCCCGCCTCGCGGGTGTACTCGGCGATCACCATCCGCAGGACCTCGTCTGAGACCTCGACCTCGCCCGCCCGCAGCCCGTTGCGCTTCAGCTGCCGGGGCAGCAGGTAGCCGCGGGCGATCGCCAGCTTCTCCTCGGTCGTGTAGCCGTCGAAGGCGATCGTCTCCATCCGGTCGAGCAGCGGCGCCGGGATCGTGTCGACCATGTTCGCGGTGGCGATGAAGACGACCTCGGAGAGATCGACCTCGACGTCGAGGTAGTGGTCGCGGAAGGTGTCGTTCTGCGCCGGGTCGAGGACCTCGAGCAGGGCCGCGGAGGGATCGCCCCGCCAGTCGGCGCCGACCTTGTCCACCTCGTCGAGGAGGATCACCGGGTTCATCGTCCCGGCGTCGCGGAGGGCACGGACGATGCGCCCGGGGAGGGCGCCGATGTAGGTGCGGCGGTGGCCGCGGATCTCGGCCTCGTCGCGGATGCCGCCGAGGCTGATGCGGACGAACTCGCGCCCCAGGGCGCGGGCGATCGACTCGCCGATCGAGGTCTTGCCGGTGCCGGGCGGGCCGACCAGGGTGAGGATCGCGCCGTTGGCGTGGCCGTCGTCCTCCACCTCGCGCTCGCTGCGGAGCTTGCGCACGGCGATGAACTCGGTGATCCGCCTCTTCACATCGTCGAGCCCGGCGTGGTCGGAGTCGAGCACCTCGCGGGTGTGGGCGGGGTCGAGCCGCTCCTCGGAGCGGACGCCCCACGGCACCGCGATCAGCCAGTCGAGGTAGCTGCGGATCATCGTGCTCTCCGGCGACTGCTCGCCCTGGCGCTCGAGCCGCCGCAGCTCCTTCTCGGCCTGCTCGGCGACCGCCTCCGGCATCCCCGCCTCGGCGATCTCGAGCTCGTACTGCGAGATGAGGTCGGCCTCGTCCTCGCCCAGCTCCTTGCGGATCGACTCCATCTGTTTGCGGAGGAAGTACTCGCGCTGCTGCTTCTGGGCGCCGGACTCGACATCGTCGCGGATCTTCTCCCGCACCTGCAGCTCGGCCAGCCGCTCGCGCTGCAGCTCGACCGCCAGCTCGAGGCGGCCGGTCACGTCGATCGTCTCCAGCAGCCGCAGCTTGCCCTCGCCGGAGATGTCGGGGGAGAGGCCGGAGGTGTCGGCCAGCGCACCCGGCTCCTCGACCGAGCGCAGGAAGGCGGCGATGCGGCCGTCGTCGCCGCGCAGCTCGAGGATCTCCTCGACCACGGCGCGGTATTCGCGCGCCACCTCGCGGGTGTGCTCGTCGTCGGGGTGGCCGTCGCGGACCTCCTGCACCTCGACCCGCAGCGTCTCGCCCTCGCCCGGCTCGGCGGCGCCGGCGATCAGCCCGCGGTGCAGGCCCAGGACCGTGGCGACGGGGCGCCCGCGGCGAGAGAGCCCGGTCTCGATCACCTCGGCGACCACGCCGACGCGGCCGTACTCGCCCTCGCGCCGGGGAACGAGGAAGACCCGCTCGTCGGTGCCGACGTCGATCGGCAGGGTCGCGGTCACGGTGGGGAAGACGATCGCCTCGTCGAGCGCTATCAGCCGATAAGTCATAACCAAGTCCATTTTCTGTAGCTAGTCCTCAAAGAGGATAGCGCCGCCTCTCGTCAGGCACAAGCGCGATACGGTGCGGCCATGGGCAAGGTGAAGGCGCAGATCTCGATCTCGGCCGACGGCTTCCTTGCCGGCCCGAATCAGGGCGAGGAGCATCCGCTCGGCGAAGGCGGGATGGCGCTGCACGAGTGGGTCTTCAAGCTCGAGGCCTGGCGCGAGCCGCACGGCCGGGAGGGCGGCGAGGTCAACGCCAGCAGCGAGGTCTTCGAAGAGGCGGCCGGCAACACCGGCGCGGTGGTGATGGGCCGCAACATGTTCGGTCCCGTCCGCGGCCCCTGGACCGAGCCGCTCTGGAACGGCTGGTGGGGCGACGAGCCGCCCTTCCACGCCCCGGTCTTCGTCCTCACCCACTATGAGCGGGAGCCGCTCGGCCTGGGAGAGACCACCTTCCACTTCGTCACCGAGGGACCGGAGCGCGCGGTCGAGCGGGCCCGAGAGGCCGCGGGAGACGAAGACGTCTCGGTCGGCGGCGGCGGCGAGACGATCCAGCAGCTGTTGCGGGCCGGCCTCCTCGACGAGATCCTCGTCAACCAGGTGCCGGTGATCCTCGGCGACGGGGTCCGCCTCTTCGAGGAGGTCCCGCCGAGCGTGCAGCTGCAACAGGTCCGGGTCGTCGAGGGCGACGGCGTCGCCCATCTTCTCTATTCGCTCGGCACCTGAGGCCCCGGGCTTCCGCGAGACCGCAAACAACCCGAAATATCCGGGTCCCTCGCGGTCTCGCCGTTACGCGCCGAGGATCTTGGCCTTCTGCGCCGCGAACTCCTCCTCGGTGAGGATGCCCTGCGCTTTCAGCTCTCCCAGTTCCTTCAGCTGATCGATCGTCGAACTCCCGCCACCTTGCGCGGCGGCTGGAGCCATCTGGGCGGGGGCCATCTGCGCCTGGACCGCGGCCTGTTCCTCCTGCTCCGCCCAGCGTTCCCCCTGGCGTTTGGAGACGCGGTTGCTGACGGCGGTGGCGGTGCCGGCGATGACCGCGGTCCTCGCCATCCCTCGCAACAGTCCTGGCATCGGTCTCTCCTCCTAAGCGTTGGCCTCGGCGGCGTCGAGCGCCGCGAGGACGTCTTCGGCCGGGATGCGGCCGCTGGCTACCAGCTCGCCGCCGGAGCGACGGACGGCGCTGACGAAGGGCGCCGCCCAGCTGTTCTCGAAGACCAGCAGCGCCGCTGAGGTGCCCGGCTCGAGCACCTCGCCGGCCTGGGCGACGTCGTCGTCTCCGAGCAGGCCGGAGGAGGCTCCCTCGAAGATCGCCAGCTCGGACACTTCTTCTCCCAGGTCGGCGAGCTCCAGCGCGGCGACGTTCCCCTCCTCGTCCTTGGTGACGAAGAGGAGGTCGAGGATGCGGATCAGGCCGCGGTCGACGAGATCGACGACGACCGGCGCGACCTCCCCACTCGGCTGGCGCCCCTTCCACTCGATCAGCAGGTAGTCGATCGGGCCCGTCTCGATGCTTGCGTCCATCGCGCCCCCTCTCCGGGAAATTGGTGTGCCAGCCGAACATATCCCGGCGCCGCCCGCTGTCATGGGGGTTAACCCACATCGTTCCTTTCGCCTGCTGCGTTGCCGAGGCCGGGCGGCGGGGTTAGGCTCGCGCCGACCCCGGAGAGAGGAGCGCAGCAGGATGAGCCAATCGCAGAAGCCCGAGCAGGCCGCAACGCTCTACGGCGCCCGTTTCCTGGTCGAAGACGCGCCCGACAACGAGTTCCCGGCCGGCGGCATGTCGGCGCTCGACGCGATGCGGCTGGTCGACGAGGAACTGGTCCTGGAGGGGGACCCGTGGCGGAACCTCGCCACCTTCGTCACCACCTGGATGGAGCCGGAGGCGCAGCGGATCGTCGCCGAGAACCTGCACCGCAACTTCATCGACCACGCCGAGTACCCGATCACCGCGGAGATCGAGCAGCGCTGCATCCGCATGCTCGCCGACCTCTACCACGCGCCGGGCGAGACGACCGGCTGCCGGACGCAGGGCTCCTCGGAGGCGATCATGCTCGGTGCGCTCTCCCTCAAGTGGAAGTGGAAGGAGCGCCGGGAAAAGGCCGGGCGCCCGGCCGAAAGGCCTAACCTCGTCTTCGGCGGCGACGTCCACGTCGTCTGGGAAAAGTTCTGCCGCTACTTCGACGTCGAGCCGCGGATCGTCCGCCTACGCGAGGACAAGTACGTGATCGGGCCCGAGGACGTCGAGCCGCACGTCGACGAGAACACGATCGGCGTCGCCGCCGTGCTCGGCACCACCTTCACCGGCCACGCCGACGACATCGTCGGCATCAACGACCTGCTGCTGCGGATCAGGGACGAGAAGGGGCTCGACGTGCCGCTCCACATCGATGCCGCCAGCGGCGGCTTCGTCTGGCCCTTCCTCTACCCGCACTCCGAGTGGGACTTCCGGCTCGAGCAGGTGCGCTCGATCAACGTCTCCGGCCACAAGTTCGGGCTCGTCTACCCGGGGATCGGCTGGCTCGTCTTCCGGGAGAGGTCCGACCTTGCCGAGGACCTCGTCTTCTACGAGAACTACCTCGGCAAAACGGACGCCACCTTCACCCTCAACTTCTCAACCGGCGCCTCGATGGTGCTGGCCCAGTACTACAACTTCGTCCGCCTCGGCCGCGAGGGCTACACGGTGGTGATGCGGGCGATGGAGGAGAACGCCAAGGCGCTGGCCAGGCGGCTCGAGGACGAAGGCAACTTCGACCTGATCGGGGCGGAGAAGGAGCAGCTGCCGCTGGTCGCCTTCAAGCTCACCGGCGAACGCGAATACGACGAGTTCGACGTCTCATGGCAGCTATCGGCCGAGCGCGGCTGGATGCTGCCTGCCTACACGATGCCCCCCGACGCGCAGGAGGTGAAGGTGATGCGGGCGCTGGTCAAGGAGACGCTCGGCCGCCAGCAGGTCGACCGCCTGGCCGACGACATCGCCCAGGCGATCGCGACGCTGGACGAGAAGGGCGGCGCCCACCCCCATGAGCGCAAACGGATGAGGCGCTCGCCGGGTTACTGATTGCCGCGGGCGATTCGGGCGCCCGCTGATTGGGTATCAGGCGAGTGGGTACACACCCTGAATGAGCTCGAAGCCGCTGCTTGCCGCTGCCCTGGTCGCCCTCTCCCTCGGCCTTGTCGCCTGCGGGGGCAGCGGCTCCGACTCCTCCTCCGAACCTGCGCCGTCGGTCGCCGAAGAAGCCGAAGGGGCCGGGGAAGAAGCCGAAGAAGGCGCCGAAGAAGCGGGCGAAGCCGGCGAAGAAGCGGGCGAAGAAGCCGAAAGCGAACCCGCCCCCAGCGGCGAAGCCCGGAAGTCCGAAAAAGTGAAGATCGTCGAATTCAGCTACGAACCGGACCCGGTCGTGGTCCAGGCCGGCGGCAAGGTGATCTGGCAGAACGAAGACACCGCGCCCCACACCGCCACCGCCGACGACGGCAGCTTCGACACCGGCACGATCGAAAAAGGCAAGCTGGGGTCGGCGACCTTCAGGGAACCCGGCACCTACACCTACCACTGCGAAATCCACCCTTCGATGCACGGCACCGTCGAAGTGGTCGGATAGCCGCGGGAGCCAGATGCCGTTCTGGCTCGCCCGCAAGGCAGCGCCCCACCTCTGGAAGCGGGTTCCCTGGGCGAAAGTCTGGGTTGCGTCGCTCTGGGTGGCGAACAAGGGCCGCGAGCGGCTCGAGGGGAACCTGACCAAGCGCGAGCAGACCGAGTTCTGGAACCTGCTGAAGAAGTCCAAGGGCCGCCCCGGCAACCTCACCCAGCGCGACCGGACCCGCCTCAAGCACATAGTCGGCAAGGCGATCCGCGGCTAACCACGTCTGCCGACGGGCCGAAAACGATCTATATGGACCCCTTTTCGTCCCGTCGGCCATAGGATCCGGCCGATGAAGCCGGTCGCGGTCGAAGTCACCGTAGCCAAGCCGCCGCAGGAGGTGTTCGAGTTCCTCGATGCGCTGGCCAACCACGAGCGCTTCCTCGACCACTACCTGGTCGACTGGACCTTTTCAGGCCCGAAACGCGGGGTCGGCGCCAAGGCGCGGGCGCGGGTCGATGCGCCGGGGTCCCAGGACCACTTCGAGTTCGAGGTGACCGATGCCGAGGCGCCGCACGAGATCGTCGAGCAGGGCGTTTCCTCCGGCGGCAGGCGCAAGACCAGGGGCACCTACCGGCTCGAGCAGGCGCCGGGGGGCGGTACCCGGATCGAATTCGAGCTCCTCTTCGAAGCGGTGCCCCGCAGCGAGCGCATCGCCCCCTTCCTCACCCGCCACTTCGCCAGGCGCGTCAACGCCAAGGCGATGCGCCGGCTCGCCAAGCACCTCGACGGGTGAGGCGGGTCCGGGTGCGCCTCCCAAAACTCGCTCGCTGCGCTCGCGATTGAGTGTTTTGAGAGGCCCACCCGGACCCGCATCCGGGCCGCCCTAAGATGCGGCGGTGGCTGAAGGGGAGCGTGAGGATCTGGCGGAGCTGCTGGCGCGGCGGGCGCTGACCGAGGACGCGGCGCGGCCCGACGCGGTCGAGAAGCGGCACGGCGCCGGCGGGCGCACCGCGCGGGAGAACCTCGCCGACCTCGTCGACCCCGGCTCCCTCGTCGAGTACGGCCGCTACGCGATCGCCGCCCAGCGGGGGCGGCGCGAGCTCGAGGACCTGATCGCGCGGACCCCCGCCGACGGCTTCATCGGC
>DASTAR010000120.1:0-23130 GCA_035712505.1 Solirubrobacterales bacterium
GGCAAGGTCCGCTGTGTCAGGAAGCGCCACCGACGGCACGGCAGACACCGCCACCACCGAGCCCACGCTGGGCAGAAGGGAGCGCGCCGATGAGCCCCGCCCTCCGTAGGATCGCCACGCTAGCGATCGCGTCGCTCGCCCTGCTGGGTGCCCGCACCATCCCGGCGACCGCCGCCGGAGAAGAATTCGGCAAGTTCGGTATCGCCTCGGTCTCCGCCGGTCTCAGTAACGAACAGGCGGGTGCCCATGCTGACATGACGATCGGTGTCAAGCTCGCGACCAAAGGCGACCTCCCCTACGCCCGCGCCCGCGACATCGAAATCGAGCTGCCGCCGGGGTTGGTCGGTAACCCGCAGGCCGTCCCGCGCTGCACCGCCGAACAGCTCGGCGAAGGGCATGAAGACAGCGCCTGCCCGTTCGATACCCAGGTGGGGACGACCGTGATCCGGGTGACCCAACCGACCCCCGGTACCTTCAAAGAGCCGGTCTACAACATGCCACCGCCAAAGGGCACCGACATCGTCGCCCGCCTCGGCTTCATGGCCGTCGACTGGCCGACCTTCATCAACATCCGCATCGACCCCGCAGACTTCGGACTCATCGCGACGGTTGAAGGCATCCCGTCGGCAAGCGGCCTCTCCGAAGCGACGACGACGATCTGGGGAGTGCCGTCGGCCCCGCAGCACGACCTGGAACGGATCACCCCCGAAGAGGCAATCAAAGGCAATTCACCTGCTGGCGGCCGATCGGTCAGCGCTCTGAGCCCCTTCCTTTCCAACCCGGTGGATTGCGCCGTTACGCGCTACGTGAGGGTGACCGCACGTAGCTATCAGCTGCCCGAACAGCCCTCGACGCAGGCAGCCGCCTTCCCACCGATCGTCGGCTGCGGCAAAGTCAACTTCGCGGCCACCTTTACTTCGGCGCCGACCAATCCCGAAGCCGCTGCCCCGACCGGCGTCGACACCGAGCTGCGTGTACCTCAGGAAGAAAGCCCGCAGGGCCTCGCTATCTCGCCTTTGAAGAGCGCGAGGGTGACGCTTCCCGCTGGTTTTGCCATCAACCCGTCCGCGGCTGACGGCCTCGAGGCCTGCAGCGCGGACCAGGTCGGCTACGGCAGGAACGTCCCCGCGAGCTGCCCCGCGGGGGCAAAGATCGGCTCGATCGAAGCCGACGTGCCGGCCCTGGAAGAGCCTCTGCACGGGTCTGTGTATCAACGCGCTCCCGAGCCGGGTCACCTCTTCGGCTTTTGGGTAGTGGCCGACGAACAGGGCGTGCACCTGAAGCTGCCGGCGCAGATCGAGCCCAACCCGCTGACCGGGCACGTGACCGTCGTCCTCGATCACATCGCCGGGCTCGAAGGCCTGCCGCCGGTCCCCGTCGAAGATCTCGAGCTGAACGTCTTCGGCGGCCCCCGGGCGCCGCTTTCGACGCCGGCCGGCTGCGCCACCTATCTGACGGAATTCTCATTCGCGCCCTGGTCGGGTCGCCCGGCGACGCAGGGCAGCACGCCGATGCGGATCACGACCGGCTGCGGCAAGGGGGGCTTCGCCCCCCGGATCGAGGCGGGCAGCCTCTCGCCCGCGGGTGGTCGCTTTGCCCCGTTCGCATTCACCCTTACTCGCCAGGACGGGGAATCCAACCCCGCGACGATCGCTCTGCACCTGCCGCCGGGCGAGCTCGCAAAGCTTGCGGGAGTCCCCCTCTGCCCCGAGGCCGATGCGGCCACCGGCGCCTGCCCGCCCGCCTCGCGCCTCGGCAGCCTTACCGCCGCCAGCGGTGTCGGGGGGGCGCCCCTCTGGATCCCCCAGCCGGGGAAGGCACCGACCGCGGCCTACCTGGCCGGGCCATACAAGGGCGCCCCCTACTCGATCGTCACCGTCGTCCCGGCGCAGGCCGGCCCCTTCGACCTCGGCCTCGTCATCAACCGCGCCGCGATCCGCGTCGACCCCGACACCGCACGGGCGAGTGTGGTCACCGACCCGCTGCCGCAGTTTCTGGAAGGGGTGCCGCTCTCCTACCGCACGATCCATGTCGTCGTCGACCGGCCGAGCTTCACCCTGAACCCGACCAGCTGCCAGCCGAAGAAGACTGTCGCCACGGTCACCGCTGCCGACGGCCAGGTAGCCGAACCCAGCGACGGGTACCAGGTCACCCACTGCGCCAAGTTGCCCTACAGCCCGCACCTGACGCTGACGTTCAAAGGCTCGATGAAGCGGACCGGCAACCCGGGGGTGCGCGCAGTCCTGCGCCAGAAGCCCCACCAGGCCAACAACGCCGGCGCCACGGTCCTGCTGCCGAAGAGCGAGTTCATCGACAACGCTCACATCAGCAACCCCTGCACCCGGGTCCAGTTCGCCGCCGAAACCTGCCCGCCCAAATCGGTCCTCGGGACCGTCGTCGCGCGGACCCCGCTGCTCAGCAAACCGCTGCGGGGGAAGATCTACTTCCGTTCCAACGGCGGCGAACGGGAACTCCCCGACCTCGTCGCCGATCTGCGCGGGCAGCTGCGCGTCGTCCTCGTCGGCTACATCGACTCCGTCAAGGGCCGAGTCCGCACCCGCTTCCTCGGCATTCCCGACGCTCCAGTTAGCAGCTTCGCCATGAAGCTCTTCGGAGGCAGTCGAGGGCTGATCGAAAACTCGAGGAACCTCTGTCTCTCCAAGCCGAGGACTGAGCTCCGCCTCCGCGCACAGAATGGCCGCTCCGAGAACACGGATCCGCGGATTGGCCTGCCCTGCGGCAAGCACGGGCAGAGGAAGTAGGACTGCCGGCATTCCTCACAGGTAAGTGAAAAGGAGGCCGAAGGTGAAAAAGCCGCAGAGAATTGCCGGCGCTGTACTGGCAACAGCCTTGGTGGGCCTCACTGGTCTTACAGACTCAATCACCCTGTTAAAGATCGACGGCGTCACCAATGACCGATCCCTTACGCTCAAAGAGACGTTCAGAACGGGAACCTCGCCTATATCGGTTAAGACCGTCGGTACAATCGTCCAGACATGCACCCCGGCGGGCCGCAGAAGGCACGATCGGTCCGTTCACCACCAGCGGGACCAGCGACCCGAATCGCGTTTCAACACGCTAAGACTGCACTAAAGGCCCGAGGACGCAGCGCCTATGAGGCGGTCGCAGGCTCTTGACCTAGGAGCACGGGTCGGGAGGGAATCCCGATCACATCGCCCTGGAAACGCTTGCGGATCCCATAGACCAGCCAGGTAGTGTCGATCTCGCCGATGTCGAGATCGAGCCGGAGCTCGTCGCGGTGCTCCAGGAAGTGCTCCATGTGGGTCAAGCCCGAGTCGTAGCGGCCGGCTAGGAGCTCCTCGCCCACTACTGGCTTGGACACGACGTCGATCACTTCCTCCCACTGGGAGAGGTCGACGTAGCCCTTGGTGGCGGGGACGATCCCAATGGAGCGTGGCCGCTCCACCTCGCGCCGGCTCAGCACCACGAGGTGCTTGGTCGGGTAGATGAAGGTATCGACGACGAAGACCTCGCGCCAGTAGCGCTCGGTGACCTCGTGCACCTTGGGGTGCGCGCTGCACTGAACGAGGAAGGCATCCTCTCTACCGCGGATCCGCTCGAGGCCGTCGAGGAAGTCCCGGATGAAGGAGATCGAAAAGTCTTGGATGCCTTGGAACTCCATGTAGCGTCTCACTGCGCGCTCGTGGCAGGTCCCTTGGGGGCCCAAGGTGGCGATCTCGATCGCAGCCATTGCGCCATGATACCTTGAGCGGTGAACGTTTCGCAAGCGTAGTCACCACGCGGGTTCCTTGACATGGTCCCTGAAGTACTCTAATTTTCAGCCTCTGGCGCGCCAGGGACGCGGCCGGGTCTGCAGCTAGGGACCGGGAGGGGAATGAAGCAGGAAGTGAGCCCGTGCCTCTACAGGCACCGCATCGAATCGGCGCCAGCGATTCGTAAACCGAGGTAGGAGGAATAATGTTCTCGCGTATTCACGAGAAGCTCGGCACGGCCGGGTTCGTGATCTCCATCGTCGCGCTGGTCGCGGCGCTGACCGGCGGGGCTTACGCTGCCGGGGCCCTGAACCACCAGGTCAAGAAGCAGATCACCAAGGAATCGAAGAAGTTCTCGAAGAAGTTCTCGAAGCAGTTCGCGGTTTCGGGTCCGCAGGGTCCGCAGGGACCCAAGGGGGATACCGGCGCGAAGGGCGCGACCGGAGCGACCGGAGCGACCGGAGCGACCGGAGCAACTGGAGCAACCGGTCCCGAAGGCTCCCCTTGGACCGCTGGAGGCGTACTGCCGCAGAGTAAGACCGAGACCGGAGCGTGGGCCCTAGGAATCACGCCTGACAACAAGCTGAAGTATGTATCAGCTTCCTTCAACATTCCGCTGAAAACCGCGCCGACTGTTCATGTCATAAAAGAAAACGGGCTCGAAGCCGTTTTCAACTCCTGTATCAGAGAAGAAGAAGGAGAATGCGTGGGTGGCCTGGAAGATGTTCCACAGCCCGCCTGCCCGGGCAAAGTTGCGGAACCTGCGGCCGCTCCTGGCGCGCTCTGCCTGTACACGGAAGCCGAATTCCATGTCGGTTGGCCTGGCAAGCCCGAATTCACCCACAGCTATACGACGGGCGCCGTCGTCGGCATGGCGCTTTCCGGAACGGAAGCGCACGCCAATGGCACCTGGGCTGTAACTGCTCCGTAACCGAGCGGGAAATCAGCAGGATCCCGGCCCCTCCCGCGCACCCTGCGGGGAGGGGCCGTTTTTTCGTCAGGCGCCCTCTCCCCACGCCACGATGTTCTGACGCGGGGAACGTTTTGGTCTAGACTAACCAAAGCATTCAGGAGAAATGGAGGGGTAAACGTGCAGAAGGGGATCAGTCCATTCGTCTTTGTCTTGATTGGAATTCTCGGAATAGCCGGATGCGGAGGCAGCTCGTCGGTCAGCAGCGCCGAATACAAGCGGCAGAGCGAACTTGTTTGCAACAAGGGCCTCTCCGATCGCGAAGAACTCCTCAAAGAAGTGTCCGCGGAATACGAAAAGCGAAATCCGAATGCGAGCGCAAGAGAAGAGGCGGAAGAACAGGCGCGAAACGTCCGCAAATTGATGGCTGTTTACCAGGGGACCACGGAAGAACTTGCCGACCTCGGGTTCCCTGCTCAGGGGGAAAAGATGGCGGAAGAACTTGTACAGGCGCGGGAAGACGGCGCCGCCAAGCTCGAGGCGGACCCACAGGTGATCAGCGAATTCACGAAGATCTTTGCAAAGGCGACGAAGGCTGCGGAAGGCCTCGGGGTGGCCAGCTGCGGAAAATGAGACTGCCCAGCTGGCTCTAGACACCGCGAGGATGCCGGGCGGTGAAGCCGTCCGGCTCCACCCAGCTCTGGTGCCAACGAGGCCCCGAGACTCCGGCTGGGTCGCCGCGGGTGTCGAAACGGAGGCCGGCGACGATCATGAAGACGTGCTCCGGGTTGGCGTAGACGGTGATCCAGCGGCCGGCCCCCGCTTCGCCCCAGGACTCGAGCTGGCCTGAGACCATCGTCACGTCGAGCAGCCCGGCCCCGTGGAGCGCGTAGCCGACGGCGCCTGAGCAGTCGTAGCCGCGGCTGAGCCAGCTGCGATGGCCGCCTCCCCAGACGTAGGGACGGTGGCGGATATCGTTGGCGGCGCGGATCACCTGCTTGACCAGCGGCGGTGCGCCGGGCGGCGGGACCGCTTCGCCCTCGATCAGGCTCGCCCCGCAGTTGGCTGCGGTCCTGGCCTCGCCTTCCGCGACCGGCATGCAGCCGGCGCCCCAGGGGATGTCGGCCGACGCTGTCGCCGACACAACCAGCGCTGCGCAGGCAGCCAGCGCCAGGGCAAGAAGAAGGGCGGCCAATTGGCCGCCCTTCTGAAACTCCACGCGTCTCAAGGAGCGTTAGCGTTCCTCGAGTGGCGCGTTCCTACTTGCCCTTGCAGGTCCGGACGATGCCGGCCGAGACCTTGGTCCCGTCGGCGAAGATGGACGTGGCGTGGGCCTGGAGCTTGCCGTCCGGGCATTTCGCCATCAGGACGCCCTTCTTGTTGATCGTCAGGCTGAAGGTTTTCACCGAGCCGGCGCCGTTGGCGATCTTCGGGATCGAGGCGACGGATTTGAGGCCGTAGCGGCCGTTGTGGACTTTCTTGATTTTCACGGTGGTGACGATCGCCCCGGTCACCGGCGCCGAGAAGTAGGCGTGGATGAAGAGGGTCGTCTTGCCGCCCGAGGTGCCGCCGTTGAGGACGAGCAGCTTCGAGTTGACGAGGACCGGCTTCTGTTCCGGGAACTGGACCTCGACGGTGGTCTGGCCGGTGCCGATGATCGACTTGCCGCAGACCTTTTCGGCCGCCTTGGTATCGCGGGCCTGTAGCTGGCCCGACTTGCAGACCGGAACGCCCTTGGTGTTGATGGTCCCGTTCTTGTCGGTTTCGACGACGACTTCTTTCAGCGCCGGCGGATGTTCTCCGTTGACGGTCTTGATCGAGCCCGACGCGGTGAGCGAGATCGGGGCCAGCTTGTTCTTCGGCAGCGTGGTGGGGCTGAACCCACCGTTGAAGGTAAATTCGATGTTCCCGGCTTTGGCCGTGACCGGCGCGTTGCCAGCGGTGGCGATGCCGGCCACGCTGACGGCAATCAGGGCCCCAAGGGCCATCGTCAACATCAGGTGCTTGCGCATATCGCTTGTGTCTCTCCTTTGCGGCCTGCCCGTCCCAGGGCCGATGCCGTCGGAAGCGTTGATTGCAACTTCTCTCCAGCGGGTCAAACTACCACCCGGACGTTCTCCGTAAACCCGAGGGTATGCCGAAAGGAGCGGTGCCGCCCTCAGGAATGCTGCATCGAGAGCCGCGCCCGCTCGCGCTCGGCGCCGGCGGCTTCGGCCCCGAGGAACGGCAGCGTCACCCAGAACACCAGGTCGGGAAGCCGGCTCGGCAGCTGGGAGACGGCGCCGTGGAGGATCTCGCTGTAGAGGAGCTCGTTGACGCCGCCGGCGACGGCGATCGAGGTGATCCCCGGCAGCTCGACCGAGGTCTCAGACCGGCCCGCCTCGAGAAAGCCGGTGAACTGGCGCAGGGCGGCGTCGCGTCGCGCCAGTGCCTTCGGGCCGGCGGCGAGCACCTCGACGATCGCGAAGCGCGCCTCGTCGGGATACCGGGAGAGGTGCTCGAGGAGAGCCTCGAGCGCGCCGGCGATCCGCTCGGCCCAGGGCGAGCCCGGATCCCCCTCGAAAGCGTCGGCGGCCTCCCCGAGCAGGTTGCCGAGCAGGACGTCGTAGGCGGCGAGGAAGCAGTCCTCCTTGCTGTCGAAAAGCTCGTAGAAGGTCTTCCTCGAGACGCCGGCGACTCCGATCACGTCGACCACCCGCGTCTCCGGATACCCCCGCTCCGCTACGACCTCGATCATCGCCCGGTGGATGCGGCTGCGCTGGGACTCGGTCACCGTCTCCCTCGGCAGGCCGTGCCTTCCCCGGGGCAGCCGCTCCGCGAACCTGGCAGAGCGTCTACTGGAAGCCACCAGCAGACTGTAGAGGAGGAGCTGGGCCAGCAAGAGCACTCTAGGATTCTTTGTCTATATTGGCTGCATGGGAGAAATAAGGAAGCTTTCGCTTCTGGCGGCCTTGCTGGCTTTCGGAGCGACGGTCGCCTGCGGCTGCGGTGGGGGCGAGGCAACGGGCGAGACGGAAGCGGCCGCCAAGCAGGAACGCCTCTATCCCTGGCTGAAGGGCCCCAGTCGCGAGTTCCTCATTCGCGGCGGCGACAACGCGGTCCAGACCTACGGACGCGAGGCCACGAAGGCCGAACGGGAACAGGCCTCGCAGGTGATCCACGCCTGGATGAAGGCGCGGGCGGCCCAGAACTGGAAGAAGGACTGCAGCTACTTCACGCGGACGTACATCCGCGCTCTGGTGGCCGAAGATGCAAGCCGAGTCACCCATGGAAGGGTGAAGACCTGCCCGCAAGCACTTGCTTACTTCGGCCATCAGGCCTCGGGCAGCTACAAGAACAACCTGACCGGCCCTATCGACAGCTTGCGGGTGGGAGAACGGCACGGGTACGCGCAGTACCACGGCAACGACGGCCACGACTGGGTGATCACGGTGGAACGGGAAGACGGTAAGTGGTGGGTCGCCAATGCAAGTCCGATCGGCAGGGGCAGCTGAGCCAGCCTCGGCAGCTCATCCCTCGAGCCAGATGACCTGCTCGCGATCGGGCCCCACCCCGACCAGCCGCACCGGCACGCCGACGAAGTCGGCGATGAAGCCGAGGTAGTCGCGCGCCTCCGGCGGCAGGTCGGCAGCGCTGCGGCAGGCGGTGATGTCGAGATCGAAGCCGGGCAGCTCCTCGTACTCGGCGCTCGCCGAGTGGAGGATCGACTGGTGGTAGGGGAAGGTGTCGAGCTCGGCACCCTCTTTGGAGCGGTAGCGGACCGCCACTCGCAGCGGGCCGATGCCGCTGAGGACGTCGAGCTTGGTGATCGCCAGGGCGTCCAGGCCGTTGATGCGGACGGCGTAGCGGAGCGCCACCAGGTCCATCCAGCCGGTGCGCCGGCGCCGCCCCGTGGTGGTGCCGAACTCGTGGCCGCGCTGGATCATCTGCTCGCCGACCTCGTCGAAGAGCTCGGTGGGGAAGGGGCCGGCGCCGACGCGGGTGGCGTAGGCCTTGGCGATCCCCCAGACCTCGTCGATGTCCTTCGGCCCGATGCCCGCGCCGACGGTCGCCGCCCCCGCGATCGGGTTCGAGGAGGTGACGAAGGGATAGGTGCCGTGGTCGAGGTCGAGCAGCGTCGCCTGCGCGCCCTCGAAGATCACCGTCTCGGAGCGGTCGAGCGCATCCCAGCAGAGCCGGGCGGTGTCGGCGATGTGGGGCTCGAGCCGGTGGCCGTAGCTGACGTGTTCCTCGACCATCGCGTGCAGGTCGAGGCGCGGATCCGGTTCCGGCGCGCCGGCCTCCCCGCTCTTCGCCTCCTCCCCGGCCTCCTTGAGGCGCTTGCGCCGCTGCACCGAGAGTTCGCGCAGCGCCTGCTGCTTGGGCTCCAGGGCGGCGCGGATCTTCGTCCGCAGGATCTTCTCGTCGAGCAGGTCCTGGACGCGGATCCCCAGCCGCAGCGCCTTGTCTGCGTAGCAGGGGCCGATTCCCCGGCGGGTGGTGCCGATCGAGAGCTTCCCCAGCATCGTCTCGCCAGCGGTGTCGAGCAGCACGTGGTAGGGCATGATCAGGTGCGCGTTTGCCGAGATGCGCAGGTTGGCGACGCTGACCCCGGCGCGTTTGAGGTCGTCGATCTCGCGCAGCAGCACCCGCGGGTCGACGACGACGCCGTTGCCGATCACGCAGGTCTTGTCCTCGTGGAGGATCCCGGAGGGGATCAGGTGGAACTTGAACTCCTCGCCGCCGCGGACGATCGTGTGGCCGGCGTTGTTGCCGCCCTGGAAGCGGACGATCGTCGATGCCCGCTCGGCGAGCAGGTCGACGACCTTGCCCTTGCCCTCGTCCCCCCACTGGGCTCCGACTATGACCACGCCAGGCATTCCGGCGAAGGATTGTGACGATCCCGCCCGGCGGAGGCGGTGCTGTCAGCCCGCGGCGCGGGCCCGGTAACGGTTGTCGGCGCCGAAGAGAGGTAGCGGGTCGCCGCAGATCTCGATCAGCCGCGAGACCGTGCGCCGGCCGATCTGGTCCTCCAGCTGCTGCTGGCCGGCGGCTACGTCGCCCGAGGCGTTGCTCGTCACCAGCATCGGCCGCTGGTTCTCGTAGCGCTCGTTGACGACCGCGTAGAGCTGCTCGACCACCCAGTCGGTGTGGCGCTCGGAGCCGAGGTCGTCGATGTAGAGGAGGTCGACCGAGGTGACCCGCTCGAAGAACTGCGCGTAGGCGTTCTCGGTCTCGGCTTCCTGGTAGGTCTGGCGGATCCGGGTCAGCAGCTTCGGCGTGAAATAGATGCCGACGGACCTGCCGGCCTTCAGGGCTTCGCTGGCGATCAGCATCCCGAGCGTCGTCTTGCCGGTGCCGGTATCGCCCATGAACCAGACGCCCCTGCCCCGGGCGATGTTCGCGTCGAGGTCCTCGACGTAGTCGCGGGCGTGCATCACCGCGATTCGCCGCTCCAGGTCCCGCGCCATGTCGGAGACCGGCGGGCGGTCGAAGGAGACGCCGCGGTAGCGGGCCGGGATCGCCGAGGCGATGCCGCGGCTGCGCCCCTTGTTCAGCCGCTCGGCCCGGCACTCGCAGGGGCGGGCGACGTCTTCGGGGCCGAGGATCCAGCCGGAGCCGTCGCAGACGCCGAGCGGGCAGGCCTGTTCGCGGAACGGCTCGGAGCGGGCGATCGCCGGCATCAGAACTCAGGCCCCGCCGCGGCAGCGTCGGCGAACGGCGGCTCTTCGCCCGCCGGCTGCTCGATCGGCGCCTCCTGGTGGGCGTGGTCGGCGAATTTCGGGAAGCGGTCGAGGAAGACCAGCTTTCTGGTCCCGATCGGGCCGTTCCTGTGCTTGGCGATGATCAGGTCGGCCAGGCCATCGGGCTCCTCGTCGGGGTCGCGGTAGTAGTCCTCGCGGTAGAGGAAGGCGACGACGTCGGCGTCCTGCTCGATCTGACCGGACTCGCGCAGGTCGGAGAGCTGCGGCTTCGGCGGCGTCCGCTGCTCGGGCGCGCGCGAGAGCTGGGAGATCGCAACGACCGGGACCTCGAGCTCGCGGGCGAGGATCTTCAGCCCGCGGCTGATCTGACCGACCTGCTCGACCCGGTTGGCGCGATGGTCGTCGGAGCGCATCAGCTGGATGTAGTCGAGGATGATCAGGCCGAGGCCGCCGCGCTCCTGTTCCTGGGCGTGCAGCCGCCGCGCCTTCGCCCGCAGGTCGAGGATGCCCAGGTCGGAGGAGTCGTCGAACCACAGCGGGGCTTCCTCGAGCTCGTTGCAGGCGCGCACCACCTTCGGCCAGTCGCGCTGGTTGACCTGTCCCTTGCGCAGCTTGTCGCCGGAGATCCGCGCCCGGCAGGCGATGAAGCGCTGGGCGAGCTCGACCTCGGACATCTCGAGCGAGAAGAAGGCGACCGGAAGCTGGCGCTTCACCGCCACGTTTTCGGCGATGTTGGCGACGAGCGCGCTCTTGCCCATCGCCGGGCGGGCGGCGACGATGATCAGGTTGCCGGGCTGGAAGCCGCCGGTCACCGCGTCGATGTCGCGGAAACCGGAGGGGGTGCCGGTCAGCTCGGTCTCCCCGGTGGAGAGTTTCTCGAGCCGGTCGACCTCGTCGTGGAGGATCTCCGAGAGCTTCTTGAAGTCGCTCGCCTGCTCTTTGTGGGCGACTTCGAAGAGCAGTTTCTCGGCCCGCTCGGAGAGCTCGCGCGGCTCGCCGTCGCGCTCGTTGACCCAGCCCTGGATCTCCTGGCCGGCGCCGAGCAGCCTTCGGAGCAACGAGTTCTCTTGAACGATCTCTGCGTAGTGCTTGGCGTTGGCGGCGGCGGGCACCTTTGCCGCCAGCTCGGAGACGTAGTGGCGGCCCCCCGCTCCCTCGATCTTGTTGCGCTGGGTCAGCGCCTCGCTGACGCTGAGCTCGTCGACAGGCTTCGAGGCCGCGTAGAGGTCGTGGACGGCGGCGAAGATCTCGCGGTGCTTGTCGAGGTAGAAGTCGAGGGCGTTCAGCTTCACCTCGTCGATCACCCGCGTCAGCGTCGACTCGGCGACGAGCATCGCCCCGAGGACCGATTCCTCGGCCTCGATGTTCTGGGGCGGGACGTGGGAGGTGGAGGGCTGCGGCATCAGGTCCAAGTAAAGGCGGCGTGGCGGCGGATCCCGAGGAGAGAACCGACCGTTCGCCCAGCAAACCAGAGCAGGGATGACCTTACGTATCCCTTCCGTGCAAATCCCGCGAAAAGGAGCTCACACTTCTGTGAGCTTTTATGCGGCAGTTCCGAGGGAGAGCTGATGGGGATGGGCCGGAGGGATCACGCCTTCCTGCTCGGCCCGGCGCTCGCCGCGGCGCAGCATGCGCAGGGTGAGGATCGCGATGCTGAGGATCGCCGTGGCACCGAGGCTGAGCTGGACGCTGAGCAGGCCTTCGCGCGTCCAGTAGACGTCGCGCAGGTCGAGCAGCAGTGCCGCCTCGTCGAAGGTGAGGCCGATCCCGGCGCCCATCGGGATCGCCAGTCGCTGCTCGACCTCGTCGTCGTCGGTCAGCAGCGCCGCGGTGCCGGAGCTGAAGGCGAGGACGATGCCCGGCACGAAGTGGTGAATATGGCGACCGCCGATCTTGAGGTTGCGGAACGGTCCGACGTTCTCGCGGATGCCCCAGGTCGAGATGCGGACGAGGGCGAAGGAGCCCAGGAAGCCCGCGAGCAGGTTGAAGAGGACGGTTTCGCTGCGCGGGGCCGCGGCGTAGCCGCGGACGGCGACGCCGACCGTGTCGGCCGCCGCCGCCGGGGCCGATTCGAGTAACGCTTCCGAATCGTGTGCCTCGCTGGTCCGGCGCGCGAGCATGCGGCTGTACTGCCCGGCTAACACCGCTCCGGCGGCGCCGAGGGCGACGGCGGCGAGCCCCAGCGTCGCTCTCTCCGAGCGCGCCCAGCCCAAGCGCGTCCGAGCCTTGGCGCGGCGGGTCAGTCTGGTCGGCAGGCGTGGGCGCACGGTGCCGAGCCTAGAGGGTGACGCTACTTCTCCTCGCTGATGATCGTCTTCACCGCGGCGGTGGTGCCGTCGGAGAGCTGGATCTCGACCATGAACGTGCCGAGTACGCGCAGCGGCTGCTCGAGCTGGACCTGTCGTTTGTCGATCCGGAGATCGCGCGCCTCTCGTAGGGCGTCGACGATCTCCTTCGGCCCGACCGAGCCGAAGAGCCTGCCGTCCTCGCCGGCGCGCTGGTGGATCGTGAGGACCGTTTTGCCAAGCAGGCCGGCGGCTTGCTCTTCGCGTTCGCGGCGCGCTTCGGCCGCCCGCTCGGCCGCCTCCATCCGCCGCTTGGCTTCTTCGAGCGCCCCGGCGGTCGCCGGCTGGGCCAGCTTGCGCGGGACCAGGTAGTTGCGCAGGTAGCCGGGAGCGACGTCGACGACGTGGCCGCGCTCGCCGAGTGACTCGACGTCTGCAAGCAGGATCGCCTGCGCCATCAGCGCTCTCCGACGTAGGGAAGCAGGGCGATTTCCCGCGCCCGCTTCACCGCCACCGAGAGCTGACGCTGGTGGCGGCGGGAAAGTCCGGTGACCCGGCGGCCGCGCGTCTTCCCCTTGTCGGAGAGGAAGCGTCGCAGCAGGTTGAGGTCCTTGTAGTCGACGACCTCGGAGTTGACCCGCGTGTATTTGCGCGGCCGCGAGCGGTCGGCGCCGCGCCTGCCGCCGCGTCGCGCACCTCCGCGTGAAGGGGTCTCAGTACGTGCCATGCGGCGGCAGATGGTACAGGCTGACGAGGTCCAGGGGTTGCCAGGCGGGGCGCAGCCAGGCCGTCCTCCTCTGCAGGCAGGCGAGCGACGGTGCCTGGCGACTCCTGGACGCCGGGACTTTAGAACGGGATGTCGTCTTCGCTGGCCGCGCCGCTGGTGGGAGCGGAGGCGAAATCGCTTTCGTCCGCCGGGACGTCGCTGCGGGGCGGTGAGAAGCCCCCGCCGCCGTTGCCGTTGCCCCCGCCGCCCGAGCCGTCGCGGGAGCCGAGGAACTGGACGGTGTTGGCAACGATTCGTACGGCCTGGCGTTTGCCGCTGCCGTCTTTTGCCTCCCACTCGCTCCAGTCGAGGCGACCCTCGACCGCCACCGGGCGGCCCTTGGAGAGGTAGGTGGCGCAGTTCTCGCCCTGCGGACCCCAGACGACCACATCGAAGTAGTTCGCCTTCTCCACCCAGTTGCCGCTCTGGTCCTTGCGGCGTCCGTTGACCGCGAGGCGGAGTTCGCACACCGCCGTTCCGCTGCCGAGATGACGCAGCTCCGGATCCCGGGTCAGGTTCCCGGTGATGACCACCACGTTCACGTTCGAAGCTGCCAATTCCCTCACTCCTTGCGCATTCGCTTGTCTGGACTCCAGTCTAAGGAGGCAGACGGCGCGACTCTCCCCCCTGCGACGGGGGTTTTCCGCAAACACGGCGGCCGGTGAGGCCGGCCGAGCCGTCTACTCCTCGGAATCGGAATCGCCGTAGGAGTCGCCGCGGTCCTCGCGGGCCCCCTGGGCGCTGCGCTCGCGCGGACCGGGCGCAGCCGTGACCGCGGGCGGGACGATCACCGGGGCTCCGGGATCGACCTTGAAGATGCGGAAGCGGAGGACGCCGTCGGCGATCTTCAGGTTGTGGTCGAGCGTGTCGAGCAGCTCGCTGGGGGCCTCGAACCGCATCCAGCGGTAGTCAGCCTCGGTGCGGCGGTTGATTTCGTAGGCCATCTTCCGCAGGCCCCAGCTGTTCTCGTGCTTGAGGCTGCCCGAGCTTTCGATCTGCCCGCGCGCC
Source organism: Solirubrobacterales bacterium (assembly GCA_035712505.1). Lineage (GTDB taxonomy): Bacteria > Actinomycetota > Thermoleophilia > Solirubrobacterales > 70-9 > VAYN01. The sequence goes on from DASTAR010000120.1 coordinate 14,388, forward strand.
TCTTGCGCCAGCGCATCGCGGGCGGGGGCGTCCAGCTGGGGATCCAGCATCAGGACGAGCTCATATTCGCGTGGGGCTGCCAAAACGGCGAAGGACTATAGCGGCGCGCAGCCGCCGAGGACGCCCGCTCCAGGCCGCAATCGACGGTCTAGTCTCTGAGGGGTGAGCTCTTCGCCGCTGATCATCGTCTCCAACCGGGGTCCGCTGCAGTTCGAGCGCGACGAGGACGGCCAGCGCAGCGTGCGGCGCGGCGGCGGCGGCCTGGTCACCGCCCTTTCCGGCCTGGTCTCCCACCGGGACGCGCTCTGGATCGCCTCGGCGATGACCGACGAGGACGTCGTCGTCTCGGGCGAAGCCGGCGGTCCGATCGAGCAGGAGCTGGACGGGGTCGACTACCGGGTGCGGCTGGTCGGCAGCGATCCGACTGCCTACGACCGCTTCTACAACGTCATCGCCAACCCGATCCTCTGGTTCATCCAGCACTACCTCTGGGACATCTCCAACGCCCCGGACATCCGCCGGCAGGAGCTCGACGCCTGGGACTACGGATACCAGGCGGTCAACGCGGATATCGCCAAAGCCGTGCTGGCCGAGATCGAGGGGCAGGAGCGGCCGCTGGTGATGCTCCACGACTACCACCTCTACACCGCCCCCGGGATGGTCCGCGCCGCGCGGCCCGATGCCTTCCTCCACCACTTCGTCCACATCCCCTGGTCGCAGCCCGACAGCTGGCGGATCCTGCCGACGCGGATCCGCAACGCGATCTTCGAGGGGATGCTGGCCAACGACATCATCGGCTTCCACACCCATGCCTACTGCATCAACTTCCTCCGCTGCTGCGACGAACTGCTCGAGGACGTCGAGGTCGACTACCACGCGGCCGAGGTCCGCCACGCCGGCGGCAAGACGATCGCTCGCGCCTACCCGCTGGGGATCGACGCCGAGCGGCTGCAGCGGGCGGCAACCTCGCCGGAGGTGGCCGAGGCCGAGCGCGAGGTGCTCGAGCGCCGCCGCCAGCACCTGATCATCCGCGTCGACCGCGCCGACCTCTCGAAGAACGTGCTGCGCGGCTTCACCGCCTTCGACACCTTCCTCGCCCAGCACCCCGAGTTCCGCGAAAAGGTCACCTTCATCGCCCACCTGCAGCCCTCGCGGCAGGACGTGCCCGAGTACGCCGAGTACCTGGAGCGGATCGAGGCCCTGGTCGCCGTCGTCAACCACCGCCACGGCACCACCGACTGGATGCCGATCGACCTGAAGATCTACGAGAACTTCTACGACGCGGTCGCCCGCTACAAGCACTTCGACCTGCTGATGGTCAACTCGCTCTTCGACGGGATGAACCTGGTCGCCAAGGAGGCCCCGGCGGTCAACACCCGCGACGGGGTGCTGATGCTCTCCGAGAACACCGGCTCCCACCAGGAGCTGATCGACTACGTCCTCACGGTCAACCCCTTCGACATCCAGGAGCAGGCCGACGCGATCCACCGGGCGCTGACGATGGAGCCCGAGCAGAAGCGGCTCTGGGCCGAGGGCCTGCGGGAGATCATCTTCTCCCGCAATCCCGGCGACTGGGTGGACGATCAGCTGAAGGACATCGAAGCGGCCCGTCAGTCGGTCGCCTGAGGGGGAGAGTTTCGGGTTGCCGGGCCCTTAGGAGCTCGTGCGAGGTATCCGGGTCCGGTGGGCAAGCGCAGCGAAAGCGACGGCGATAGCCGTCGCTGCCCTGCTAGCCCTACAAGCCCTCCCGTCCCTCCTAAAGCCCCCCGACCCACCGCCGCTCGCGCCGGACATCGGCCTGCCGCAGGTCGCTCCCGCCGTGCCAAATGAGCGTGATCCCGAACTGCATCAAATTTCCCCTCTGGCGGGTAGGAAATTTGATGCAGTTCGAGAGGGAGGGCCGGACCGACCGCGCGGGAGGGAGCTCTTGAGCCCAGCGAGGGCCGTGATCAGCAGCAAACCGCGCCGACACCATCGACCAGCCGCTTCCGCCCCTGAACCTTCCCCGCCGGCGCCCGCTGAACCGCCTGCCTACGTTCCGCCCGCACCACCTGCGGCGCCCGAACCCGCCCCCGCTCCGGTTGCTCCCGCACCGACGCCCACGCCTGCGCCGCCACCGCCCGCCGGCGACGGCTCCGAAGAGTTCTCGCCGCGCTAGCCGCCGAGGTCGCCGACCAGCTGCAGCCAGTCGCGCAGCAGCCTGGGGGTGAGGAACTCGCGGCGGGCGTGCTCCTTGCCCTCCCGGCCGAGCTTCCTGCCGAGCTCGGGGTCCTCGAGGATCTCCAGGCAGCGCTCGGCGCACTCTCCGGGGGAGTTGACTAGGTAGCCGCTGACGCCGTCCTCGATCTGCAGCGGGATGCCGCCGACGTTGCCGGCCACCGTCGGCCGCCCCTTCCAGAGCGCCTCGGTCACAGTCAGGCCGAAGCCCTCGCGGATCGACTTCTGCAGGCAGATGTCGGACTGCGACTGGAAGGCGTTGACCTCGATCGCGCCGACGTTGTTGAGGTTGCTGAGGATTTTGATGTCCTCGTCGCCGCCCGCGTATTCGAAGGTCTTCTGGAAGTACTCCATGCCCTCGGGGTCGTCGGTCGCCATCGAGCCGACCATCGCCAGCTGCGCCTCAGGCACCCGCTCGGTCACCTGGCGGTAGGCGTCGATGACGCCGATCGGGTCCTTCCAGGGGTCGAACCGCGAGACCTGGGTGATCAGGGGCCGGTCGACGTCGATCCCGAACTGGCGGCAGACGAAGGCGGCGTCCTCGGGCGAGAAGGCCATGTTCTTCGGCGAGAGCGGGTCGATCGCCGGCGGCATGATGTTCACCGCCTCGCGATGGCGGCCCATCTCGTTGGGGACGTACTGCTCCATGTGCCAGACCGAGGCGTCGTACTCTTCGATCATCGGCAGCAGCCGCTCGATCGGCGCGGGGTTCGGGGTCGAGAGGTCGATGTGGCAGCGCCAGATCCACTTCCGGCCCTTCTCGCAGGCGCCCCGTCGCAGGCCGATCGGCTGCGGGTCGTGGACGATGATCACGTCCCATTCGCCCTGCAGGCCCTCGGCGTTGATCTGGTTGATCTCGTCGAAGACCTCCCACTGCTCGGCGCTCAGCGTCTCCTCGGCGCCCTGCAGGGAGTTGTGGAGGAGCTTGGTCGCTTCGAAGAACTCTTCCTTGCCGAAGATCACGTGCCAGTGCGCGTCGAGCCCGACGTCGCGCATCAGCGGGACCATCGTGTAGAGGATCTCGGAGACGCCGCCGCCGAACGCGGTGGCGCTGACGTGCAGCACCCGCTTCCCCTTCAGCGGCTCGGCGAGCCGGCGGATCTGCTCCGTCAGGTCTTTGCCGACGACGTGGGTGTAGTCGGTGAGGGTCTTGTGGCCGAGGGCGACTTCCTGAAGCAAGGCTGGAGTTCTACACCGATAGGCGGCGACATGTTGTCCAGCCGCCGTGGCTCTGACGCTAGCCGGAGGACGGATCGTCCGGGCGTCTGCCGAGGGTCACCTCCACATGCTCCCGCTCGTTGTCGTGGAGGATCGTCAGCGTCACCCTGTCGCCCGGCTTGTGCGCGGCGATCACCCGGGCGAGGTCGTTTTCCTCGACGATGTTCTGACCGTCGATCTGCAGGATGACGTCGCCGCCGGTCCGGTACTCAGCCGCCTGGAAGCGCAGTTTTTCGTTGCCGCCCTGGAGCCCGGCCTTCTCGGCCGGACCGCCGGGAACGACTTCGGAGAGGAGGCTGCCGAAGGTCGTGTCGAGGCCGAGCTTGCGGGCCAGCTGCGGGTAGAGCGCCTGGCTGGCCACGCCCAGGTAGGCGTATTCGGCGGTGCCGTCTTCGCGCAGCTGGGCCAGCGAGCGTTTGATCGCCGAGACCGGGACCGCGAAGCCGACCCCGTCGTTGGCGCCGGAGTTGGTCTCGATCTGCTGGTTGATGCCGATCACGCGAGCGCCGGCGTCCAGCAGCGGACCGCCGGAATTGCCCGGGTTGATCGAGGCGTCGGTCTGGATCGCGCCGAAGATTTCGAACCGGGTCAGCGATTCGACCGAGCGGTCGGTGGCGGAGACGACGCCCACCGAGAGCGAGTGCTGCTCGCCGAAGGGGCTGCCGATCGCCGCCACCGGCTGCCCCACCTGCAGTTCGCCGTCGTCGCCGAGCGCGAGCGGGTGCAGCGGCAGGCCCTCCGGCGCGACCTCGAGGAGGGCGACGTCGTTGAACGGGTCGAAGCCGACGATCTCGGCGGGAACGACGTTGCGGTCCGGGAACTCGACGTAGACGTTCTTCGCCGGCACCCGTTCGCCGGCGATTTCGTCGGTGATGACGTGGGCGTTGGTGACGATTTCACCCCGTCCGTCGAGGACGAACCCCGAGCCCTCGGCCGCGCCTTCGTCGAAGACCGAGCGGATCGTCACCACGCCGGGCGCGGCTTCGCGATAGACGCGGGTGGCGTCGAAACCGGGGCTGGAGGCCTCGATCGCCACCTGGGGAGCGGGCGCGGGGGCCTGCCCCCGCGGGACTCTCGCGGCGGAGCCGGTCGCCGTCGAGCCGCCTTCGTCGCCGCCCGCGCCGCAGCCGGCCACGAGCGCCAGGCAGAGCAGCAGCGCCGCGAGGGCGCCCAGCCTCTTCACGCCCCGGTCCTGGAGGGGGTGCGGGAGGGGCGTGGCGGCGGCGGGGTGGCCGGGCCCGGCGGCAGGTCGAGGGTGAAGGCGGTGAAGCGGCGGCTGGAGCTGATGCTGATCTCGCCGTTCATCCGCTGCGCCAGCTCGCTGGCGATCGCCAGGCCGAGGCCGGAGCCGCCGGCCGAGTCGGCGGTGTAGAAGCGCTCGAAGATTCGCTTTTGAACCCGCTGGGGAATGCCTGCCCCCTCGTCGGAGACGGTCAGCTCGGCACGGCCGTTGGCGGAGTAGGCGGTCACGGTGACGTCGGTGCCCTCGGGGGTGTGGGTGAGGGCGTTGTCAAGCAGGATACGGATCACCTGCCGCACTCGATCGGGGTCGCCGAGGGCGATCGCCGGCTGCTCGGGGGTGCGCAGCTGCAGGCGCGACCCGCGCAGGTCGGCGCGCGGTCCGAACTCCCGCGTCACCTCGCGGGCGAGGGCGCCGAGGTCGACGCTGCTGGCGCGCATCACGACGGCCCCGGCGTCGAGCTGGGAGAGGTCGAGGAGGTCGGTGGTGAGCTTGGTCAGCCGCTCTATCTGCTGGCGCATCGTCCGCACGAACTCGGCCCGCTCCTCCGGGCTCGGGTCCTCCTCTTCGAGCAGCTCGACGAAGCCGCCGAGGCTGAAGATCGGCGTCCGCAGCTCGTGGGAGGCGTTGGCGATGAACTGCTTGCGCGCGCTGTCGAGCTCGGCGAGGCGCCGCTGCATCTCGTTGAAGGTGCGGGCGAAATGGCTGAGACCGCCGACCGAGGCGATCGGGATCGTCGTTTCGAAGTTTCCGTCGGCGACTTTTCGCGCCGCCTCCTGCAAGCGTTCGATGTTGCTGGCGGCGCTGCGCGTGTAGTAGAGCCCGACCGCGGTCGCGATCGCCACCGCGATCAGGCCCCCGGTGAGGATCTGCAGCTTGACCGCGCCGTCGCCGCTGGCCGCGCCGCCGATCGCGACCGCGTAGAGGTAGACGATCCCGGTGGCGCCGACCGCGATCGCGATCGAGATCAGGGTGATCCGGCTCGCCAGGTCGCTGAGCCGCAGGCGCCTCATCCCCTACTCCCGGAAGCGGTAGCCGACCCCGCGCACGGTGAAGAGGTATTCGGGCTCCTTCGGGTCGGTCTCCAGCTTCTCGCGCAGGTGGCGGATGTGGACGTCGACGGTGCGCGGGTCGCGGTAGTCGGAGTCGCCCCAGACGTGCTCGAGCAGGGTCTCGCGGGTGAGGACACGGCCGGGCGAGCGGGCGAGGGCTCCGAGGATCTCGAACTCGACGTAGGTGACTTTGACCTCCTGGTCTTCCAGCGTGACCATGCGGCGGTCGAAGTCGATCGTCAGCTTCCCGCAGTCGATCGCGCCGCCGGTCTCCTCGCTCGTCTCGCCCCCCATCCGCGAGCGCCGCAGCGCCGCTTTGACCCGGCTGCGGAACTCGCGCATCGAGAACGGCTTGGTGATGTAGTCGTCGGCGCCGACCTCGAGCCCGGCGACCTTGTCGGTCTCGCTGCCTTTCGCGGTCAGCATGATGATCGGCACCTGGCTGCGCGAGCGCAGCTGCCGGCAGACTTCGACGCCGCCCATGCGCGGCAGCATCAGGTCGAGGATCACGAGGTCGAAGCGGCCCTCCTCGAAGCGGCGCAGCGCTTCGGTGCCGTCGAGGGCGGAGGTGACGTGGTAGCCGTCCTTGCGCAGCGGGTAGCTCAGCAGCGTCTGGATCGATTGCTCGTCGTCGACGAGGAGGATGCGGGCCAAGCCGTTGGGCACGCCTAAAGGGTAGTCGGCGGGTCAGTTTGGACGCATGTGCGAGTACTAAGAACTAAGGATGTGGGTACCGGGGCCGATAATGACCGCGAGAGCGATGCAGCCGCACGAGTTGAAATCCCTGGTCGAAGCCGGCACCTACAAACCGGATCCCGGCGAGATCGCGATGGCGATGCTGAGCCGGCGCGGCGTCAGGGAGCTGCTCACGGGGATTCACGGGACCGCTCCGCAAGATGGTCATAGCCACGGGCCTGCAGCAGTCCGCCCCCGGGCAGCCTGAGCTCGACCCCTTCGCCCTCGACCACTTCGCCGATCGCGGTGAGGCTGGTTTCTGCTTCTTCCGCGATTCGCCGGGAGGCTGAGGCGATGCGATCGGGCGGCAGCGCCGCCAGCAGCTCGTAGTCTTCGCCGCCGGAGGCTGCGAGCCGCAGGGGGTCCTGCTGCGCCGAGGCAGCGACCTCGGCCACGCCCTTCGCCAGCGGCAGTGAGCCGGCATCGATGTGAAGACCGACGCCGCTTGCTCGGGCGACGTGGAGGGCATCGCCGGCGAGCCCGTCGCTGAGGTCGATCATCGCCCTGGCGCCTGCCGCGGCCAACGCCCGGCCCGACCGCAGGCGCGGGGTGGGGTCGAGCTGGCGGTTGCGGAGCCGCTCGGCCGCCTCGGCCGATCCAGCCCCGAGCTCCGGGCGGTCGAGCAGGAGCCGCCCGGCGGCGGCGGCGCCCAGCTCGCCGGTGACGACGAGAACGTCGCCCGGGCAGGCGCCAGAACGGCGGACGAAGTCGTCCGGTTGCGGGGCGTGGCCGACGACGGTCACCGCCAGCGTCAGGGCCGGCGCCCGGGTGAGGTCGCCACCGGCGAGGGTGGTGCCGGTTTCCTCGGCTAGCCCCAGGAGGCCGTCGAGCAGGGCGTCGAATTCATCTTCGGACAGGTCCGGCGGCGCTCCGAGGACCACATAGGCCTCGCCGGTCTCGGCCCCCATCGCGGCCAGGTCGGAAAGCGCCGTGGCGAGCGCCTTACGGCCGACCGAGTGCAGCGTGGCCTCGCTGCGGCGGAAGTGGACCCCGTCGACGATCGCGTCGACCGAAGTCGCCGTCGCGCCGCCGGGAACGGTGACGGCGGCGTCGTCGCCGCTGCCGAGCTTGACCCGGCTTCCGTTCGGGGGGAGCCGCTCGCGGAGCTTCGCCAGCAACTCGAACTCACCCATCGCCCGACTATCCCAGATACGGGGTGCCTCCCTGAAGATCACTAAGGTGCGTCGGACGTGGAGGGCCGCCAACCATTCCTGCACCGCGTCGGCGAGGTCGGATCTCAGTTCGGGAAGAAGCCTCCGCGCAGCCGCAAAGTCAGGCTCGCCCTGCAGATCGGCCTTGCCGCGCTGATCTTCGGGTTCCTCGTCCTCACCGTCATCGACCAGTGGTCGGAGATCCAGAACGAAGGGGTGCATTTCCACGTCGTCTGGCTGATCCCCGGGATCGTGATCCTGCCGATCTACTTCGCGATCAGCGCCCTCGGCTGGGACCTCACCCTGCGCTACCTCGGCTACCCGCTCGGGTTCGGCCGGGCGCAGGTCGCCTGGGGGCAGCCGCTGCTGGCCCGCTACGTCCCCGGCAGCGTCCTCTACGTGCTCGGCCGGGTGCTGCTCTCCGAAAAAGCCGGCGTGCCGCGGCGGATCACGATCGCCAGCATCGTCTACGAACAGGCGATTTCCGCCACCTCGGCGATCGTCGTCGCCGCCTACTTCATCATCAAGCACCCCGATCTCCAGGGGGACGCCTGGCGCTGGGGGGTGCTGCTTCTGATCGCCCTGGCGATCGTGGTCCTCCACCCGAAGGTCTTCGGGCCTCTCTCGAGCAAGGCGTTGCGGGCGCTCGGTCGCGAGCCGCTGCCGGAGGTGATCTCGCTGCGCGGCGTACTGGCGCTGATCGTCTTCTACTCGCTGAACTGGGTCGTCGTCGCCTTCGGGATCTACTGCGTCGCCCGCTCGGTCACCCACATCCCCTTCAACGACCTGTTGCTGGTCGGCTCGGCGCAGGCGATCGGCTACTTCGCGGCGCTGGTGACGCTCGTCGCCCCCGCCGGGCTCGGGGTCCGGGACGCGGCGTTCGCCTGGGCGGTGAAGGCGGCGCTGCCGAGCAAGAGCTTCGCCCTCGGCTCGCTGATCGCGATCGCCGTGCGCGGCGTGATGACGATCGGCGAACTCATCTACGTGGGCCTAGTAACGGCGCTGGGGCGGCGGGAGAAATGGAGCATTCACACTGGGATCCTGCATCCGTCCCCTGAGGAGGCGGCGGCGGTTGAGGGGGAGTCGGGGTGGGGGTCTCCAGACACCGCTCGCTAACGGCTCGCGGTTGA
>DASTAR010000121.1:0-5002 GCA_035712505.1 Solirubrobacterales bacterium
CGATCGCGGCCTTCCGGGCGTGCCAGGGGGTGCATTCGATCGTCGTCGCGGCGCCGCCGGGGCACGTCGGCGATCTCGGCGGGCACGACCTCGGCGTCGTCGCCGGCGGGGAGACCCGCACGCAGTCGGTAGCCAATGCCCTCGCTGCGGTCGGCACCGCTTACGTGGCGATCCACGACGCCGCCCGGCCGCTGCTGACGCCGGAGCTGGTCGAAGCCCTGATCAGCGACCTCGATTCGAACGAGGCCGCCGCCGGCGTGATCGCCGCCGCTCCGGTCAACGACACGATCAAGCGCGCCGCATCGCGCGGGTCCTTTGTGCGGGATAACAGGACAAAGGAACCGCGCGTTGGGGGGGGGGAGGAGCGGAATCAAAGTCGTGGTTCCTTTGTCCTCAATAGCCGGACAAAGGAACCACTGGTTGTGGAGGCGACCGAGGACCGGTCGCGGTTGTGGCGGGCGCAGACGCCCCAGGTGTTCCGGACGCGGGCGCTGCGCGAGGCGCTCGCTGCCGCTGAGCGGCCGGAGAAGGCGACTGACGAGGCGATGCTGATCGAGGCCGCGGGCGGGACCGTCCTCATCCATCCCGTCGCCGAGCAGAACCTGAAGGTCACCACGCCGCTCGACCTCCGCGTCGCCGAACTGCTGCTCGCCGAGCGCTAGGGGGGTCGGAGGAGTGCCTCACCGGACCCTTCCCGCTGTTGTCCGGGGAGGCGCTCCCCCGACTTCAATCGCGCATCAGCACGTAGACGAGCAGGACCGCGAAGCAGACCTGCGCGACGCCCAAGGCGGTGCCCAGGTTTTTCGCCCCGACCAGCAGGGCGATGACGGTTGCGGCGGCGAAGCCGAGCAGGAGGAGGGCGAGCTGACGGCCCATTCGGCGTGAAGTCTATGCTCGGCCGATGCTCACCGACTATCACCTGCACCTGCGCCCCGATGAGGGGGGGACGACCTTCGAGCGCTACTTCGCTGCCGAGAACGTCGAGCGCTACCTCGACGCCGCTGCCGCCGCCGGGATCGAGGAGCTCGGCGTCTCCGAGCACGTCTACCGCTTCCGAGCGGCGCTCGACCTCTGGCAGCACCCGCTCTGGGTCGAGAACGCGGTCGACGACGTCGACGCGTACTGCGACTTCGTCCGCGGCACGCCGCTGCGGCTCGGGATCGAGTGCGACTTCATCCCCGGCGCCGAGGAGCGGACCGAGGCGCTGCTAGGCGGCCGCGACTTCGATTACGTCGTCGGCTCGGTCCACTTCATCGGCGAGGGGGACGCCGCGATCGACCACAAAGGCTTCGACGTCTGGGAGGGGACCGGCGACCCGGACGAAGTCTGGCGCCGCTACTTCGAAATGCTCGCCGCCGCAGCCCGCTCCGGTCTATTCGACATCCTCGCCCACCCGGACCTGGTCAAGGTCTGGGGCCGGGCGACGCCGCTGCCCGAGCGGGACCTGCGCGCCTTCTACGAGCCGGCGGTGGAGGCGATCGCCGAGAGCGGGATCGCGGTCGAGATCTCGACCGCCGGTCTTCGCAAGCCGGTGGGCGAGCTCTACCCCTCGCGGCAGTTCGCCGAGATGTGCGTCGAGGCCGGCGCCCGCTTCGCGCTCTCCTCCGACGCCCACCTGCCCGAGCAGATCGGCTTCGAATACGACCGCGCGCTGCAGTTCATGGACGAGGTGGGAATAGGTGAGCTATGCGTCTTCGAGCAGCGCCAGCGGAGCCTCGCTCCGCTCGGCGCCGGCGTCCGCTGATCGTGGTCGGCCTCGGCTACGACAGCCATCGCTTCGCCCCGGGGCGGCCTCTGATCCTCGGCGGCGTCGAGATCGAGCACGACCAGGGCCTCGAAGGCCATTCCGACGCCGACGTCCTCACCCACGCGGTGATCGACGCGCTGCTCGGCGCCAACGGCGGCGGCGACATCGGTGAGATGTTCCCCGACGACGACCCGACCTTCGAGGATGCCGACTCGATCGACCTGTTGCGCACCGTCATCGGCACCATCGCCGGCCCCGTCGTCAACATCGACGCCACCCTGATCTGCGAGCAGCCCCGCCTCGGCCCCTACAAGGCGGAGATGGAGCGCAACCTCGCCGACGCCACCTCCGCCCGGGTCAGCGTCAAGGCGACCAGCAACGAGGGGATGGGCTTCATCGGCCGCGGCGAGGGGATCGCCTGCATGGCAGTAGCCAGCATCGAATCCGAATAGTCTTCCCGCCGGTATGGCGAATTCGCGTCTCAGTCCGGCGGCCGTCCGCGGCTCGATCTCCGACTCGATCTTCCAGACGAAGGTTCTGCGGGAAGCGGGCATCCTCGAGCCGATGCGCCCGGACAAGGCGCTGAAGATCGGCAGCACCTTCCTGCGCTGGGGCGCCTCGCCGGCAACCGGTGTGACCACGGCATCGATCCACCACCCGCACGAGCTGGCGATCGTCGACGAGCGCGGCGCGCTCAGCTGGCAGCGGCTGCACCTGCGCTCCAACGCGCTCGCCCACTCGCTGGCGCAGCTGGGGATCGGTCCCGGCGACGGCGTCGGCGTGATGTGCCGCAACCATCGCGGCTTCATCGAGACGACGCTCGCGGCGGCCAAGCTCGGTGCCAGCGCGCTCTACCTGAACACGATGTTCGCCGGCCCGCAGCTGGCCGAGGTGACCAGGCGCGAGGGGCCGAAGGCGCTCGTATACGACGAGGAGTTCACCGATCTGCTCTCGGCCGTGGATCCGTCGGTGCAGCGGATCGTCGCCTGGTGCGACGGCGAGGCCTCCGAGCCGACGCTGGAGAGCCTGATCGAGAACGGCGAGGAATCGAACCTGAAGCCCCCGCCGGAGAAGCCGAAATTCGTCATCCTCACCTCCGGCACGACCGGCACCCCGAAGGGCGCGCAGCGCTCCAGCCCCGAAGGCCTGATGCCGATCGCCGCGCTGATCGACAAGATCCCCTTCCGCAGCCGGATGACGATGATGATCGCCGCCCCGCTCTTCCACTCCTGGGGCTTCTTCCACTTCGTGATGAGCCTGCCGACCGCCTCGACGATGGTGCTGCGGCGCAGGTTCGACCCCGAGGAGACGCTGAGGGCGATCGAGCAGAGCCGCGCCGACGTGCTGGCGGCGGTGCCGGTGATGATCCAGCGGATCCTCACCCTGCCTGAGGAGACGCTGCAGCGCTACAGCCTGCCGACGCTGAAGATCACCTCGCTTTCGGGCTCGGCGCTGCCGGGCGAGCTGGCGATTTCCTGGATGGACCATTTCGGCGACAACGTCTACAACCTCTACGGCTCGACCGAGGTCGCCTACGCGACCGTCGCCACCCCCGAGGACCTGCGCGCCGCGCCGGGCACCGCCGGCAAGCCGCCGCGCGGAACCAGGATCTGCCTCTACGACGAGAACGGCGAAGAGGTTCCGCAGGGCGAGATCGGCCGCATCTTCGTCGGCAACGAGATGGCCTTCGAGGGCTACACCGGCGGCGGCGGCAAGGAGATCATCGACGGCCTCTACTCGAGCGGCGACGTCGGCCACATCGACGAGAACGGCCGCCTCTTCATCGACGGCCGCGACGACGAGATGATCGTCTCTGGCGGCGAGAACGTCTTCCCGCGCGAGGTCGAGGACCTGCTCGCCGACCACGAAGCGGTCGAGGAGGTCGCGGTGATCGGAGTCGAGGACGCCGAGTTCGGCCAGCGCCTCAAGGCGTTCGTCGTCATCCGGGCCGGGGTGGAGGTCTCCGAAGCTGAGCTGACCGCCCACGTGAAGGCCAACCTCGCCGGCTATAAGACGCCGCGCGAGGTCGAGTTCCTCGACGAGCTGCCGCGCAATGCGACCGGCAAGGTCCTCAAGCGCGACCTGCACGCGCGCGAGAAGCAGCAGTCCGCTTAAGCGCTGGGGGAGGAGGAGGTGTCCCTCTCCAGACACCACTCGCCAATGGCTCGTGGTTGAGTGTCTGGCGAGGGACACCTCCTCCTCCCAGCAGGGGCGCCCGGTGGCCCAATTTGCGGGCTTTGGGCTGGGGAGTAGGGAGCTTCCCCTCCGACCGCGCTAGTAGGTTGCCGGGAGATGGGCGAGCCAGCTCGGCAGCTGAAGCAGGTCGGTGAGGCGACGCGCGCTATGCGTGGCGTTGCTGACCAGGCGCTCGAGTGGGTGAGGGTCAGCGAGGGACGCGTCGCCGCGGCTGAGAAACGGGCTGACGAGGTCAAGGGGCAGGTGAAGGAGCGGGCGCTGCTGACGCTGCGCAAGGTCGCTGCCGAGGCGCGGGAGAAGATCGCCGCCGAGCGCAAGGCGCGGACCGAGGCGGAGTCCAAGGTTGCCGCCGCCGAGGCGGCGCGGGACCGGGCCGAGCTGAGCTTCGAGGAGCTGCAGCAGCGTTCGCAGAAGGAGCGCGAAGAGATCGTCGAGAAGGCGAACCGGCTGCGGGCCGAGGCCGAGCATGACGCGGCGCAGGCGCAGGCGGAGGCCGAAAGCGTCGCCGCCGAAGCGCGGCTGGAGGCCGGGAACGCGATCGCCGAGGCGCGCAAGGCCGCCGAGGAAGAGTTCGAGGGGAAGCTCGCAGAGGTCCGGCAGGCGATCCAAATCGAGGCCGACAAACGGATCGCCGCCGCCGAGCAGCGAGCCGCCGACGCCGAACGCGAGGCGGCGCAGTCGCACGAGGCGGCGGTGCGGCTGGAGACCGAGATCGAGCGTCGGGTGATGGAGGGGACCGAGGACGTGCGGCGCGAGGCCGAGGAAAGCGTCAAGCGCCTGCTCGAGAAAGTCGAGCGCGAGGCCGAGGAGGCCGCCCGCCGCCGCGCCGAGGACCAGCTGCGGATGGAGTCCGACCGGATCCGCGTGCAGGCGCGCAAGCGCGAGGAGCGGGTGCGCGAAGCGACCGAGGACCAGATCAAGGCCAGCGTCAGCAAGGCCCGGCGCGAGGCCGAAGCGGCGGCGGAGGAGACCGCACCTGCTTGGCTGCGGTCCGAGTCGAAAGCCTCGACGGCCGGTTATCGCACGTTTTAGGCAGGGGAGCCGGGGGAGTGCCTCCCC
>DASTAR010000122.1:0-5293 GCA_035712505.1 Solirubrobacterales bacterium
GGTCGGTCGAGAAGCCGGCGGCGCGTTTGTGGCCCCCTCCCCCGTTCAGCCGGGCGATCGCCGAGACGTCCGCGTCGCCGGCGCTGGAGCGGAGGCTGACCTTGCGAGCGGCGCGGCCGCGGTCGCCGAGGTCGCGGATCACCGCCGCGACCTTCACCCCCTCGATCGAGCGCAGGTTGTCGATCAGGCCCTCGGTCATCTCCTCGCCGGCGCCGGTCGCCTCGTAATCGGCCATCGTGATGTAGCTGATCACGAGCCTGCCGTCGACGTAGCTGGAGATGCCGTCGAGGGCACGCGAGACGAGCCGTAGCTTCTCGATCGGCACGTGCTCGTAGAGGCGCCGGTAGGTGTCGTCGACGTTGACGCCGGCCTCGATCAGGTCGGCCGCCACCCTGTGGGTGTGGGCGTTGGTGTTCTCGTACATGAACTTGCCGGTGTCGGTGATCAGCCCGACGTAGAGCGCCGAGGCGATCTCCGGCGTGATCGCCGCCCCCAGCAGCAGCGCCAGGTCATAGACGATCTCCGCCGTGCAGGAGGCGCCGACCTCGACCAGGTTGAGGTCGCCGAAGCACGTGTTGTCGTGGTGATGGTCGATGTTGATGACGTCGTTGCCGCCTGCCGTCAGCCACTCGACCGGCATCCGGTCGATGTTGCCGCAGTCGAGGAAGACGACGGTGCGGTCGGCCATGTCGGCGGGCGCCTCGTGGAAGACCTCCTCGAGCGGCAGGAAGCGGTACTCGATCGGCAGCGGGAACTCCTTCGCCGCCATGAACATCACCGAGTCCTTGCCGAGCTGGGTGAGGACTTCGTGGAGGCCCAGGAGCGAGCCGAGGGCGTCGCCGTCGGGGCCCTCGTGGGCGGTCAGCAGGAATTTGTCGCGGTCGCGCAGCTCGGCGCCGACGCGCTCGAGATCGGTGGTGGCGATGTCCGGAAGCGAGCTCATTCCTCGTCCTCTGCCCTCTCCAACAACTCGGAGACCCGGGAGGCTTTCTCGATCGTGTCGTCGTAATGAAAGGTCAACGTCGGCGTCCGCTTCATCCGCGTCTCGGCGCCGATCCGCGATTGGACCACGCCGTGGGAGGAGCGCAGGCCCTCCAGCGTCGCCTCCCGCTCCTCCTCGTCGCCGAGCACGCTGACGAACACCTTGGCGGTGCGTAGGTCGGGGCTGGTCTCGACGGCAGTCACGGTCACGAAGCCGATGCGCGGGTCGCTCAACTCGCCTGAAATTGCGGCCCCGACGACCTCGCGAAGCACCTCGTTGATGCGCCGCATGCGGGGTCCGGCCATGCTAGTGGCTTACTCCAGGGTCTGCTCGACCTGTTTCGTCTGGAAGAACTCGAGCACGTCGTCCTCCTTGACGTCGGCGTACCCCTCGAGGACGATCCCGCACTCCTGGCCCTCCTCGACTTCCTGGACGTTGTCTTTGAAGCGGCGCAGGGAGCCGAGCTCGCCGGTCCAGATCACCGTCCCCTCGCGGATCAGGCGGACGCTGGCGGTGCGCACGGCCTTGCCCTCGGCGACGATGCAGCCGGCGATGCGGCCGACTTTGGAGGCTTTGAAGGTCTGTTTGACCAGCGCCTCGCCGATCGTCTCCTCGACCTCGACCGCCTCCAGCAGGCCCTCCATCGCGTTGCGCAGGTCTTCGGTGATCTTGTAGATGACCGAGTAGGTGCGGACGTCGACGCCCTCGCGCTCGGCGGCCCGTTTGGCGTCGAGCAGGGGACGAACGTTGAAGCCGATGATGATCGCGTCGGAGGCCGAGGCGAGCATCACGTCGGACTCGTTGATGCCGCCCGTCTGCGAGTGGATGATGTTGATCGCCACCCGTTCCTGCGGCACCTTCGCGAGCTCGTCCTGGAGCGCCTCCAGGGAGCCGGCGACGTCGGCCTTGAGGACGATGTTGAGCTCTTTGATCTCGCCCTCCTGGGCGCGGGCGAAGACCTCGTCGAGGCTGACCTTTCGCCCTTGTCGGCGGGCCAGCGCCTCGGTTTTGAGCCGGTTGGCGCGCTCCTGGGCCATCGAGCGGGCACGGCGGTCGTTCTCGACCGCCTGCACGAACTCGCCGGCGTCGGCGACCCCGTCGAAGCCGAGCACCTCGACCGGCATCCCCGGCACCGCCTCCGTGACGACCTCGCCTTTGAAGTCGTGCATCGCCCGGACGCGGCCCCACTGGGGCCCGGCGACGAGCGAGTCGCCGACGCGCAGGGTGCCGCGCTCGACGAGGACGGTGACGACCGGGCCGCGCCCGGGGTCGAGCTGGGACTCGATCACGTGGCCGGAGGCCGCCGCGCTCGGGTTGGCCGAGAGCTCCTCCAGCTCGGTGACCAGCAGGATCATGTCGAGCAGGGTGTCGAGCCCCTCCCTGGTCTTCGCCGAGACCTCGCAGAAGACGGTGTCCCCGCCCCAGTCCTCGGGGGTGATCTCCATCTGGGCGAGCTCGCCGCGGACTTTTTCGGGGTTGGCGCCCTCTTTGTCGATCTTGTTGACCGCGATCAGCATCGGCACGTCGGCGGCGCGGGCGTGGTCGATCGCCTCTTTGGTCTGCGGCATGACGCCGTCGTCGGCGGCGACCACGACCACGACCACGTCGGTGACCTTGGCGCCGCGGGCGCGCATCGCGGTGAAGGCGGCGTGGCCGGGCGTATCGAGGAAGGTGATCGTCTTCTCGTCGTGGTGGACCTGGTAGGCGCCGATGTGCTGGGTGATCCCCCCGGCCTCGCCGGCGGCGACCTCGGTCTCCCGGATCGCGTCCAGCAACGAGGTCTTGCCGTGGTCGACGTGACCCATGATCGTGACCACCGGCGGCCGGTCGACCAGATCCTCGTCGGCGTCGGCGAACTCCGGCTCCTCGGGCTCCTCGTCGGCGGCGTGGACGATCTCGATCTTGCGGTCGTACTCGTCGGCGATCGCCTTCACCGAGTCGTCGGTGAGCGTCTGCGTCAGCGTCGCCATCTCGCCCATCATCATCAGTTTTTTGATCACCTCGGCCGGGGCCAGGCCGAGCGATTCGGCGACCTCGCGGACGGTGGCGCCGGAGTTGACCTTGGTCGCCTCGGGCTCGGCCGGGGCCTCCGGTTTGGTCGGCGGCTCCTCCAGCAGCGGGCGGCGGCGGCGACCGCCGCGGCGGCGCGGTGGGCGCTGCGGCGGCGGGCCGCCCATCTGCTCTCGGCGCGAGGCCTGCGAGTCGATCACGACCCGGCGTTTTTTCGAGGCGGCGGAGCCGCCGGAGGCCTGCTGGGCCCCAGCCGGCCGCACCGGTTTTTTCGAAGCCTGCGGTCCTTTGGCAGCGGGGCTGGGCGCCGATTGCTGCGGCGCGGCGGCCTGCGGCGGGGCGTCGGCTTTGGCGGGCGCGGCGGCCGGGGCCTTCCTGGTTGCTTCGGCGCCGCCGTTCCCCTTCGCGGCAGAGATGGCCTTCACCGCATCGGCCTCCTCGACCGTCGAGGCGGCCGCTTTGGCTTCGACGCCGGCTGCTTTCAGCGCAGCCAGCAGCTCCTTCGAGCTGACGCCCTGCGCTTTCGCGATCTCGTGAACCCGCTTCTTAGCCACTAAGCCTGCTCCGCCTCCCCGACAACCTCTTCCGCTTGCTCGGCCGGGGCTTCCTCGGCCGCCTCGGGATCGTCGTCCAGGGTCTCGCCCGCGACTTCCTCGGCTTCGGTGGCCTCCTGCTGGATGTCCTCTTCGATCGCCTCCTCGGTGGCGACCTCGTCGGCGGACTCCCCAGCCGGCGGTGCCTCCTCTTCGGTTTCCTCGGTCGGCTCGACGAAGTTGGCCGAGGCGCGGGCGACGATCTCTTCGACCGTTCCCTCGTCGGCGTCGGGGTCGGCGAGGACCTCCACCTCGGCTTCGGAGAGGCCGGCGAGGATCGCCGTCTGGCTGGTCTCGAAGCGCGAGAGCGCCTGGTGCTGCGGCAGGCCGCAGTAGGTTGAGCCGGGGACCGCGGCGTTGGGGCAGCGGCGTCCCGTCGTCAGCACCGCCATGCAGCGGCCGTCGAAGGTTTCCTCGCCCTCGATCTCGATCTCCTGTTCTTCGGAGGCGAAGTCGGTCTCGGACTTGATGTCGACCCGCCAGCCGGTGAGGCGGGCGGCGAGGCGGGCGTTCTGGCCGTCGCGGCCGATCGCCAGCGAGAGCTGGTCGTCGGGCACGATCACGGTGGCCTGGCGCTCGTCGTCATCGACGATCACCTCGCGCACGCGCGCGGGCGAGAGCGCTTTGGCGACGAAGCGGGCCGGCTCCTCGTTGTAAGGGATGATGTCGATCTTCTCGCCGCGTAGCTCGGAGACGACCATGCGGACCCGCGAGCCGCGAGGGCCGACGCAGGCGCCGACCGGGTCGACCCCGTCGGCGTGGGAGACGACGGCGATCTTCGAGCGGTAGCCGGGCTCGCGGGCGACGCCGGTGATTTCCACCAGCTTGTCGGCGATCTCCGGCACCTCGAGCTCGAACAGGCTTTTGATCAGCTCCGGGCTGCGGCGGGAGACGACGATCGCCGGCCCTTTGGTCGAGTCGGAGACGTCGGTGATCACAGCCTTGACCCGCATCCCGTGGTCGTAGCGCTCGTTGTAGACCTGCTCGGACTTCGGCAGCAGCGCCTCGACCCGCTCGCGCAGCTGGACCAGCGTGTAGCGCTTGTCGGACTGCTGGATGATCCCGGTGATCAGCTCGCCGACCCGGTCCTGGTACTCGTCGTACATCATCTGCCGCTCGGCCTCGCGGATCCGCTGCAGGATCACCTGCTTCGCCGTCTGGGCGGCGATCCGGCCGAAGTCCTCGGGGGTGACGTCACGGGTGGTGATCTGGTCCTCGTAGGGGGCGATCATCTCCGGGTCGAGCTCGGGCTCCTCGGGCTCCCGCATCTCCCCCGTCTCGGGGTCGATCTCGGGCTCCTCCTGCTGCTCGGCGGCTTCGGCCAGCAGCTTCTCCTCCAGCTCCGGCGGCAGGATCAACTCGAAGACGCGGAAGTCACCGGTCTCGTGATCGAGATCGACGCGGGCGTATTTCGCCGCCCCCGGCGTCTTCTTGTACGCGGACAGGAGGGCGTCCTCGAGGGCGTCCATCAGCTTGTCGGCCGAGATTCCCTTCTCCTGCTCGAGCGCTTTGACTGCGTCGACGATCTCTTTGCTCACTGAAGGGACTCCTTGGTCTCGGTTGGGGCGCCGGTGCGGCGGTTGCGGTACTTGGGACCGGGCGAGGAGACCTCGAGCGAATGGTCGACGAGCAGGTGGCTGAGCTGCTTGGTGACGCGTTCGCAGAGCCCGAGGTCGACGCCATCGGGATGGTCGATGAAGAGGCGCAG
>DASTAR010000123.1:0-40544 GCA_035712505.1 Solirubrobacterales bacterium
CGAAGGGGTGCAGCTGCTCGGCGGCCACGGCTTCGTCAAGGAGCACCCGGTCGAGCGCTGGTACCGCGACCTCCGCGCAGCGGGCGTGATGGAGGGCGCCCTGCTCGTCTAGGCGCCGCCTAGGAGAGCGAAAGGCACAGAAACCATGACGATCAACCTCGAGATACCGAAGAAGTTCAAGCCGCTGGCGACGCAGGCAAACCAGGTCGCCACGGAGGTGTTCCGCCCGATCAGTCGCAAATACGACGAGGCCGAGCACACCTACCCCAAAGAGCTCGACATGCTCGCCTCCCTGATCGACGGGATGAACGAGGGCTCCGACATCGGCGGCGCCGGCGCGGCCGGCGTGCGGCGCGAAAAAGGCGCCGACGGCGAGAACCGCAACGGCTCCAACCTCTCCACCGTGCTCGGCATCATCGAGCTCTGCTGGGGCGACGTCGGCCTGCTGCTCTCGATGCCCCGCCAGGGCCTCGGCAACTCGGCGATCGCCTCGGTGGCGACCGAGGAGCAACTGAAGAAGTACGGCGGCAAGTGGGCGGCGATGGCGATCACCGAGCCGGAAGCCGGCTCTGACTCCGCCGCGATCCGCGCCACCGCCGAGCTCGACGGCGACGAGTACGTCCTCAACGGCGAGAAGATCTTCGTCACCTCGGGAGACCGGGCCGACCTGATCGTCGTCTGGGCCTCGCTCGATCGCTCGAAAGGACGGGCGGCGATCAAGTCGTTCATCGTCGAGCGCGACAACCCCGGCCTGAAGCTCGACCGGCTCGAGCACAAGCTCGGGATCCGCGCCTCCGACACCGCCAACTTCACCTTGCAGGACTGCCGGGTGCCGAAAGAGGCGCTGCTCGGCGACCCGGAGGTCAAAGAGAAGGGGTTCGCCGGGGTGATGGAAACGTTTGACAACACGCGGCCGCTGGTCGCCGCGATGGCCGTCGGCGTCACCCGGGCGGCGCTCGAAGAGACCCGTCGCCTGCTCAAAGAGGCGGGCGTGAAGATCGACTACGACAAGCCCGCCCTCTCCCAGCACGCCGCCGCGGCGCGCTTCCTCGAGATGGAGGCCGACTACGAGGCCGCCTGGCTGCTCACCCTCCAGGCCGCCTGGATGGCCGATAACTCGAAGCCGAACTCGCTGCAGGCCTCGATGGCCAAGGCGAAGGCGGGACGCACCGGCGTCGACGTCACCCTCGGCTGCGTCGAGCTCTGCGGCAGCGTCGGCTACGGCGAGAACGAGCTGCTCGAGAAGTGGGCGCGCGACTCGAAGATCCTCGACATCTTCGAGGGGACCCAGCAGATCCAGCTGCTGATCGTCGCCCGGCAGCTGCTGAAAAAGACGTCTGCCGAACTTCGGTAGCCAGGTAGGTAGGGGTTTAGGGGCGGCGGTCCCCCTCTCCAGACACCACTCGCCAATGGCTCGTGGTTGAGTGTCTGGTGAGGGGGACCGTCGCCCCCTAGTAACCGCAGCCGATTCTTGCCACACCAGGCTGTGCTCGAAATCGGATGCGACAATGGAAAGAGGAGCACTGATGGCAACCGTCGTAGCCCTCGATTCATCGCCTGCAAATGTCCTGCGCTCGATGCGTGGAGCGATCGTCAATGCCCGGTTGGGATACCCGGAGGTTCTGCATGTAGAGATCAAGGACTCGGCGGGTGAGACTTGGCAGTTCGCCACCCAGGATGCAGATTGGACCCCAAGCGATCCCGGCGAGCTGATCGGGCAGTCGATCGAGGACGCTCAGATCGACGAGGAGAGCGGAGAGCTTCGCTGCAAGCTCTCGAACGGAGCTCTACTTGATGTCAAGCCGGCTCAAACGGTGGCTGACGACGATCCGCCGAATTGGGAGCTGATCACTCCGGGCGGAGTCCTCCTGGAGTTCGGGCCCGGAGTCCGCTGGCAGATCAGCAGCGCCGACGAGCCGGCTTCCTCCCGGCGCTAATTGACTCGCCTGAGCTCGCTCGCTCGCGATCGTGAATCTAAGTCAGGGTGCCTTCGCCTGGCCACCGGATCACTCGCGGTCTTTCGATTGCGGCGGCGAGAGATCACCGCTTCTTCTCCCGTTTCCTTTTTGACCGTTCGTGCTTCTTTCGCGGCGGGGCCGGCGGCCCGCTTCGAACTGGGAGAAGACTTGGTTGGTGGAGCGTGCCGTTTGGAGGGCGGCATCAGCGGTGGACTGGCATTGACAGTCGCCTCTTGAATCACATTTACGTCAGGTCGTCCTCCCTTGTTGCTCATCACCCCAATCACGGCAATCAAGACAGCCACCAGGCCCCAAAAGGCAGCCGCGTCACGTGGAACAAGTAGGCGCTCCGCGACCTCTCGTAGACCCGGCCTACTCCTCAGTGCTTGTTCGACAGCCAGCCGCTCTTTCATCCTCGCCGCTGTTCTAAGCTCATCGGCGAGGACTTCCCGTTCCTCGGGAGCCCAAGGCTGGACAATTCGCTCCACCGCCTGCACCAAGCGATAGGTGCCGTGCGGAACCGTTCGCTGGCCAGCACAACGTGGACACGGACCAGCTTTGACGTTCGCTATCCCGATGCTGGCCCCCAGCTCCATCCCGATGCCCGAAGGAAAGACTCACCACAGTGATCACATACCGCTGGAATCTGCGCGTGCATCCGCCGAACATATGCGGCTCCTCGGCGGTAGCTTCAAGCTCCCTGTCGATAATTTGCGATCCGTGAACCTGATCGAGGATCTGATGGAACGGTCCGCGGCCTCTCGGCTGGGGATCGTTTCCATTGACGCCGAGGGAAATCGGCGCGACTGGCACTTCGGCGAACTGATTGCTAAATCAGCTGGCTTGTCCGGGGCGTTTGCGGCTCGTGGTGTGCAGCGGGGGGATGTGGTGATGACGCTCGTGGGGAACCGGATCGAGTGGGTGCTTTCGCTGCTTGCCTGCTGGCGGATGGGGGCGGTGGCGCTGCCTTGCAACACGATGCTGCGGCGGCATGATCTGGAGCATCGGGTGGCGGCGGCGGATCCCAAGCTGTGCGTGGGTGAGGAAGGACTGTTGGAGGAAATGCCCGATGGGGTGCCGTTGATGACCATGGCCGAGGTCGCCGCGGTGATGGACGAGGATCGGCCGCAGGAGACGCCCGCCGCGGTCGAGGCGATGGAGGCCGAGGATCCGGCGCTGATCGTCTTCACCTCGGGCACCACGGGGGAGCCGCGGGGGGTCGTGCATGCCTACCGCTACCTGATGGGGCAGCGGGTTCAGGCCGAGCACTGGTTCGGATCGCGCAAGGGCGACCTTGCCTGGTGCACCACTGCAACCGGGTGGTCGAAGTCGGCGCGCAACGTCTTCCTTGCCCCTTGGATCACCGGGGCTGCCGCGGTGATCCAGGACGGCCGCTTCGACCCCGCCGAGCGGCTCGACTTCGCCGAGGCGCTCGGGGTCAACGTCCTCTGCCAGGCGCCGACCGAGTACCGGATGCTGGCCCGCCGAACTCAGTTGCGGCCGCTGCCGACGCTGCGGCGGATGGTCTCGGCCGGCGAGCCGCTCGACCCCGAGACGATCGCCGCCTTCGAGGAGGCGACCGGGCTCGAGCCGGCTGACGGCTACGGCCAGACCGAGACCGGGCACGTCGCCGCCAACCTCGTCGGCGAGCCGGTGCGCCAGGGCTCGATGGGCAAGCCGCTGCCGGGAATGGACGTGCGCATCGCTCCCGGCGAGGACGCCGGGGGCGCGGGCGAACTGCAGTTGCGGGCTGACTCATCGCCCACCTTCTTCTCCCGCTACCTCGACGGCGAGCGCTTCGAGGGCGAGTGGTGGCAGACCGGCGACCTCGTCCGGGAAGACGACGGCGGCTATCTCTACTTCGAGGGCCGCGGCGACGACATCATCCTCTCCTCCGGCTACCGGATCGGCCCCACCGAGGTGGAGGCCGCCCTCCTCTCCCACCCCGCGGTCGCCGAAGCCGCAGCGGTCGCCGCCCCCGACCCCGAGCGGGGAGCGGTGGTCCGTGCGATCGTCGTCCTCCGCGAGAACGTCGACGGCAGCGCGTCAGGCGCGGAGCAGCTCGTTCGCGACCTGCAGGAGCACTGCAAACGCGAGACCGCTCCCTACAAGTTCCCCCGCGTCGTCGAGTTCGCCGACGAGCTGCCGAAGACGAGCAGCGGCAAGGTCAGGCGCGCGCAGCTGCGCGCCGCGTCAGAGCCCGGCTAAGCCGCCTCGGACGCCAGCGCCTCGGCGGCGTCCACCGGCTTGCCCAGGTGGAAACCCTGGCCCATGTCGACCCCGTACTCGCGCAGCAGCTTCGTCGTGTCCTCGTCCTCGACGAACCCGGCGATCGTCCGCTTGCCGAGCCCGCGGGCGATCTCGACGATCGCCTTGACGACCAGCTGGTCGGCGTCGTTGCGGGAGATGTCGCGGACGAAGGCCCCGTCGATCTTGATCACGTCGAAGGGCACCTTCTTCAGGTAGGCGAAGGGCCCGAAGCCGGCCCCGTAATCGTCGATCGCGACTTCGCAGCCGAACTCGGTGAGGCGGTCGGCGAAGCCGGCGGCGGTGTCGTAGTCGTCGACCCGCGCCGTCTGGGTGATCTCGAAGGTGCAGCGCGAGGGGTCGGTCTCGCCTTCGTCGAGGCGGCGTTCGATGAATTCGAGGACCGAGAGGTCGGTCATCGAGGCGCCGGAGAGATTCATGTGGAGCGAGACCGGATTGCCCGCCCGCTCGCGCTCGGCCATCAGCTCCAGGGCCCGCGCCACGACCCAGCGGTCGAGCTCCTGGACCATCCCGGAGCGCTCGGCGACCTCGATGAAGGAGGCGGCCGGCAGCAGCTCGCCGCTCTCCCCGGTCATCCGCAGGAAGAGCTCGTAGCGCTCGATCCCGCCGTTGGCGAGCGAGCGGATCGGCTGCGTGGCGAGGCGCAGGCGGTTATGGGTGAGGGCGTCGCGGATCCTGGCGCTGGTCGTCTGCGCCCGCTGCGCCACATCCGCCGCCTCGCCGGGAGCGTTGAAGAGCATGATCCGGTTGCGGCCCTCCTCCTTCGCCTGGTACATCGCCTGGTCGGCGGCGAGCAAGACCGCTTCGGATTGGGTTCCGCCCTGGCCGCCGAACATCGTGATCCCGACGCTGATCGAGGCCGGCGCGGTCTCGGCGCCCCGGGAGAATCCCTCGGCTACCTGCGCCCGTAGGTCCTCGCCGAGCTGCAGCGCCCCGGCGGTGTCGGTCTGCGGCATCAGCACCGCGAACTCGTCCCCGGAGAGCCGGGCGACGAGGTCGGTAGCCCGCACCCGCTCGCGGAGGATCTCGGCGACGTGGCGGATCAGCCGGTCTCCCGCCTGGTGGCCGAGCCTGTCGTTGACCTCCTTGAGACCGTCGATGTCGATCACCATCACCGCCCCGCGACCGCCGTAGCGGGCATTGAAGGAGACGTACTGGTCGAGCTCGGCGCGGAAGCGCCGCCGGTTCAGCAGGCCGGTGAGCGAGTCGTGATCGGCGAGGAAGCGCAGTTCGGCCTCGGTTTTCTCGGCCCGCTCCAGCGCGCCCCGCACCACCGCCCGGTCCTCGGGCGCCAGTTTCGCGAGCGCTGCCTCAACCGCCGGGTCCGTCCCGGCCCTCTGCTGGTTCTTCATCGAGTTGACCGTAGTTCCTTACCCGGCCAAGGGGCTCCTGCCTTCGGAAAACCTACATGTAGACCCGAATTTCAGCGACCCCGCGGGGTCGAATAATTGACTTGCCGGTCCCGGGGTAGGTTGATGGCGTGGCCAACCGCCTCGCCCAGGAGACCAGCCCCTACCTCCTCCAGCACAAGGACAACCCGGTCGACTGGCACCCGTGGGGTGCGGAGGCGCTCGAGCGGGCGCGCGCGGAGGACCGGCCGATCCTCCTCTCAGTCGGCTACAGCGCCTGCCACTGGTGCCACGTGATGGAGCGGGAGTCCTTCGAGGACACCGAGACGGCGGCTTACATGAACGAGCACTTCGTCAGCGTCAAGGTCGATCGCGAGGAGCGCCCCGACGTGGACGCCGTCTACATGGAGGCGGTGCAGGCGATCAGCGGCCACGGCGGCTGGCCGATGACGGTCTTCCTCGATCTCGACGGCGTGCCCTTCTACGGCGGCACCTACTTCCCGCCCGACGAGAGCCGCGGGATGCCGAGCTTCCGGATGGTGATGGAAGCCGTGGTCCACGCGTACGAGACCCAGCGCGAGGAGATCCGCCAGCGGGCGCCGGGGGTGCGGGCGCGGCTCGGGGCGATCGGCGAAGCCGAGCCGCGGCCCGACCTGCCGGGCACGGCCGAGCTCGGGGAGGCGGTCCGGCGGCTGCTGAGCGCGGCCGACCGTCGCAACGGCGGCTTCGGCGGCGCCCCGAAGTTCCCGCCCGCCTCCTCGCTCGAACTGCTCCTGGCGCGCGGCGAGACCCAGCATGTCGAACTGACCCTCGACAGGATGCTCGCAGGCGGCATCTACGACCAGCTGGGCGGCGGCTTCGCCCGCTACGCGGTCGACGCGATCTGGCTCGTCCCCCACTTCGAGAAGATGCTCTACGACAACGCCCTGCTCGCGCGTGCCTACCTGCATGGCTGGCAGCAGCTCGGCCACGAGCGCTACCGCCGCGTCTGCGAAGAGACCCTCGACTGGATGCTGCGCGAGATGCGCGGCCCCGAGGGAGGCTTCTACTCGGCCCTGGACGCCGACAGCGAGGGCGAGGAGGGCAAGTTCTACGTCTGGACCCCCGCCGAGATCCAAGAGGCCCTGGCATCGGATCCGAACTGCATCAAATTTCCGGCCTCTTGGCCCGGAAATTTGATGCAGTTCTGGGGGGTTTCGGAGGCTGGGAACTTCGAGGGAGCAAACGTGCTGCATCGCGCCCAGGGTGCTGCTGCCGAGGGGCCGGAGGGGCTGGCGGAGGCGCGGCGGGCGCTGTTCGAGGCGCGGTCGCGGCGGGTCTGGCCGGGCCTCGACGACAAGCGCCTGACCTCCTGGAACGCGCTGGCGATCGCAGCGCTGGCCGATGCGGGAGCGGTGCTTGGGCGCGACGATTACCTCGACGGCGCCCGCGAGTGCGCCGCCTTCCTGCTCGAGCGGTTGCGGGATCCCGACGGCAAGCTCCTGCGCACCTACAAGGACGGGCGTGCCCACCTCAACGCATACCTCGAGGACCACGCCTTTCTGCTCGAGGCGCTGCTGGGGCTCTACGAAGCGACCCTCGAAGAACGCTGGTTCACCGCAGCGCGGACCATCGCCGAGACGATGATCGAGCGCTTCGGAGATCCGGAGCGCGGCGGCTTCTACTCGACCTCCGCCGACCACGAGGAGCTGATCGTCCGCCGCAAGGAGGTCGGCGACCACCCGATCCCCTCCGGCAACAGCTCCGCGGCGATGGGCCTACTGCGCCTCGCGGCGCTGACGGGAGAGCGGCGTTACGAGGAAGAGGGAACGGCCATCTTCGCCCTCTTCGGCAAACCGGCCGTCGAACACCCCGACGCCTTCGCCCACATGCTCCAGGCCCTCGACTTCCACCTCTCCCCCACCCGCGAGGTCGCCCTGACCGGCGACGACCTCGACGACCTAGCCGCCGTAGTGCGCGAGAAACCCCGCCACCATCTGGTCCTAGCCGGCGGCCCCGAGGGCACCACCGAGCCGCAACTCCTGAAGCACCGCACCGCCGTGGACGGACGCCCAACCGCCTACGTCTGCCAGAACTTCACCTGCCGCCTACCGACCACCGCCCCGGACGATCTCCGCGACCAACTCTTGACTCACTGAAGGCGGTCACCAGTCGGAGAGGAAGGGGTTCTCTGGACACTCAACCACGAGCCATTGGCGAGTGGTGTCCAGAGAACCCCTTCCTCTCCGACCCCAACCCGACCCTCACAAGATCGGCAAGAAGTTCTCGATCTCGTACGGCGTGACCTGCACGCGGTAGTCGTCCCACTCCTGCCGCTTGATCTCAACGAACCGCCGAAACGTGTGCTCGCCCAGCGTCCGCAGGACCAGCTCGGACTCGGCCGCGACCTCGATCGCCTCGCCCAGCGTCGCCGGCAGCTGCTCGATCCCCTGGTGGGAGAGCTCCTCCTGGGAGAGGTGGTAGAGGTTCTGCTCCATCGGCTCGGGCAGCTCGTACCCCTTCTCGACCCCTTCGAGGCCCGCCTGCAGCATCCCGGCGAAGCAGAGGTACGGGTTTGCGGCGGGGTCGGGGCAGCGCAGCTCGGCCCGGGTCGCCGACTCCTTGCCCGGGTGGTAGAGCGGCACCCGGATCAGCGCCGAGCGGTTGCGGCGCGACCAGGCCAGGTAGACCGGTGCCTCGTAGCCCGGCACCAGGCGCTTGTAGGAATTGACCCACTGGGCGAAGAGCGGTGAGATCTCGCGCGCGTGCTTGAGCTGACCGGCGATGAAGCTCTTGGCGACCGGCGAGAGGTAAAAGGGATCGTCTGGGTCGTAGAAGGCGTTCTTGCCGTCGCGGCTGAGCGACTGGTGGACATGCATCCCGGAGCCGTTCTCGCCGAACAGCGGCTTCGGCATGAAGGTCGCGTGGTAGCCGTATTTGAGCGCGTACTCCTTGACGACGATGCGGTAGGTCATGCAGTCGTCGGCCATCTCCAGCGCGTTCTTGTAGCGCATGTCCACCTCGTGCTGGGAGGGACCGACCTCGTGGTGGGTGTACTCGACGTGGATGCCCAGCTTCTCCAGCGCCAGCACCGTCTCGCGCCGCAGGTCCGACCCGGCGTCCAGGGTGGTGAGGTCGAAGTAGCCGCCCTCGTCGAGCGGCTCGGGCACCCCGGCCGCCGGCTTCGCGGAGCGGAAGTAGAAGTACTCGAGCTCTGGGCCGATGTTGTAGGCGTCGAAGCCCATCTCCTCGGCCCGTTTCAGCGCCCGGCGCATGATCCAGCGCGGGTCGCCCTCGTACGGACCGCCGCCGGGGACGCGGACGTCGCAGAACATGCGGGCGACGGCATCGTCCTCGGGACGCCAGGGGATCATCGCGAAGGTGGTCGGGTCGGGCACGGCGAGCATGTCGGACTCCTCGATCGGGTTGAAGCCGGTGATCGAGGAGCCGTCGAAGCCCATCCCGCCTCCGAAGGCATCCTCCAGCTCTGATGCGTTGACGGAGAAGCTCTTCAGCTGGCCGAGGACGTCGGTGAACCAGAGGCGGATGAAACGGACGTCGTGCTCCTTGACGAGCTCGATGACCTCAGCGGCGCTGCGGGGTTGCTCTGCCATGCCTCATGCCTCCTTGGGCCCTTGCGAAGAGCGCAACGCTAGCCAATGAACCGATGCGGTGCTGAACGCCGTATTTACGGGTACAGAGAAGACGCATCGTCCAGCTTGAAAGCGTCCGGGGAAGTAGGTATAACTTACGACAGGTAAGTAAGCGGCTAAAAGTAAAGTAAAGGCCACGTAACGGCTCCGTAAAGCGATATGCCGCCCGGAAGGCGGGGCCAGAAGCGAGAAGCGAAGTGACGGTAAAAACCGCAGTAAGCAGATTTCAGATCCACGACGAGCTGACGGCGCCGGATGAGAGCGCTCCTCTCATCAAGAGCATCCAGGCCGCCGGCGGCGCGGTAACGAAGTTCGTCGGCGTGCTCGCCGGGGCGCCGGCTGTCCTGCGCGCGTATACGCGGATGCGCTCGGAGCTGCGCGGCGGAGTCCTGCCGCAGGCGACGAGGGAGCGGATCGCGCTGGCTGTGGCCGAGCATCGTGAGGACGACTACAGCATCGCCCAGCACGCGAAGTCGGCGCGCCGGGCCGGCCTCGGCCTCGACGAGGTCTCCAAAGCCCGCAGCTTCACCTCGGGCGACGAGAAGGAGGCGGCGCTGCTCGCCTACCTGAAGGAGGCGCTCGACGCGGAGGGGCCCCCGCCCCTGCACCTCCACGAGGAGGCGCGCGAGAGCGGCTGGAGCGACGAGGAGATCCTCGAGGCGGTCGGGCACCTTGCGCTCAACGAGTTCCAGAGCCTGATCGCCAGCGCTGCGGCGCTGCCCAAAGATCAGGCGGGGCCGCGGGTCCTTCCGTCGGCTGCCTGAGCGCTGGGTTCAGGGGGAGCGGGGGATCCTCCTCCAGACACCACTCGCCAATGGCTCGTGGTTGAGTGTCTGGAGGAGGATCCCCCGCTCCCCTGGTGACAGTTGCTTGGCTGAAGGCGCAGACAGCCCGGCCGGATGAAAGTGGCGCCGCAGCTGGGTTGTGTGGGTAGCTACCTGCCCTCTACGAGCGTCGCCGTGTAAAGGAGGCGGGCGGTGGTGTATTTGCAGCCGTAGGTGGCGCGGGTGCCGACTTTCTCCTGGGGTTCGCCCTGGCGGATGTCGGTGGCGTTCTTGCAGGCTTCCGGTTCGCGGCTGGCGCGCCAGACGTTGGTTGCGCTGAGGTTCTGGGCGAAGGCGGGGGCCCAGGTCGGGACGGTCAGGCCGACGATGTCGCCCTTTTCGACCTTCAGGTTGGAGCTGAATTCGACCGTTTGACCGAGGTAGGGCGAGAGCACTTTGATCGAGCCCTGGCTGCGCAGCGCGTAGCGCGGCGGGTTGGTGCCGGCGACACGCCGCAGGATCGCCAGCCTCGCCTCGGGCGGAGTGCCGAAGAAGCCGTTGAAGAAGGACCGCTGGCTGTTGGTCGGCTGGGCCAGGGTCAGCGTCCAAGCCTTGATCGTGCCGTCGTGCGGCACCAGGAACGGCAGCCGCGTCTGCCCGTTGTCGACCTGGAAGCCGGTGACGCTGCCGATCGCCTGACAGGGCAGCTCGGGACAGGAGGGATCGGGCACGCTCGAGGTCTGGCCGAGGATCACCCGCGTCGGCGGCACCCTGGCGGCGTCGCTCTGGGCGGCGAGGCCGACGAGCAGCGCCAGCGAGCCCGCGAGCAGGCCGAGAACCAGCCGGCGAGCCTTCCGCGCACCCGTGCCGGCAAGAACTGCTGACGAAGACCTCGACATAGACGCTGCTCCTCTCGTTGCTTGCACTGCCTCGAACACGGCACCCTAGCCCGAGGAGCGGCCGGAGAAGCCGGCCTCAGCGCTGGCGCGCGTAGCTGAGGGCGACCGCGTAGCGGACCCGCCCCACGCCTTCGAGACCGAGCGCTTCGCTCGCAGCCTTGGTGAAGTCCCAGGCGCGCCCTTTGACGTAGGGACCGCGATCGATCACCTGGGTGACGAGGGCGTGGCCGCGGTAGACGAACTTGACCGTGGTGCCGCAGGGGAGGGTCTTGTGAGCGACCCCGAGCGTGCCCGGCCGCAGCGTCGTGCCGCAGGCGGTGGTCCGCCCCCACATTCCGGGGCCGCCGTACCAGCTGGCGCCGGCGTAGCGGAAGGGACTGAAGGCGAGTTCGCCGCCCGCAGAGGTGGCGGCGGTGGTGCTCGCGGCGCCACCGGTGGAGGCCTTGGCGCCAGTCGCGGCGCCGGCCATCAAGGCCAGCAGGGCAAGGACGCATATCGCCCCGCGCAGGGTGTTTTGTTTGGTCGTCGTCATCTCTTCGGCGACGCTTACGGGGTTAGCTGACGGGCTTGCGCTGAAAGAGCTGCGCTACGCGGCACCGGCCGCGATTCGCCCCAACTGCCTGGGTTCCCCGCTCCTCGCGTTATGTGGCGAAGATTCAGCGGAAGTTGTGCGGCATGTTAGCAACCACTAAGACAGAAAACCGTGCACAGGCAATTCAGCCGACGTTTCTGACTTCAAGCCCCTATGGGGACGCCGTAAGTCAGACACCCCTAGGCGGGCATAGAAAAGGCCCCTTTCGGGGCCTTTTCCGTAGCGGGCCTGTAAGCCGGATCCTGTCGTGAGCGGCCATCTATCTCTGCGGCCTACCTGGACCTCGCCGAGCCGGGTCGACGGTCCTGCTTGGCCTTGCACCGGGCGGGGTTTGCCTGGCCGCTGCGTCACCGCAACGCCGGTGCGCTCTTACCGCACCATTTCACCTTTGCCTGTACGCGACGCAGCTGCAGTCGCGCCATCGGCCGTGTCATTTCTGTGGCACTTTCCCGCGGGTTTCCCCGGGTGGGCGTTACCCACCGCCCTGCCCTGTGGTGTCCGGACTTTCCTCGAGGGGTTTTCTCTCCCCCCGCGGTCCGCTCAGCCCGCCCCCGAAGGGTAGCTCGCCGCTCGAATTTCGCCAACGACGACATAGACTCGTAGCCGATGCGAACCGCCGTGGTCACCGGGGCCGGCAGCGGTCTTGGCCGCGCGATCGCCGCCGAGCTGATCGGGCGCGGATTTCGCGTGCACGCCACCGACGTCGATGCCGCCGCAGCCGACCGCGCGGCTGCGGAGCTCGGCGGGGCGGCGCGGGGCGGCGCCCTCGACGTGCGCGACGAGGTGGCCTGCCGCGGTCTCGCCGACTCGATCGGCCGCAGCGAGGGGCTCGACCTCTGGGGCAACAACGCCGGCGTCTTCTTCAGCGGCCCGCCCTGGGAACAGAGCGCCGACACCCGGCAGACGATGCTCGACGTCAACGCCACCGGCCTGATGAACGGCACCGTCGCGGCGCTGGGACCGATGCGCGCGGCAGGGCGCGGCCAGATCATCAACGTCGTCTCGCTGGCGGGGATCGTCGCCGCCCCGGGCGAGGTCGCCTACTCCGCCAGCAAGCACGCGGCGATGGCCTTCACCCTCGGCACCCTCTTCGACTTGCGGCGAACCGGGATCAAGGACATCCAGCTCTCCGCCGTCTGCCCGGACGGAGTCTGGACGCCGATGCTGGAAGACAAGCTCGACGACGCCGACGCCGCCCCCTCCTTCTCCGGCCGCCTGCTGACCGCCCAGGAGGTGGCCGAGGAGGTCGGGAAGCTGACTGAGCGCCCGCGCCCGATCCTCATCGTCCCCCGCTGGCGCGGCCCGATGCTGCGCTTCTTCGACCTCGCCCCACGACTTGGCCTGCGGATTCTGCCGCTCGTCCTCTGGGACGCCCGCCGCAAGCAGCGGCGCTACAAGAAGCTCATCGAAGCGGGGCGCTGGCCCTGAAGTCCGGCTTCTGTCGATTTAGTTACCTCTGAGGTAACTAAGTCGACAGGTCCTTAGACGGCGCGGAAGACCCCGACCACTTTCCCGAGCACCTTCGCCTCGGTGGTGAGGATCGGCTCCATTTCGTCGTTTTCGGGCTGGAGACGGATGTGGTCCTTCTCACGGAAGATCCGCTTCACCGTCGCCTCCTCGCCGATCAGGGCGACGACGATCTCGCCGTCGCTGGCCGTGTCGCTCGGTCGCACGACGACGTAATCGCCTTCGAGGATGCCGGCGTCCTTCATGCTTTCGCCGCGGATCTGGAGGATGTAGTCGCCGTCCTCGCCGCCGATCACGTCGGGAATCTCGAGGTACTCCTCGATGTTCTCTTCGGCGAGGATCGGCGCGCCGGCGGCCACCTGGCCGACCAGCGGCAGCCCGCTTCCAGGCTGGATCGCATTCTTGGCCTTGTCGATGAGCAGCTCGATCGCCCGCGGCTTCGACGGATCCCGTCGGACCAGCCCCAGCTTCTCCAGGTTCGCCAGATGCGCATGGACGGTCGAGGACGAATGCAGGCCCACGGCTTTCCCGATCTCCCGCACCGTCGGCGGGTATCCCGTCTTGGCCGCGTACTTGCGCATGAAGTCGAAGATCTCCTTCTGCCGCTTGGTCAGATCCAAATCCATCGTCTTTCCGCTTTCCTCCGGTGCCGGGTCGAATTCCTCAAAAAGCGCAGCTTGCCGTGGCAAATTGCCTTCGAACACTTGTTCGTAGAGTACCTCCCCCTTCGGACGACCGCAACGTCCGCCCTCCCCCTGGCCGCAAACATCTAGAATCGCCTTCCCTCGAGCGGCTGTGGCGGAACTGGTAGACGCGCAAGGTTGAGGGCCTTGTGGGTGGAAACACCCGTGATGGTTCGACTCCATTCAGCCGCATCGGAAAACCCCGCAAGTTGGGGGTTTTTCTGTTTCTGGGACGCGTGTCTGTTCGCGGCTCTTGCAATCCGTGCGCCAGTCGGTGCGCCGGTGAGGCTGGGGTCAAGAAGAAGATGCGGGAATAGGAGGAACATCAGACGAGCGGTCGCCGAGACGGCCGCGAAAGGCCGCGTTGGCGTCTGCCACCGTAAGAGGAGATGGAGGCGGAGCGCCTCGCCCGACAAAGCCGGTCTTGAACGGCGCGAGTGGTCCGGTCATCCGGACCCGGGACGGGTCGAACACAAACTCCTCCTTCTCGTTTGTTGGCAGGAGGAGCTTTCCTTGGCCCTCACGGTTCGTGCCGCCGGTCGATTACCCCGAGGTAATCGACCGGCGTATGTGGACGCACTAGGGTCGCCCGCAATGGCAACGGCTCACTCTCAGCCCGATGTGGGACCGCTCCTGCGCCAGTGGCGCGAGCGCCGGCGTGTGACCCAGCTCGAGCTTGCCCTCGATGCCGGTGTCTCCGCCCGCCATCTGAGCTTCGTCGAGACGGGCCGCTCGCAGCCCGGTCGCGAGATGCTGCTGCGGGTCCTCGGGCAGCTCAAGGTGCCGTTTCGCGAGCAGAACCGGCTCCTGCTTGCCGCCGGCCACGCCCCCGCCTATCCGGAGCGCCCGCTCGACGACCCCGACCTGGCGCCGGTCCGGGACGCGCTCGACGTGATCCTCTCCGGCCACGAGCCCTACCCGGCGGTCGCGGTCGATCGCGCCTGGAACATGGTCGCGGCCAACTCCGCCATGCTCGCGTTGGGCGGGGCCGTTGATGAGAGAGCTCCGGAGCTTCTCGAGCCCCCGATCAATGTGATTCGTATCGGCCTTCATCCCCGCGGCTTGGGCCCGCTGTTCATCAATCTCGGCGACTGGCACGCCCATTGGCTCAAACGCCTCGAACGCCAGCTTGCGGCGACCGGCGATGAACAGCTCGCCGCCCTGATCGATGAGGTCACCGGCTATCCCGTGCCGGAGCCCACGCACGACGTTGGAGCCGAAGGCGATGGGAGTGAGATGCTGGGGCCGGTCAGGGTGCGCACTCCCGATGACGGCGAGCTCTCCTTCTTCGGCATGTTCGCGAGCTTCGACACCCCGTTCGAGGTGACGACCTCAGAGCTGGCGATCGAGCTTCTCTTCCCCGCAGACCATACGACTGCCGAGATGCTGCACCGGCGCGAGTCCTCAGCTTCGCGCCGATGAGGGAGTCCTTCGACGTGATTGTCGTCGGCGCGCGCTGCGCGGGGGCGCCCCTGGCAACGATCCTCGCCCGCAATGGCCTTAGCGTCTGCCTTCTCGATAAGGACCACTTCCCGAGCGACACGCCTTCGACGCACGGAATCCAGCCTGCCGGCGTCCAGGTCCTGGAGCGCCTCGGGGTCCTCGACTCCCTCCTCAAGCTGGCGCCGCCGATCCTCCGCCTGCGGATGGCGTTCGACGACGTCGCTGTCCCGGCGGCCGACGTCGTCGCGATCACCGGCGCCCCGGGCCTCAGCGTGCGCCGGATCAGGCTCGACGAGATCCTCGTCAACGCCGCCGCGGAGGCCGGCGCCGAGGTCCGCGCCGGGACCCCGGTCACCGGGCTGGTGACGGACCGTGGCCGTGTCGCGGGTGTCACCACGCCGGCGGGAGAGCTGCGGGCGCCTCTCGTCGTCGGCGCCGACGGCGCCCGCTCCACCTTGGCCAAGCTGGTCGGGGCGCGGGAGTACCACCCGACCCCGAACGGCCGCGTGTTCATGTGGGCCTACTACGAGGCGGACCCGACCGACGGCGAGATGTGGATCGGCAAGCTCGGCGACCACAGCTACCTGGGCATGCCGACCGACGGCGGCCTGACCCTGGTCGCAGTCTGCCCCTCGATCGAGCGCCGCGAGGAGGTCCGCGCCGATCGCGAGGCGGTCTTCGAGGCTGGCCTGCGCGGCTGGCCGCAGCTGCATGCCGGGCTCGAAGGGGCGCGGCGCGAGGGGCCGGTGCGGACGATGGCCAAGATGCGCGGCTTCTTCCGCCCCTCCGCCGGCCCCGGCTGGGCTCTGGTCGGCGACGCGGGCCACTTCAAGGACCCCACGCCGGGTCAGGGGATGGCCGATGCCCTGCGCCAGTCCGAGAAGCTCGCCGCGACGATCAAATGCGCGCTCGGTGGCGGCCACGGCGGACCGGACGAGATCCTGTGCGACTGGTGGCGCTGGCGCGACGAGGACGCCTGGGAGATGTACTGGTTCGCGCACGACATGGGTGCGACTGGGCCGACCCCACCGGTGCGCCGGGAGGCCCAGCGGCGGATCGCCGCGGACCCCGACCTGAGCACCGCGATGGTCCGGATCCTCAACCACGAGCTGCGCCCCTCGGAGGCTTTCACGCCAGCGTTCTCCCTGGCCACGCTGGCGCAAGCGCTGCGGCACGGCCGCGGCGAGCGCCGAGAGATCATGCGTGAGGCCAGAATGGCAGCGGTCGACGATCTACGCCGACGTAGGCGTCCATCACCTGGCCGGTCGGCCACAGATTCGGCTCAGTGCCGCCGGTCGGCGCCCTAGCATCCGAGCAGCCGATGGTCGAGCCTCTCGCCAGCAGCGCCGCGGTCCCTGCCCCCAGAGAGTCCGCTCAGTGGCCGCCGGCATGGCTTACGAACGTCGGTGTCGTCATCGGCGTCGGCATCGTCGTCCTCGTCTCCTCCCTGGCGATTGCAGTGCCGGCGACGACGATGACCGAACACGGAGTCTCGGTGAACGACTTTCAGTTAGCCGGGACCTCCGCCAAGGCCGAACAGGCCTATGAAGACCTCGGCCCGGATGGCCGACGCGCCGCTTGGTGGTTTCTCGGGTTTGAGCTTCCGTTCCTCATCAGCTACGGCCTGTTGCTTTGCGCGGGCTGCGCCTTCGCCGCCCGCCGGCTCACTGCGGCGGGGGCCGGGCGCCTCGCGCGCGCAGCGGGCATTGCGGCGGCCTCTGGCTTGCTCGCCGCCCTGTCCGACCTGATCCAGAATTCCGCCCTCGCGGTCGTCCTCACTGGCCACTTCGCGCAGCCGGCTCCGCGCCTGGCCGAGGTATTCGGCTATCTCACCTGGGTCTTCGGCGTCTCGGCTGGGTTCGTCTTCGTCGCGGGCTGGATTGTCGCGGCGCTGCGGTCCCGACGAGCGGCTACGCGATAGGCCCAGCCGAGCGGTTCAGACATTCCAGTCGGGATGAGGCACTTCTGGCGAGAGGAAGAGATCTCGCCTGTCCTCAAGGCGCGTCGATTATGCCGACGCCAACTGGCCGATCTCCGCCTGCAATGCGGGCACCGGGCGCGAGGTCGGGATAACACCGAAGATGCGTTATGCCGACGTCGGCATCGGGCCTACCTGCACTCCAGCCTGTTCCAGCTCCACTAAGGGACTGATGTCCTCATCTTACGGAGTTCATCGGCTCCGCCGAAAGCGCCTGTTGATCGCTTTCGGGCTTGCGACCCTGGAGGTCGACCTGGCTCTCCTGCTCCTGGACAAGCGTCTCGAAGCGACCGGTGGCCCTCCGATCCTTGGTCTGAAATCTGGAAGATCGGAGCTGGTCATCGAACCTCTAATAAACTCGACGATCTCTACCTCTTTGTGAAGCCAAAGGTGCGCCGAGGCGCACTGAACATGAGACCGAAATTGGCATCCCATCACATCTCGGAACGCTTGCGTTACCGCTGAGGCAAGGAAAACCGCCCCTGCCTAAGCCAGTCCACTACACCGTTCCCTCAATCTCAAGCGGCGACGTGCTCGCCCGCCGGGACGAAGTGCTCCAGCTTCGCCTCGTGCTCGAGCGCGAAGGGGATGCCCTCTTCGGCCAGCTTCACGACCTCCGCGTAGCTGTCGCCGGCAGCAGACCAGCCCTCAACATCGGGGGACTCGGCCCACCAACCGTCGCTTTCGTGGTGATAGATGACGCGGACGATCTCCATGGTTCCTCCGATTCAGAGTAGCTTCCGGGCCTCGTCTTCGGCAGGCTCCAGTCGCGGATAAGGATCTTGCGCACGAGGCCAGCCGGGGTCATCTCGTTAGATCCGCCCTCGGATTCCTCGCCTCGTGCGCCAGTCGTGCGCCAGTGAGACCCCGAAATCACCGGAAACAACCGGAGACAACCGCATTGGATTTGGCTCTGGAGCGCGAAATCCGCTCTAGCAAGCGGCCGCCTTTCAGCTTGAGGGCCTTGTGGGTGGAAACACCCGTGGAGGTTAGACTCCTCTCAGCCGCACTCTCCGTTGACCAGGTTCAGCGGGGCGGGGCCGCTTCGGCGCTAGTCGGCCGCAGTTGTTCCCAGCGCCTTGTCGATGAACGGGCCCATCAGCCCCGCCACCGCCTGCGCCGTGTCCTCGGCCGAACCGCCGGGGGTCGTCACGTAGCTGATCCCCAGCCGCACCAGGGTCTCGGCGAGGGTATTCACGTCCTCGGGCGGGGCCTGCGGCCAGCCCTCTGCGATCACCGCGGTCAGGCGGCTCGTCGCCCACTGCACCACCGGCAGCCCCTGGGTGGTGACGAAGGGGAGCATCCCTCCCGTGCCGTCGTCGCTGAGGAGGATGCGGATCAGCGGGTCGCCGCCGGCGGCACTGAGGAAGTGCTCCAGCGCGGCCAGGACCGCGGCGCGGGGGTCGTCGCGGTGCGCGAGGACCGCCTTTTCGACGTCGTCCATGAAGCGTTCGGCCTCGTGGATGACGAAGGCGAAGCCGAACTCGTTGCGGTTGCCGAACTCGTTGTAGAGGGTCTGGCGGCTTACGCCGGCGCCGCTGGCGATCTCCGCCATCGTGATCTCCGACCAGGGGCGCCCGCTCAGCTGGTCGCGCGCGGCGTCGAACACGGTCTTGCGCAGCAGCTCGCGCGCCGCCTCCTGGTAGGGGGTGCGTTGAGTGGCCACCCCCGTATCGTGCCAGCTGGACGGGGCTGGAGCCTCAGCCGTCTCCCGTGACCGGTTCGAAGTCGACCTTGTCGCGGACTCCGCAGTCTGGGCAGGGCCAGTCGTCGGGAACCTCGGACCAGGGAGTGCCGGGCGGGAAGCCCTCCCGCGGATGACCGGCCTCCTCGTCGTAGACGTAGCCACAGGCGGGGCAGCGGAAGGTCCTCATGCGGCCGGTCCGTAGCGCTCCAGCACCCGGCTGCGCTGGCGCGGCTGGATGTTGCAGCGGGTGACGTCGCCTTCGTAGTGGTCGAGCAGGATCGGGTCCATCACCCTCCGCCAGAGGGGCGGGAACCAGGCGAGGACGATCATCCCGGCGTAGCCGGTCGGCAGCTGCGGCGCTTCTTCCATGTGGCGCAGCGCCTGGTAGCGCCGGGTCGGGTTGGCGTGGTGGTCGGAGTGGCGCTGCAGGTGGTAGAGGAGGACGTTGGAGGCGACGTTGTTGCTGTTCCAGCTGTGCTCGGGGCGGCAGCGCTCGTAGCGGCCGTCCTCTTTCTTCTCACGCAGCAGACCGTAGTGCTCGAGGTAGTTGACGACCTCCAGCAGCGAGAACCCGATGACCGCCTGCGCCACGAGGTAGGGCAGGACGATCGGACCGAAGGCGACCGCGAGGACGGCGAAGAGGACGACCGTCATCGCCCAGGCGGTGAGGATGTCGTTGTGGCGGCTGAGATGCCGCGCCCCGAGGCGGTCGAGGCGGGCGGCCTCGATCCCCCAGGCCGAGCGCAGGCTGCCGATCACGGTGCGCGGGAGGAAGGCCCAGAAGCCCTCCCCCAGGCGGGAGCTGGCCGGGTCCTCGGGAGTCGCCACCTTGACGTGGTGGCCGCGGTTGTGCTCGATGTAGAAGTGGCCGTAGCCGGTCTGGGCGAGGGCGATGCGGCTGAGCCACTTCTCGGCGCTGGCACGCTTGTGGCCGAGCTCGTGGGCGGTGTTGATCGCGATCCCGCCGACGACTCCCATGGTCACCAGAAGGCCGATCGAACCGATCGGGCCGAGTTCGCCGCTCGACCACATCCAGCAGGCGAAGACCAGCCCCGCGTACTGGATCGGGATGAAGAGGTAGGTGCACCAGCGGTAGTAGCGGTCCTGCTCGAGGAACTCGAGGACGCTGTCGGGCGGATTCGTCGGGTCGTGTCCGATCGCCATGTCGAGCAGCGGGAAAACAACGAAGACGAGGATGGGTCCGAGGAACCAGAACCCTTCGAAGCCGGTCAGGTACCAGTAGAGCCCGGACCAGAAGGGTCCGAGCGGAACGATGATCCCCAGCAGCCAGGCGTAGCGCTTGCCATCGGTCCACGCGGCGGGGTTGACGTCGACCTCGTCGTGGTGATGGTGATGAACGTGCTCCGCGTGCGCCTCCACAGCTCTCCTCTTGTCAAATGCCGTCCTGTAGTCGCGGAGCTTGACAGATACGTCCGAAATGTCAAGCACGCCTACAGGGCGCAGTCGATTTGTCCGCAGGCGGGCATGCCGAAGCTCCCCGCATGCGGGAGGAAGGGCACCGCACCCTGAGCTAAATCTTCAGGAGGATGATCGTGTTCACGGCGAAGACGACCGCGAAGAAGATCGTCGCGCGGTCCAGGTTGCGCTCGACCATCGAGCCGCCGCCGATCGAGCTGCCGCCGCCGCCGATCCCGAAGGCGCCGGAGAGGCCGGCGTCTTTGCCCGAGTGGAGCAGGATCAGGAAGATCAGCACGACCGCGACGATCACCTGGATGATGCTGAAGAACGTGAACACGGTCAGGGAAGTCTAGCCCTGCTCGACCTTTTCCGGCTCGCGGGGGTGGGCGCCGTTGCCGTTGACCCCGTTCCCCTTGCCGTTGACCGGCACCTTCTCCCGCTCCTCGCGATCGAGGATCTCGAGCGCTTCTTCGCGCAGCTCGGCGTCGACCACCGCGAAGTCCTCGTCGGAGAGCTTGCCGACCGCGTGGTCGAGCTCCGCGTCGCGGATCTCCCGGTACTTGGCTTCCTTGCGAGCGTCGGCCTCGGTGCGGACGAGGGCGCCGCGGCGCCTCCGCCGCGTCGGCCAGATCGCGATCAGCGCCCCGGCCAAGGCGAGCAACCCCCCGATCCACATCCAGGTGACGAGCGGGTTGACGATCACCTTGAAGGTCACCGACGCGTTGTCGCCGAGGTAGGACTTGGCGACCCGCGCGGCGGCGAGCGACTGCAATTTCGAGATCTGTTCCAGCGCCTGCGGCCGCAGCGAGGGATTCGTTTTCGCCGCCAGCATCATCGACTGCAGCGCTTTGCACTGCGGCGGCGTCCCGGGGCCGCCTTTGACGCAGGCTCCGAAACCCTGGTCGGCCGCCCGGGCGCGCCGCTGCACGTCGGCGACGTCGACCCGCGGCGCGATCCAGAGATCCTGCTTCAGCCCCGGTTCGAGCCCCACCTCGCTGGTCGACTCGCCGGCGAAGTAGCTGTCGATCGTCCCGACGGGAACGCCGGTCGGCTTGAAGAAGCGCTGGCTCGAGCGCAGGTAGCTGACTTCGCCGCCTTCTTCGACCCGCAGCCTCTGGGCGAAGGTGTACTTCTCGCTGTCGACTTCGACGATCGGCTTCACGTAGGTGATCCTGCGACCGTCGACCTCGGTGCTCTCACCGGGCTTCAGGTTGACGTCGCGGTTGGTCTGGAAGCTCGAGGAGGCGGCGATCCCGATCAGCAGGACCGCGATGCCGGCGTGGACGATGTAGCCGCCGTAGCGCCGGCGGTTCCGAGTGACCAACCCGACCGTCGCGGTCGGCATCGACTCGCCGGTGAGCTTGCGGCGGGCCGCGGCGCCGGTCCAGAACTCCTGCGCCAGGCCGGTCAGGGCGAAGGCGGCGAAGGTGAAGAGCGCCAGCGCCCAGGGCTTGTGGGCGGCGTCGGTGAAGACCGCCAGGGCGACGAGCGTGACCGCAGCCACCACCAGCGGCACCCGGAAGACGCGCCTTGCCGACTCCCAGCTGACCCGGCGCCAGGCGAGCAGCGGCCCGATCCCGGTGAAGAGGACCAGCAGGATCGCCAGCGGCGTCGTGTAGCGGTCGAACCACGGAGCGGCGAGCGAGGCCTTGTTGCCGGTGAAGAGTTCGGAGATCAGGGGGAAGAAGGTGCCCCAGAAGATCACCGCGGTCAGCCCGACCAGGAGCAGGTTGTTGACGAGGAAGACCGCCTCCCGCGAGACCAGCGAGTCGATCCGCTTCGGCGAGCGCAGGTCGTCGAGGCGGCTGACGATCAGCAGCGTCGAGCCGATCACGACCACCGCGATCAGGCCGAGGATGTAGGGGCCGACCGTATTGTCGCCGAAAGCGTGGATCGACTGCAGGACACCCGAGCGGACCAGGAAGGTGCCGAGCAGGGCCATCGCAAAGGAGCCGACGACGAGGCAGGCGTTCCAGACCCTCAGCATGCCCCGCTTCTCCTGGACCATGATCGAGTGCAGGAAGGCGGTGCTGAGCAGCCACGGCATCAGCGCCGCGTTCTCGACCGGGTCCCAGGCCCAGTAGCCGCCCCAGCCGAGCTCGGTGTATGACCAGCGGGCGCCGAGCAGGAGACCGAAGCCGAGGAAGGTCCAGGCGATCAGGGCGAAGCGGCGGGTGGCGCGGATCCACTCGGCGTCGAGCCGGCGGGTGATCAGGGCGCCGACGGCGAAGGCGAACGGAACGGTCATCGCCACGTAGCCCGAGTAGAGCATCGGCGGGTGGATCATCATGCTCGGGTGCTGCAGCAGCGGGTTGAGCCCGACCCCGTCGGTCGCGCCGCTGACCGTCGCGAAGGGCTGGACGTCGGGCGCGAACAACATGAGTCCGGTGAAGAAGGCGGCGACGCCCATCATCACCGCGGTCGCGTAAGGGACGATCTCGCGCAGCTTGTTGCGGGTCGCCCAGAGGGAGAGCGCGGCCGCCATCGAAAGCACCCAGGCCCAGAGCAGCAGCGAGCCTTCCTGGCTCGACCACATCGCCGCCAGCTTGTAGAAGGTCGGCGTCTCCAGGGAGGAGTGTTCCTGGACGATCTTGAAGCCGAAGTCGTCGGTGGCGAAGGCCAGCTCAATGATTAGAACGCAGGCGGTGAGCAGCCCGCAGAAGGCGTAGACGGTCCGCCGGGAGAGGTCGATCCGGCGCTGGTCGCCATGGCGCCCCCAGAGCGCCAATCCGCCCGCGGTCAGGGCAGCGACGAAGGCGAGCGCCAGCAGCGCGCTGCCGAGGCTAGGCATTGCTCTTAGTAGTGAACTTCGACGGGCACTTGGTGATCAGCGTTTCCGGTTCGCCGACGAAGGTGCCGTTCTCGACAGAACCGGTCAGGACGATCTCGCGGCCGCCGCGGAAGGGGTCGGGGACGGTGCCCTGGTAGGTCACCGGCAGGGCTCTCCCTTTGCCTTCGGCTTCGCGGTCGACGA
Source organism: Solirubrobacterales bacterium (assembly GCA_035712505.1). Lineage (GTDB taxonomy): Bacteria > Actinomycetota > Thermoleophilia > Solirubrobacterales > 70-9 > VAYN01. Next base: position 23,114 of record DASTAR010000123.1, read on the forward strand.
CGCGGAAGGCGATCCCGTTGCCCTGGTGGCGGATCGAGCCCTTGACGACTTCTCCGGTCATCTCGTAGCTGGTGCCGGGGCTGGCGTTCATCAGTTCGGAGGGCTCCTTCGCCTCGGTCGAGGCCGAGAACGAGGTGTAGATCAGCGCCACCGCGAGCAGCACTGCGACGCTGAGCGCGGCGACAAGCCGAATCTTCCGCTTCCGCTGGGGATCCACGAGCGATTGGGATTATCGCAAGCCGAGGACGTGGGAGAATCGCTGCGTGACCGATGACCGCGTCCTCCTGATCACCGGCGCCAGCAGCGGGATCGGCGCCGCCACCGCCCGGGCGCTCGCCGGCAGGTACCGGCTGGTGCTGGCGGCGCGGCGGCTGGAGGAGCTGGAAGAGCTCGCTGCGGAGCTGGGCGGCGAGGAGCGGGCGGTCGCGGTCCGCTGCGACGTCACCGAGTGGGAGCAGGTCGACGCGCTGGCCCGGACGGCGCTCGACCGCTACGGACGCATCGACGCGGTCTTCGCCAACGCCGGCTTCGGCGGGACCCGCGGCTTCCTCGAGGAGTCGCCCCGGCACTGGCGCTCGATGGTCCTCACCAACGTCTACGGGGTGGCGCTGACGATCCGCGCCACCCTCCCCCACCTGCTCGAGCGCGGCGACGGTCACTTCCTGATCACCAGCTCGGTGGCCGGTCGCCGAGCGCTGCCCGGCTCGCTCTACTCGGCGACGAAGTGGGCGGCGACGGCGATCGGCGAGTCGCTGCGCCAGGAGCTGCGCCAGATGCACGACAACCACGGCATCCGCGTCACCCTGATCGAGCCGGGGATGGTCGATACGCCCTTCTTCGAGAACCGGCCGGGCGCAAGGGCTCTGCAGGACGGGGACGTCGCCAACGCCGTCGTCTACGCGCTCGAACAGCCCGAGGGCGTCGATGTCAACGAGATCCTGATCCGCCCGATCACCCAGTCGAGCTAGCGCATCCGATCCCCGCCCCACCAGAGTGGGGAGAAGGTCGGAAGCGCTATCGCAGCAGCAGCCGAACCAGGCGCCAGTAGCCGCGCAGCAGCAGGCGTGCCGGCGAGGAGCGAACGAGCGGCGAGATCAGGTCGGAGTCGAGGTCGGGGGTGAGCGCCGCGGCGAACTCGCCGGCGCTGATCGCGCGCCGGCGCTGGAGGGCTTTCCGCTCGCCCAGCAGGCGCGGTAGCCACTTGAGGAATTCCCCGTTCGCGCGCAGCTTCTGGCGCCCCCAGCCGCCGGCGAGCGCGACGGCGAGCAGCGCCAGCTCGGCGGCGAGCAGCGCCGGGGCCAGCAGCGCCAGCAATGCGCCGGGATAGGTGCGCACGACGAAGGCGAGCCGGTTGCGCTCGAGCCAGCGCCACTTGTCAGGGTTGGCGCTGAAGTCGTAGCGGTGGGCGACGACAGCCGACGGCTCGATCCCGACGATCCCCCCCGCCATCCGCAGCCGGACCGAGAGGTCGACGTCCTCGTGGTACATGAAGAACTCGGCGGGGAAGCCGCCGATCGCTCGCCAGGCCTCCATCCGGATCGCCAGGCAGGCCCCGGAGGCGGCGGCAACCGCGCCGGGCGGCGGCGCCTCTCCCACGGCCCGGCCGTGTCCCCCGGCCCAGACGATTCCGGTGAAGTGGATCGGGTTCCCGGCCGAGTTGATCCTCTCCCCCGCTGCGTCGGCGACGAGTGCCTGCCATGCCGCCCAGCCCCGCTCCTCGAGCCAGGGCTTGCGGATCGCCTCGCCCCAGCCGGGCTGCGGGACGGCGTCCGGGTTGAGGAGCACGAGCAGGTCCCCCGCGGCGACCTCGGCGCCTGCGTTGGCGCCGCCGGCGAAGCCGGTGTTGCGGCCAGGGCTGACGATTCGGGCCGAGGGGGCCAGCCTGCGCGCCGCCTCGGCACTGCCGTCGCCGGGCTTGTTGTCGACGACGATCAGCTCGTCACCCTCGCCGAGCTCCCGCAGCAGGGCGGGCAGGCACCTGGTGAGATCGTCGCGGCTCTCGTAGGCGACGATCAGGACTGAGAGCGTCGGTCGCACCGGCGCGGAGGCTATTCGACCTCCACGCCGGTGCTCGACTGGGCTTCGAGGCTACTTGTGATGCTTCTTGCGCTTATTGCAGGAGGCGATGTTCAACCGGAACCGGTTGTTCTTCACCTTCTTGCCGTTCTGGCCCTTGATGTTCAAGACGGCCCGCTGCGGCTTCGCGCAGGTGTTGGTCGAGTTTTCGAGCAGGCTCTTCTTCCCGCCCTTCATCTTCAGCACGAACCGGCTGACGGGAACGTCAGGCGTCTTGTTGAAGACCGTCTTCAGGCCTCCGTGCTTGCCGCTGATGACGCCGCGGAGGTAGATCTCCACCTGGCCGCGCAGGTCGACCAGCAGGTCCGGCAGTTCGTGGTTGGAGGAGACGAGGAACACCTTGCCCCTCAACTTCTTGTCCAGCAGCGGCGACTTCGCTTCCGCCGTCCCGTAGACCGACCTCGTCGGGCAGGTGTGGGAGGCCAGCTGCGGCCTCGTGCACACGGTCCCGATGTGGCCCTGGTCGAGGAACAGCGAGTGCGGCATCGTCAGCGCCGTCCGCAGGACGTTCGCCTGCCCCTTCTTGGCCTCCAGAACGGCCTTCAGGCGCGGGTTCTTCGCCCGCTTGGTCGGCCCGTACAGCGTCACCTTCAGCTTCGGCTTGAAGCCGAGCTTCCGGCATCCGGTGGCCTGGAACGGATCGTTCACGGCGTAGGAGCTGAACGTCGCCGGGTTGGCCGGATCGGCCCCGCCGCCGTTGATCACCCCGGTCGTCGCCTGGGCGGCGCAATTGGTCGGGTTGAGCATGAACTTCTTGCGATCGATGCTGAGATTGATCGAGCGCAGATCCAGCTTGACCCCGTAGAACACGTCGGGGATGGCGTTGGAGACCGCATGGATCTGGGCGGTTTCCGGTTCGACGTAGAGCGGCACCCGCACGATCACGATGCCGAGGTCGAACGGCCCGGCGATCGCCGGAGTGATCGTCACAAAGGAGATGGGCGCGCCTTTGTAGGGTCCGGCGAGGTAGACCTTGCCGCCGAGCTCCAGCGGGTTCCCGGTGCCGGCCCTGGTCGTGACCGTGCCGATCTGGCTGGCCGCCGGACAACTCGGGTTTGCTATCTCCTCTTTGCCGGTGCGCCAGGGAGGAGCGTCGATCGCCGTCTCCGGGCAGTAGGGGATCCCGGCCAGCTTGCCGGTCAGCCCCTTCGGCAGGGTGACGTTGACCACCTTCAGCTCCTGTTCGCCGTTCTTCCGCGTGATCAGCACGTGGAACGGGCTGTAGGCGCCGGCCTTGGTGCTGTCGGGGCTGGCGTGGTAGGTGGGCGTGAACTTCCGGTCGGCCATCGTCTTCGGGCAGTCGCCCCCGGTCGGATCGCTGGTCAGCGTCACCGTGCTCTTCGGTTCGGCATTGGTGCCGGGCCGTGCGTACGGTTCCAGCTTGCTCGTCGACTCGCTCGAGCAGATCGGCGGGCTGGTCAGGACCGCCTTGTCCCCCCCGTCGAACTGCAGCTTCACCGAGGTGAACGGCACCTGCGGCAGCCCGCTCGGGAGGTCTTTTTCAGACCCGGTCATTTCCAGCTTCTGCTGTTCGTCGAACACAGCCGTCAGCTGTCCGGTGTTCGGGTCGGCCTTGGTGTGCCCGACCAGCCGGGCGTCGATGCCCTCTTTCGGTTCCTTGGCTTCGACCAGGATCCGGAACTCTTCGCCGGACTGGGGGTCGGTGCTGTTCTGCGTGCCGACGTAGACCTCGCCGCTCAGCGGTCGTTCGAGCGGCGGCGATTCAACCGTCGCCGTCCCGACCTTGGAAGCGGACGGGCAGTTGTTGTTGTAGTCCCGCACGCCCTTCTTGAACTGGGCGTCGGTGCAAGCGACGAGGCCCTGCGCCCCGGAGGGATTGAGGCCCATGTACTTCGGCAGCGTCACTTCCGCCTTGCGGACGTGCGACTGCGACTGTCCTGCGCCGCCTTCCTTGGCGGGATCGAAGGGCAGTTTCACGTTTACCGTCGCCGCAGAAGGCGAGTCGACGTTGCCCGTCCCCGGGTCCATGCTGATCGACGGTTCGAACGGGACCGTGCCGCAGCCTTCCTGCTGGATCAGGGTGCCCGAGGAGTCCTCGACCTTCGCCTCCACCGGAGTCGAACCGACCGGGAAGGTCGGGTTCGGTTCCCCCCAGGACTCGGCTCGTAGCCAGGTCGAGTAGAGATGCGGGAATTCGTTCGGGTTGAAGCAGGTAGTCGGGTTGGTGATGAAGGTGCCGTTACCGGCTTTGTCAGCGCCAACGTTCCCCGCTTCCCGACCGAAGTTGACGAGACGGTTCTTCAGCGGGGTGAACGGTGGTTCGGGTTCGGGCTCATGGATCGTGAAGGACTCGTGGAAGTCACTCTGCCAGGCGACCGCCGTTTCGAGGAAGAGCAGGTGCTCGAAGCCGACGACGAACCCGAATAGGGCCGGTTCCCCTTCTTTCGGCTGGATGTTGTAAACGGGGATTTTCGTTCCCAGGCCTGCGCTGGGCGGGATCACGAAGCCTTTCGGCAGGAAGGTTCCCGGCGGGGCGGGCGGTGGCGCGGGCACAGCCCCTTCGGTGTTGACCACCAGCGTCACTTCGTCTTCGCCCACGATGCTGTTGGTCGGGCATTGGGGGACGTGTTTCATTTCGCCGCTGACTTCAACCTCGGCTTCGAAAGCCGCCAGCGGACACTTCGGGGTGGCGTTGGGATTGACGGTAAGCCCAGGCGGCAGGTCCACCCGCAGCGTCTTCATCTTCCTGTCCGGGATCGGTTCTTTGATCGGCATCAGGGTTCCGAACGGCGTCGGCGTGATTTCACCGTGCTGGACGAGGTACTGGGTGTAGCCGACCGGCGGGTGGCCGGCAGCCTGTTTGAAGAACAGCTCCGGGGTTTCCGGCGAACACTGGACCGGTGCATCCGAGACGCACGTCCCCGCCTGCCAGCCGTCCCCTGCCGTCGGCGGTTCGTGGTTTGGTTCGACGATGTCCGTCGTATCGGCTTGCGCCAAGACGGGCATCGCGAGCAGAGCTCCGAGACACAGAAGCAATAACGCCAGCGAGCGCTTCGCCATCAATTTCCTCCTCGTTTTCCCTTAACGAGGACGCCCCCCTGAAAGCGCCCCACAAAACTCTCCCGCGGAAGAACATACAGGGCTTCGCAGGTCTTTCAAGTATTGCCCGCTGTGACAGCGGTGTAAACCCCGTCACCAATCAGTGACGTAACACTTTTTGGTGTCACTGTTTGTGATGGCCTAGTGCTTCTTCTTGTGGTGCTTTCGGTGCTTCTTGTGATGCTTCTTGCAGGGGGTGCGCAGCTTCGGCTTGCCGTTGGCCTTCTTGCCGTTCTGCCCTTTGATCCGGATGATCGCCTTGACCGGCTTGACACAGAGGTTGCGTGAGTTGACCAGCAGGCCCTTCTTGCCGCCGGGCAGGGTCAGCACGAACTTGGTCACCGGCACGTCGGGGACCCGGTCGAAGGTGGTGCGGATGCCGCCCTTGAAGCTGTCGATGCGGCCGACCAGGTCGACGTCCACCTGCCCCTGCAGGTGGACGACCATGTCCGGGAGCGTGTGGTTCGACGAACGCAGGTAGACGCGGCCCTGCAGCGGCTTGGCGAGCAGCGGCGTGAACGCGCGGGCGTGACCGTAGACGGATTTCTTCGGGCACTGATTGGCGGCGAACTGGACCCGGGTGCAGACAGTGCCCAGGCTGGCCTGGTCGAGGAAGAGCGCGTGGGGCAGCGCCACCGAGGCACGGGCGATGTTGGCGTCGCCGCGGCGCGCCGTCAGGACCGCCCGCAGTTTCGGGTGCTTGGCCCGCTGCGTCTTTCCGAACAGGCGGATCTTCAGCTTCGGCTTGAAGGCGAGCTTGTTGCAGTCCTGCGCCTGGAACGGGTCGCTGACGGCGAAGGACGAATAGGCGGCCGGGCTGGTCGGATCCGACCCCCCGCCCTTGATCACGCCAGCGGTCGCGGCCTTGGCGCAGTTGGTGCCGTTGAGGGTGAATTCCTTGCGGTTGAGGTTGATGAAGACCGAACGGATGTCGAGTTTGGTGCCGCCGTAGACGTCCGGGAGGGCGTCGGTCCTGGTGTTGACCTGGGCGGTTTCGGGGTTGACGAAGAGCGGCACCCTGACGACGACGTTGCCGAGGTCGAACGGACCGGCGATCGCGGGGGTGATGACGACGACCGAGAGCGGCGCGCCTTCGTAGGGACCGGCCAGATAGACGGTGCCGCCGATCTTCAGCGGCGAGTCACCGGTGCCGGCTTCGACCGTGGCGACCCCGATCTGGCTGTCGCCGGGACAGCTCGGGTTGCTCGCCTCGTCGCTGCCGGAGCGGCCGCCGGCAGCGGCGATCGCGGTCTCAGGGCAGTAGGCCACGCCCGCCAGCTTCGCCGTCGCCCCCGGCGGCAGGGTGACGTCGAGGCCTTTCAGCTCCTGCTGCCCGGCCGGGCGGGTGAGGTGCGACATGAACGGGGTGAACGCTTTGGCTTCGTCGCTTTTCGGCTGGGCGCTGAAGCCGGGGCTGAAGGGTCGTTCCCCGAGCGTCTTCGGGCAGTTGGCCCCGCCCGGCAGCTTGGCGAGGCTGAATTCGCTCGAGGGGCTGGCCGATTTGCCGCCGAATTCGGCCGACCAGGGCGTGATGTCGCTGGTCGTCTTGTTGGGGCCGCAGGTGGGCGGGCTGCTGAGCGCCGCTTTCTGCCCCCCGTCGATGCTGATCTTGAAGTTGGTGAACGGGACCTGCGGCAGGCCGTGCGGGATGTTGTCGCTGTTGCCTCCCCGGCTGACCGTCTTCGGGGGATCGTCGAAGTAGGCGGTCAGCTGGCCGGTCCTCGCGTTGGCGAAGACGTTGCCGACCAGGCGCGCCTCGACGTCGTAGCGGTCCGCCCTGGCATCGACGTAGATCTGGTACTCCTTGCCGGATTCCGGGTCGCGGCTTTCCTGTCTGCCGACATAGACGTCTCCGGTCAGCGGCTGGTCGGGCAGTGCCTCGCTGACCACGGTCGCGGTCCCGATCTTCGAGTTGGCGGGACAGGCCACCGGGTTTCTGTTGCCCTTGTTGAACTGCTCCGGAGTGCAGGCGGCAAGGCCGTTTGCGGCCGAGGGATTGAGCCCCATGCCCTGCGGCAGCGTCACCTTCGCGGTCCGCACCGTCGAGGTTTCCTGGCCACTCGGCTGCCCTTCTTCGATCGGCACCTGCAGTTCGGTGGTCACCGCGGCGGGTGAATCGACCGCATCGGTCCCACCGTCGACGTGGATCGCCGGGTTGAAGGGGATCGAGTCGCAGGCCTTGGGAAAGGTCCCGGGCGGCAGCGGCGACTCGACGAAGGGCGAGCCTTCGGGAAAGTTCGGGTCCGGCTGTTCGACCGAGTCGCCCCGGGCGTAGGTCGAGTAGGTGTGCTCGTGGGCGGCGTCGGTGTTCGGGTTCCAGCAGGTGCTCGGGGTGGTGAGGAAAAAGCCCTGGCCCCCCGGCGCGTGCGCTTCCCCGTCGAAGACAAGCCGGTTCTCGAGGAGTTTCACGAGTTCGACCTTGGGCACCGAGATCGTGAAGCCCTCGTGGAAGTCCGACTCCCAGGCCACGTCCGCTTCCAGGAAGATGTCGCTCGGAGGGACCGCTTCGAAGCCGGGGATGGCTTCCACGGTGAAGCCGAACCGGGCCGGTTGACCGGGCTTGGGGGCCAGGTTGTAGACGGTCGCTTCGACCGGAATCGGCGGCAGCAGCCCGAGTTCGTCGGAGACGTACACGTGGCTCTTGCCGACCGCGCTCAGCGGCGACGCGGTGGCGCAATCGCTGACGTGTTGCAGGTGTTCGGCTTCGTACGGGCACCGCGGCACCGCCCCGGGGTTGACGCTGAGCCCGATCGGAAGGTCGACCCGCAGGTCCTTCAGGTTCACGTCCGGTTCTTCGTGCCCGGGCAGGCCGCTGTTCGTGTGCTTGATGATGAACTGGGTGAAGCCGACCGGCGGGTGGCCCGCCGCGGTTTCGAAGAACTCGCCGGGAGTGTCGACGCTGCAGGGACCGAGGTCGGCCTTGCACGTCCCCGCCTGCCAGCCGTCGTCGGCGGTCGGGTGTTCGTTGTCCTGCGGCGCGAACGGGACTTCGCCCGCCTGCGCTGCGGGTACGAAGAGCAGGCCGCAGACGACGGCGAGCGCGAGTAGCTGTGCGGCCGGTTTCCTCACCTGTGGCAGATCGATACCCACCTGGCCGCGCTGTTAATCGCCTCAGCGCCTGTGCCCGTGCCGGTGCTTGCGCGCCCTGCGGCAGCCAGGGGTCCGTAGCGGCAGCTTCTTCACCTTCAGGCGCTTGCCATTTTGGGCTTTGAAGTTGAGGAAGGAGCGGTTCGGGCGCTTGCAGAGGTCGCGGGAGTTGACCAGCAGCCCTTTCTTGCCGCCTTTCATGTTGAGCGTGAACTTGCTCACCGGGACGTCGGGCACGGGGTAGAAGACCGTCCTCATCCGCGCCTTGGCGGCGCTGATGACGCCGCGCAGCCGCACGTTCACCTGACCGTGCAGGTCCGCCAGCAGGTCCGGCAGTTCGTGTTCGGAGGAGACCAGGTAGACCGGGCCGGCGACTTCCTCGTCCAGCAGCGGCGAACTTGCCCGCGCGTATCCATATATAGAGCGGGCGGGGCAGGCGGAGGCCGCCAGCTGGACCCGCGTGCAGATCGTCCCGATGTGCCCCTGATCGAGGAACTGCGAGTGCGGGAGGGTCAGCGCCGCCCGCTTGATGTTGGCGTCGCCTTCCCTGGCGACGAGGACAGCACGGAACGCCGGATGGCCATTGCGGCGCATCGCCCTGCGGCCGCCGATCAGCTTCGTGAACAGCTTGGGCTTGAAGCCGAGTGCGTTGCAGTCGGTCGCCTGGAAGGGAGCGTTGACGCCGAAGGCGCTGAAGGCCGCCGGGTTGGTCGGGTCCCCGCCGCCGCCGGCCAGGGTGCCGGTGGTGGCGAAGGGTTCGCAGCTGGTCGGGTTGAGGGTGAAGTCGGGCTTGTCCATCTTCAGGTCGATCGAGCGGATGCTCAGCTGGGCGCCGCCGAAGACGTCGGGGACCGGGTCGGAGACCGCGTGGACCTGGGCCGTTTCCGGATCGACGAACAGGGCCACCCTCACCACGACCGTCCCGAGGTCATACGGGCCGGCCGTGGCGGGGGTGACCACTGCCAGGGAGAGAGGGGCCCCGTGGTAGGGACCTGAGAGGAAGACCTTGCCGTCGATCTTGTAGGGCGAGGGGCCGGTGCCGACTGCGACCGAGGCGGTGCCGACCTGGCTCGCGGCCGGGCAGCTCGAGGCCGCGATCTCTTCCGCGCCCGCCTTGCCGGCGGCCGCGGCGAGCGCGCCCTCCGGGCAGTAGGGGATGCCGCGGAGCCTGCCGCTCATCCCCGGCGGCAGGACGACGTCGGCGCCCTTCAGCTCCTGCTGGCCGTCCGGGCGGGCGATCTGGATCGAGACCGGGCTGAAGGCGCCGGCCCGCGAGCTCGCCGGACCGGCGGCGAAGCCGGGCGTGAAGGGGCGTTCGGACATCGTCTTCGGACATGCGCCGCCGTCAGGGTTATTGCTGAGGGCAAAGCTGCTGCCCGGCGTGGCGGGAGGGTTCCCCGACCACGGGGTCATCACCGCGGTGCCCTTGTTCGGCCCGCAGGTCGGCGGGCTGCTGAGGACCGCTCGAGCGCCGCCTCTGAAGGAGAGGTCGAACGCGGTGAAGGGGACCTGCGGGGTTTCCGCGATCGTCGTCGTCAGCTGCCCCGTCACCGGGTTGGCGCGGACGTCGCCGATCAGCCGCACCGAGATCCCGTAGCGGTCCGACTTCGCCTCGATGAAGATCCGGTACTCCTTGCCAGAGGCCGGATCGCGGCTTTCCTGCTTGCCCGCATAGACGTCCCCTTCGAGCACTTCTTCGGGCTGCGGGTCGGCCTGGTCGACCAGCGGCGGCGATTCGATCCGCGCGTGGCCGATCACGGACTCGGGCGGGCAAGCGACGGGGTTGCGGGTCCCCTTGCCGAACTCGTCTTCGGTGCAGGTCTCGAGCCCGGCGGCGGCGGACGGATTCAGGCCCATGCCCTGCGGCAGCGTCACCGTGGCGCTCCGCGTGTGCGAGCTGTCCTGGCCGTTTTCGTCTTTGAGGTGCGGAACCTCGACGTCGACCTCGGCCGCCGCCGGCGAGTTGACGTTTGCCGTCCCGGGCTGGACTTCGAGCGCGGGTTCGTAGGGGATCGTGCTGCAGCCCTTGGGCGAGGTCCCCGGGCCGCTCGTTTCGCTCAGCGGCGGGATCGGTGACTCGAAGTAGGACGAGCCGGCGGGGAAGTTCGGGTCGGGCTTCCCGACTGAGTCGGCGCGGAGCAAGGTCGAATAGACGTGGCCCGAGGGCCCGCCCGGGAGTTCGCCCGGTTTCCAGTCGTCCTTGTAGGCGGGGCCGAAGCAGGTGGTCGGCGTGGTCAGGAAGGTCCCGTCACCGGCGCGGCCTTCGAAGACGAGGCGGTTCTTCAGGATCAGGCCCTTTTCGCCGCCGAGCAGGCCGAACAGCCCGCCCAGGGCTTCCGGCAGCGCCGCCGGGACGTGGATCGTGAACCCCTCGTGGTAGTCGCTCGACCAGGCGACGTCGCCTTCGAGGAAGACTTCGTTGCCGGCGAGTTCGAGGCCGAAGCGGGCCGCCTCGCCGGGCTTCGGTTCGACGTTGTAGACGGGGACTTCGGTGGTGGGCGCAGTCGGGGGCGCCGGGGTCCCGAACGGCGGCAGCGAGACGGTGGCCTCGCTTTTGCCGACCACCGATTCCGGCGGGCAGCCGGAGGCGCCCGCTTCGAAGGTCGAGAGCGGGCAGCGCGGCGTCGCCCCCGGATTGACGCTGAAGCCGACCGGAAGGTCGACCCGAACCGTCTTCAGTTCGCCCACCGGGGTTTCGCCGGGCGGTTCGTTCTTGATGATGAACTGGGTGAAGCCGAAGTTGGGATGGGCGCTCGCGGTTTCGAAGAAGAGATCGGGAGTGGCGATCGAGCAGGGTTCACCGGCGGGTTCGTCCTTGCAGGTCCCGGCCTGCCAGCCGGAACCGGCCGAGGGGTGGGTGAGGTCGCTCGGGGCGATGATGTCGCCGGTGTCGGCCAGCGCCGCCGGGACGGCGGCGAGCGACAGGATCAGGCAAAGGCAAAAGGCAAAGGCCGCAGGCGCGGCTCGGTCTCGCATCGAATTTCCTCCCAGGAAGCTCCCGATACAGATTCTCGTCGGATGTTCTACCCGATAATAATGAGTTGAATCAACATTTTTGGGTAATATCTCCTTATGCCAACCTCCAACGGACATTTCCCCAACGGTCAGCTCGAGAGCCGGCAAATCTCGGCAAATGCAGCGGCGAACGGCCGGTCAAGCCCCTCGATCCCAGTCAACTGGGAGAGGCTGGCGCGGGCGACTGCGCATCCTCTCCGCGTCTCGATCCTCGAAATCCTCGGCATCGACGGCGGCCGCGTACTCTCCCCCAGCGACCTCAGCCGCGAGCTGCAGATCCCCCTCAGCAACACGAACTACCACGTCACCGAGCTGGCGAAATCGGGCTTGATCGAACTGGTGCGCGAGCGCCAGGTGCGCGGCGCGACCGAGCATTTCTACCGCCTGCCGGCCGAGGACCGGGGAGGCTCCCACGAGGAAGCGAGCGAACGGGAAGTGGACACCGAGGAGGAGTCGCGCTATCCCGTCGCCGCGTAGGTGACCTCGACCCGAGCCGAGCTAGACCTCCAATTCCAGGGCAACCGAGTACTTGTCGACGGCGACGCGCCGGCCGAAACCGCCGCCGGGCGGATCCATCGAGCTCAGCGTCGCGTCCCCTTCCCGGTAGTCCTCCTCGGTCTCGAAGAAGGAGATGGCCATCGCTTTGCCGCCCTCGAGGTCGTGCAGGAGCAGCAATCCTTTCGCCGGAACTCCCTCGGGAGGCCCGGACTCGGCGTCGGCGCTGATTTTACCCGCGGTCTCCTTGATCGCCTCGGCCTCGGCTCCCTCCCAACGAACAACCCGTGCATACATCGCGTCCTCCTCGTCCGGTGGTCCCCGCCCGGTTAAAGCAGACCACTCGGCGACCCCTAAATCAAGGCATCGGCGCGGCGCCTCCTGGTTCAAGCCTCGAAAGCGGACGACGGGTCTCGAACCCGCGACCTCGAGCTTGGGAAGCTCGCGCTCTACCAACTGAGCTACGTCCGCGCCGGGGGGATTCTAGAGGCGTGGCGGACCGTGGACCGCCGGGGTGACGCTGGAACTAGAGTTCGGCGTCCGTGGGCGTTCGCTCTTCCATCGCTGTGCTGGCCGTGCTGGCCCTCGTCGGCCTGCTCGTCTACGGGCTGGTCAGCAAGGGGTCTTCGAGGGTCGCGGTCGGGGAACAGGCTCCCGGCGTTTCGCTGCCGCGGCTCGGAGGCGGTGGGGCCGGGTCGCTGACCCAGTACGAAGGGCGCTGGGTGCTGGTCAACTTCTGGGCGTCCTGGTGCGTCCCCTGCAAGCAGGAGGCGCCCGCGCTGGAGGAATTCCAGCATCGGCACGGGGGGCCCGAATTCACGGTCCTCGGTATCGACACCCGCGACCTGAGCGGCGACGGGCAGGAGTTCGCGCGGCGCTACGGGCTCAGCTATCCGCAGCTGCGCGACGGAGACGGGAGCGCCGCCCACAGCTACGGGACCACCGGCGTGCCGGAGAGCTTCCTCGTCGACCCGCAGGGGTTCGTGCGCTGGGAGCTGCCGGGACCGGTCGACGAGCAGTACCTGCATGAACAGGTGGAACCGTTCCTGCCGAAGGCGCAGTCGTGAAGGCGCGGCTGGCCCTGGTCGCGCTTGCGCTCTTGACGGCGTGGACGCCGAGCGCAACCGCCGCCGAACCCCGCGCATCCCTGATCGAAATCGAAAAGCAGGTGATGTGCCCCGTCTGCGGGACGCTCCTGCAGCTGGCCGAATCGCCCCAGGCCATGCGGGAGAAGGCCTTCATCCGCCGCCTGATCGCCGAAGGCAAGACCGAAGCCCAGGTCAAGGACGCCTTGGTCGCCGAGTACGGCAACGCGGTGCTGGCGCTGCCGCAGGGCTCCGGCTTCAGCCTCTCCGCCTACGTGGTCCCGATCGTCGCCTTCATCGCTGCCGTAGTGGCCTTGGCCTTCGGCGTGCTGCGCTGGCGCCGTGCCGGTGGCGGAAGCGGCCGCGGCAAGCCCGCCGCCACCGGGCCGAAAGGCGACGACGCCGAGCGACTCGACGCCGACCTCGCCCGCTACGACCTCTAGCACGGCGACTTATCCGTAAATGACACGGATAAGTCGCCGTGCTCAGTCCGCGACGGCGATCGTGCCGAGCGCCGGGACCGGCAGGCGCTCGAGCGCCTTGGCGATGGTGCGGTCGCCCGTCGCCGGTGCCGGTAGCCCCGCAACGACTGCGTCCGCCTGGCGGGCTGCGATCGCGATTGAGCCCGGTTCCTCCAGCAGCGGCGGGCCGCTGAGGAGCACCAGCTCGTAGGCCGCCCGCAGCTTCTCGACCATGTGGGCGAAGCTCTGCAGCCCGAGCAGGGTTTCCGTCTTCGACGCCGGCCGGCCAGCGCAGACGCAGGCGAGCGGGTCGCCCGCGCCGTCGACGGCCGACCCCCCGAGGACGACAGGCTGCAGCACGTCCGCCGGCTCCGCCTCCCAGCGCAGGTACTCGTGCAGGCCGGGGGTCGCGGCGAGGCCGACGTAGGCGGCAAGCCGCGGCCGGGCGAGGTCGCACTCGACGAGGATCGTCCTCGGCCCGCGCGCCGCCGCCGCGGCCGCCAGGGCGATCGCAGCCAGCGGCGCCGCCTCTCGCTGCCCGGCGACCAGGACGACCCGCTCTCCCTCCAGCCGCGGCAACGCCTTCTCCAGCGCCTCGAGGTCGCCCCGGCGCAGCGACCACGCTCGTGCATCCTCCCCTGGCCCGGAGACCTCGGCGAGGAGGGGAAGCCTCCGGCCCCGCAGCATCACATCCGCTCGGGGGCCGAGATCCCCAGCAGGCCCAGGGCGGCCGCGATCGTCCTCTTCGTCGCCAGGCAGAGCGCCAGCCGCGAGGCTTCGACTCCCTCGCCCTCGACGCCCACCACCTGACAGTCGCGGTAGAAGGCGTGGAAGTCGGCTGCGACGACGGTCGAGTAGGCGCAGATCCGGTGCGGTGCCCGCCGCTCCGCAGCCGCCCGCACCTCCTCGGGGAATTCGAGCAGGCGCTTGACCAGCACCTTCTCGCCCTCCTGCAGCGGCGTCCGCTCGGCCGGGACGCGCGGCGCCGGCGCTCCCTCCTCCCCCGCTTTGCGCAGGATGCTGGCGATCCGCGCGTGCGCGTACTGCACGTAGTAGACGGGGTTCTCGCTCGACTGGCGGCTCGCCAGTTCGACGTCGAGATCGACTTCCGTGTCGTGGCTCCGGAAGAGCATGTACCAGCGGCTGGCGTCAACGCCGATTGCGTCGACCAACTCGTCGAGGGTGACGAAGTCCCCGCGACGCTTTGACATCCGTGCGCGCTCGCCTGCGGCGATGATGTTGACAAGCCTCATGATCAGAGCCTCGAACGTCTCTGGATCTGCACCCATCGCCTCGATCGCCGCTCGCACCCGAGCCACATAACCGTGATGGTCGGCGCCGAGCACGTCGATCAGGCGATCGAATCCTCGCTGCAGCTTGTCCCAGTGGTAGGCGACATCTGCCGCCAGATAGGTCGGTTCTTCGTTGGCCCGGATCAGGACGCGATCTTTATCGTCACCGAAGTCCGTGCTACGCAGCCACAGCGCTTCTTCACTTCGGTACGTATGACCTCGCGCGTCGAGATCGGCAAGCGCAGCCTCCACCTCCCCGGTCTCGTAGAGGCTTCTCTCGGAGAAGAAAGTGTCAAACCTGACACCGAAGCGCGCGAGGGTCCCTTGCACCTCCTGAAGCAGCAACTCGATCGCTCGATCGCCGACGCGCTTGCGGTCGGAGGGATCGATGCCAGTGGCAGCGACCTGCTCGGCTAAATCAGCGACATATGGTCCTGCGTAGCCATCCTCAGGCGGCTCCTCGCCGTTCATGCGAGCAGCGATCGAATCGGCCAGGCGAGTGATCTGCCCGCCAGCATCGTTGACGTAGTACTCGCGCTCCACCTCGTGTCCAACCGCTTCCAGGAGCCGGCTCAGGGAGTCTCCATAGGCGGCATGGCGACCGCCGCCCACGTGCAGAGGGCCCGTGGGGTTGGCAGAGACGAACTCGACGAGGATCTTCTCCGGGGACGGGGTCGGCGCCGGCCCCAGCTCCTCCTCCGCCTCGAGCAGGTCGCCGAGCGCCTGCAGGTACCAGGAGTCGGCAAGGAAGAAGTTGACGAAGCCGGGGCCCGCGACCTCGATCCGCTCCAGCTTCGGCGCCAGGCCGGCATCGGTTCCCAGCTCGTCCCGCAGGCGTTCGGCCACCGTGCGCGGGTTGTCGCTGAGATGCCGGGCCAGGAGCATCGCCGCGTTGGAGCTGTAATCGCCGAGCTCGGTCTTGGGCGGCCGCTCCAGGGTCGGCCGCGGCTCACCGGGGTCGCTCTCGTGCAGGGTGCGCACAGCGCCTTCGACCGCCCCCCTCAGCGCGGCTATCGAATCCGTTGCGGTCACCGGCCCATCGTATGGACCGCGGCTGCGGCCGGGTACGCTGCCCGCTTGCGCGTAGCGGTCCTCAGCGACATCCATTCCAACCGGCAGGCCCTCGAAGCCGTCCTCGCGGGGGTCGAGGAGGCGGGGGTCGAGGAGGCCTGGTGCCTGGGCGACATGGTCGGCTACGGCGCCGACCCCGACGCCTGCACGGCGCTGGTCCGGGAGCGCTGCGACACCTGCCTGGTCGGCAACCACGACCTGGCGGTGCTGGGGGCGCTCGACATCTCCACCTTCTCGGAGGGCGCGGCGGCGGCTGTCGAATGGACGCGGGAGAACGTCGGCGAGGAGACGCTGGCCTTCCTCGGCGAGCTCGAGCCGACCGCCTCGAAGGGCGGCGTCGGCCTCTTCCACGCCTCGCCGCGCGATCCCGTCTGGGAGTACGTCCTCTCCGCCGAGCAGGCCGAAGCGGGGCTGGGCGCCCAGGAGGAGCGAGTCGGGCTGATCGGCCACTCCCACATCGCCCTCTTCTTCGTCCGTTCCCCCGGCGCGCGCGGCGGCCACGCGCAGGGCGCACAGGCGGAGAGCGGCCTGGAGATCGAGCTGCCCGACGGCGAATGGCTGCTCAACCCCGGCAGCGTCGGGCAGCCGCGTGACGGCGATCCGCGGGCCGCCTGGCTCGAGCTCGACACCGAGGCGTGGACCGCACGCTGGCACCGGGTCGAGTACGACATCTCCGCTGCCGCGACAGCGATCCGGGCGGCCGGACTGCCGCCGGCGCTCGCCGATCGGCTGGAGGCCGGCCGTTGATCGGAAAATGCAGGGGAAAGATCTGCCCGAGACCTTTGTCTAGACTCGCAACCATGCGGCTGAGCGCACCGATGCTCGCCCTCCTCTTCGGCGCAGCCAGCGCGGTGGCATTGGCCTCCTGCGGTGGCGGCAGCGACGCCAAGCTGCTGCCGGGGGCGAAGGCGAGCCAGATCGAAGCGAACCTCGAAGAAGTGCGGCAGCTTGCCGGCAGCGGCGACTGCATCGGCGCCGAAGACGCCGTCGCCGCGGTAAACGCCGAAGTCGAAGAGCTCAACGGCGTCGCCGCGAAGCTGAAGACGGCGCTGCAGGAAGGGACGGCGCGCCTGGGCGAAGTGGTCAGCCGCTGCGACGAAGAATCCGAAGAAGAAGCGGAACAAGCGGCCGAAGCCGATGTTGAAGCTGAAGAACTGGAAGCCGAAGAACTCGAAGCCGAAGACGAAAAGGCCGCGAAGGCGCAGGAAAAGGCGGAAAAGCAGGAGCGCAAGGAAGAAGAAAAGGCGAAAGGCCCCGAAGAAGTGGAAGAAGGGAACCTGCCGCAGTCCGAAGGCAAAGGCAAAGCCAAAGGACATGAAGAAGCTCCTCCCCCAGCCCCCGAACCCGAACCCGTCCCCGAAGAAACCGAATCGGGCGGGGTCAGCCCCGGCGTAGGGGTCGAATGATGGAGGCGGGAACGCTCTCAGGGCGCTACGAGACGGGCGAACGTCTTGGCACCGGTGGGATGTCGAGCGTCTACAAGGCGACCGACCGCATCCTCGAGCGCACGGTCGCGGTGAAGATCCTCGCCGAGCACCTGCACGACGACGAGCGCTTCGTCGAACGCTTCAAACGCGAGGCGCTGGCGGTGGCGAAGCTGATCCACCCGAACATCGTCCAGGTCTACGACACCGGCGTCGACCAGGGGCGCCACTACATCGTCATGGAGTACGTGGAGGGGCGCTCGGGAGCCCAGATCCTGCAGCGCCAGGGCCATTTGGACTCGCAGACGACGGCGGAGATCGGGATCCAGGCCTGCGCGGGCCTCGACTACGCCCACCGGCGCGGG
>DASTAR010000124.1:0-17302 GCA_035712505.1 Solirubrobacterales bacterium
GACCCGGTAGTCGAGGCCCTTGAGGCGTCGTTCGCCGACGTAGGAGTAGTCGAAGCCGTCCCCTGCCACCTCCTTGGTCGCCTCGTCGAGGACGACGCTGCCGGGCCGGGCGACGTTGGTCAGGCGGCTGGCGAGGTTTACGGCGCGGCCGTAGTAGTCGCCCGCCTGCGGCAGGGTCGGCCCGCTGGCGATCCCGGCGCGCAGCCACGGGAACTGCTGGCCTTCGGCCTCGGCGGCGGCGATCAGCTCGAGCGCCGCCGCGACCATCGGCTCGGGCTCGCTGGAGACCAGCATCACCTCGTCGCCGATCGTCTTCACCAGCCGCACCGGCGGCTCGGCGACGGCGGTCGCCATCTCCTCCAGCCGGCCGGCGACCATCCCCAGCTCCTCGGGGGCGATTTCCTCGCCGAGGCGGGTGAACTCGACCAGGTCGGCGAAGCAGACGGTGAGGTTGACGGTCCCGCCGACGTCCCCCGAGGCGAGGTCGGTGGCGCCGATGACGTCGCGGCGGATCTGCTCCAGCAGGTGCGCCTGCAGCGCGTAGACAACGGTTGGCCCGGCGAGCGGCATCAGATAGTCGGCGGCGGCGGCGAAGCGGCGGGCGACGTCGCGCTCGTTGTCGCCGGGCCGGATCAGCGTGCGGACGATCAGCTCGCGGTTGGCTTCGGCGATCCTCGCCGTCCCCATCCCGATCGTGCGGGCGACGCCGAGCAGGCCGTCTTCGGGCAGGCCGGTGTCGATGAAGGCCTTGACCATGCGCGCCGCCTCGAGGTCGGCGTCGGTGCCACGCCGCTCGTCGGGGTCGCCGTAGGGCACCCCGAGGGCCGAGGTGAAGCGCTGCAGGGCGTCGAGCTCGAGCCCGACCTGCCCGGCGATCTCGCGGGCCGTATAGCGGGGGCCCTCGCCGGCCAGCGCCCGCTCGACCGGCAGCAGCGTCAGCCGCCCGACCGCGACTGCGGCCTTCAGCTCTTCCAGCGTGCAGCCCTCGTCGGCGAGCTCTTCGAGCAGCTCCAGCCGCGCCGCCCGCGAATCGCCCTCCACCCCCTCGAGCAGCCCCTCCGCCTCGAAGTCGATTTTCGGATCCGTCGCCACGAGGGCTCATTCAAGCGCCTCGACCGGTTGCGTGGTTCCTTTGTCCTCTATACCCGGACAAAAGAACCACGCGATGGTTACGCGAGTCCGCCAGCCGGTTGCGTGGTTCCTTTGCCCTGTATGGCCGGACAAAGGAACCACGCGATTACGCCGGCGCCTCCTCAGGCGTAGGCGACCGCGCCGCCGCGGCGGGGGTCGCCGCCGCCGCTTAGCTCGCCGCTCCGCGGATCGCGGGCCACCGCCTGGACGCCGCCGAAGAAGAGGTTCAGCGCCGGGCGCCGCAGCACCTGCACGCCGCGCGCCTCGATCCGCCGCAGCGCCTCCTCGTCGATCCCGGGCTCGGCCTGGACGACCCCCTGCTCGAAGTGCAGCCGCGCCGCCTCCACGGCCGCGTCGACCGGAAAGCCCTGCTCGACCACCCGCACCACCGTCTGCAGGATCGCCGAGCGGATCCGGTTGGAGCCGGCGCTGCCGAGGGCGAGGACGATCTCCCCGTCGCGGAGCACCACCGTCGGCGCCATCATCGAGGGAACCCGCCGCCCCGGCGCGATCAGGTGGAAGCCGGCGGGGTTCAGGTCCTCCTCGCCGAGCATGTTGTTGAGGATCACCCCGGTGCCCGGGACCAGCACTCCCGAGCCGGAGCCGTTGGAGCAGGTGACGCTGGCGCAGTTGCCCTCGGCGTCGAGGACCGAGATGTGGGTCGTCGAGCCGAGCAGATCGGCGGCCGCGAGGTCGAGCCCGGCCGGGTCGAGGAAGCCGACCTCCATCCCCTCCTCGTAGAGGGACTCGGCGAAGGCGAGGTCGCGGCGCGAGTTGGCTGCTTCCATCGCCGCCACCAGCTGCTCGGGTCCGCTGCGCGGGCCGAGCCGCTCGAGCAGCCCGAGGCAATAGGAGATGAGGATGCCGCCGGAGGACGGCGGCGGGTTGGTGAGGACTTCGGTGCCGCGGAAGGCGGTGTCGATCGGCTTGCGCTCGATCGGCTCGTAGGAGGCGAGGTCGCCGGGGCCGACGTAGCCGCCGTGGCCGACGACGAAGTCGCTGATCCGGCGCGCCAGCTCACCCCGGTACAAGAGATCGGCGCCCTCCTCGGCATAGCGTTCCAGCGTGTCGGCCAGTTCGGGAAAGGCGAAGACCTCCCCCTCCTCCAGCCGCCGCCCCCGGGGCGCGTACAGCTCCCGCGTCCCGGCCATGTGCTCGTGGATCGGGGCGAGGATCTCGAGGATGTAGGCCTGCTGGCGGTTGACCGGGGCTCCCTGGCGGGCGAGCCGGACCCCGGCGCCGATCAGCGAGGAGAGCGGCATCGTCCCGAACCGCTCCAGCGCGCGGGCGAGCCCGGCGGCGGTGCCCGGGACGCCGCAGGAAGCCGGCCCGACGTAGAAGGTCTGCACCGTCTCGGCATCGAAGCGGACCGGCACCGGGACCAGCTCGGTCGTCCGCTCGATCCCGTCGAGCCCGGGCGCGGCGACGAAGAAGTCGATCAGCGTCGTCTCACCCCCGCCGTGGACCATCATGTGGCCGCCGGCGCCGAACCCGGTCAAGGGGCTCTCGACCGCGAACGAGGCGAGCACCGCGCAGACCGCGGCGTCGACCGCGTTGCCGCCCTCGCGCAGGACGGCGGCGCCGGCCTCGGCGCTCAGCGGGTGCCCGGCTGCGACGACCCCTTTCACCGGCCTGCCTCCATGCCGGGACCCAGGTAGCGGTCACTCCCGCAGGCGCAGTGGTGGATGGGCGAGCGAAAACCGAGCATGGCAAGGACGCAGGGAGCCTGCATAGCAGAGCTATGCAGGCGACTGAGGACGCCGCCAGGCGAAGGTTTGCAGCCGCCCATCCGCCGCTGCGACAAGGGAGGGGCCGCTAGCTGGGAAGGAACTCTGGGACGTCGATGCCGAGCTCGCGTTCGCCGGAGCGGCCGCGGCGCGATGAGCCGGCGTCCTTGGTGCGCCGGATCGTCGGCTCCTCGGCCCGGCGGGGCGGCGTCGCGCGGCCGTCGAAGCGGGTGGCGACGACGGTCACCCAGACCTGGTCGCCGATCGCCTCGTCGACGTTGGCCCCGAAGATGATGTTGGCGTCGGGATGGGCGGCCTCGCCGACCACCTTGGCGGCCTCGGAGACCTCGACGAGCGAGAGGTCGCCGCCGCCGGTGATCGAGAGCAGGATCGCCCGGGCCCCGTCCATCGAGGTCTCCAGCAGCGGCGAGGAGATCGCCTTTTCGGCGGCTTCGATCGCGCGGCCGTCGCCGTGGGCCATGCCGATCCCCAGCAGCGCCCGGCCGGCGTCGGACATGATCGAGCGCACGTCGGCGAAGTCGAGGTTGATGACGGCAGGGAGCGTGACCAGGTCGGAGATGCCCTGGACGCCCTGGCGCAGTACGTCGTCGGCGACCTTGAACGCCTCGACCATCGAGGTCTGCTGGTCGAGGACCTCGAGCAGGCGGTCGTTGGGGACGACGATCAGGGTGTCGACCTCTTCGGAGAGTTCCTCGATGCCCTTCTGGGCCTGGGTGCCGCGGCGGCTGCCCTCGAAGCTGAACGGCTTGGTGACGATCCCGACCGTCAGCGCCCCGACCTCGCGGGCGAGGCGGGCGACGACCGGGGCGGCCCCCGAGCCGGTGCCCCCGCCGGCCCCGGCGGCGACGAAGACCATGTCGGAGCCCTTCAGCAGCCGCTTGATCTTGTCCTGCTCCTCGAACGCGGAGCGGTGCCCGACCTCGGGATCGGCGCCGGCGCCGAGCCCGCGCGTCTGCTCGTCGCCGATGTGGACGGTGACGTCAGCGACGCAGAGCTGCAGCGACTGCAGATCGGTATTGACCGCCATGAACTCGACCCCCGGAACCCGCGCGTCGACCATCCGGTTGACCGCGTTGACGCCGGCACCGCCGACCCCGACGACTTTGATCACCGGCTGGTGCGGCTCGCCGCTGCCGGGCGGCTCGTAAGCCGGCTCCTCGCGCCCATAGCGGGGGTTCTCCGTCGAGAACTCACGGCGCGGCTTCGGCTCCTCGTTGAAGACCCGCTTCAGCCGCTCAGGCGCAGGCTCGGTAGAGGTCTCGATCTCCTGATCGAAGAAGGTGGCCGGCTCCTCCTGCTGAAGGGGGACGTCGGTCGAAGTCTCTTCCTTTGCCTCGGGCTCAGGCTCGGGCGCCGGCGGCGGCGTCTGCTGCTGCTCTTTTTGAGCCTCCGCCGGATCCTGGCGCCCGTACCGAGGCGCCTCGGGCGGATCCATCGGCGCGTCCTCGGTGGTGGACCGGAAGAGGTCGGAAAGCGGCCCCTCGCGCATGCTTGCGCGCTTGTCACGCCGAGCCATGAGACAGAACCTCCTTCGCCAGATCCCGGTAGTAGTTCGCCGCGCTCGAATCCGAATCGTACTTGAGCACGGAGGCGCCTTTGACGGGCGCCTCGGCGAATTTGATCGCCTTGCGTATCCGGGACTGGAAGACGAGGTCGCCGAAGTTCTCCTCGAGGATTTCCACCGCCTCCTTGGCGTGGATCGTCCGCGAGTCCAGCATCGTCGGCAGGATGCCCTCGATCCGCACCTCGGGGTTGAGGTTCTCCTGGATCATCCGCAGCGTGTTCTGCAGCTGGACCAGGCCGCGCATCGAGAGGTACTCGCACTGGACCGGGACGATGACTTTGTTCGCCGCCGTCAGCGCGTTGATCGTCAGCAGGCCGAGGCTCGGCGGCGTGTCGATGCAGACGAAGTCGTATTCGCCACCGACCTCCTTCAGCGCTTTCTCCAGCGAGCGCTCGCGGCCGATCTTGGTGCTCATCGCGATCTCGGCGCCGGCCAGGTCGATCGAGGCGACGGCGATGTCGATCTCCCGCTTGACGATGATCTCGGAGATCGGCATGTCGTTGACGAGCACGTCGTAGAGGCTCTTCTCGACCTTGTCGGGGTCGATCCCCTGGCTCATCGTCAGGTTCCCCTGCGGGTCGAGGTCGATGCAGAGCACCCGGTAGCCGGACTCGGCGAAGGCCACGGCCAGGTTCAGGGTCGTGGTCGTCTTAGCGACCCCGCCCTTCTGGTTGGCGAAGGCGATGACCTCGGCGGTCTTGACCGGCGCCTCCTCCCCGGCCTCCTTCTCGTTCAGGAAATCGAGCCGGGTGGGCGCCAGGAGATCGACAGCCTTGAGCCGAGCCGGGCCCTCCTCCTCGTCCTCCGACCCGCCCTTGAGCGCCGGCTCCTCGGGTCCTTCCGTCGCGACAGGGGGCTTCTCCTCGACGACGGGCTCAGGCGCAGGCGGCTCGACGGGCCGCTCGGGCACCGCCTCTTCCATCTGCTGGAGCTCATCGACCATGGGCCGCTCCTCGTGGATCTCGACAGGAGCAGGCTTCGGCTTCTTTCGGCTTAGAAATCCCATTGCGCGGATATTCGTATGTGGCTCCGCTTTTCCTGCCGACCCCCGAAATTGCTAGGAATCAGCCAATCCCCGACCTCCTCGACAAGCGGCTCGTGATCGTCACCGGCAAGGGCGGCGTCGGCAAGACCACCGTCGCCGTCGCCCTCGGCCTGCGCGCCGCCAGCGAAGGCAAGCGGACGATCGTCTGCGAGGTCGCCGCCCAGGAGAACGCCTCGCGGATGTTCGAGCACACCTCCGTCGGCTTCCACGAGGTCGAGATGGAGGAGAACCTCTGGTCGATCTCGATCGACCCTGACGAGTCGATGCGGGAGTACGTGCTGCTGCAGCTGAAGGTGCGGGCGATGCGGGACATGCTCTTCCGCAGCCGCATCTTCAACTACCTCGCCGCGGCGACGCCGGGGCTGAAGGAGCTGGTGACGATCGGCAAGATCTGGGAGCTCGCCCAGCTCGACCGCAAGGTGAAGAAGGGGCGCAAGTACGACCTGGTGATCGTCGACGCGCCGGCGACCGGCCACGGGGTCGGCTTCCTGCAGACGCCCCGCACCTTCGCCTCGATCGCCCGGGTCGGGCCGATCCACTCGCAGGCCCAGACCCTCGACCGCTTCATCACCGACCAGGAGAACACCGGCACGGCGATCGTCGCCCTGCCCGAGGAGATGCCGGTGAACGAGTCGATGGCGCTGGAGCGCGACCTGCGCGACGAGGTCTGCGTCGCGGTCGACCGCGTCTACCTCAACGGGCTCTACCCGGAGCGCTTCAAAAAAGCCGAGGCGGAGAGGCTGGCGCAGGTCGCCGAGGGCGAGGACGGGGCGGCGAAGGCGGCGGCGCGGGCGGCGCTCTCGGAGTACGGCCGGGCGAAGACCCAGCGCACGCAGCTGAACCGGCTGAAGCGCGGCGTCGAGGCGCCGGTCAAAACCCTGCCCTTCCTCTTCGAGCCCGAGCTCGACGTCGAGGCGGCGCGCAAGCTGGCCGGGAAGCTGGGCTGATGGCCTCGGTCGGCGAAGTCCTCGAGGGCAAATCGATCTGCATCTGCGCCGGCTCGGGCGGGGTGGGCAAGACCACCACCTCGGCGGCGATCGCGCTGGGGATGGCGGCGCAGGGCCTGAAGGTCTGCGTGCTGACGATCGACCCGGCGAAGCGGCTGGCCGACTCGCTCGGGCTGGAGGAGCTGGGGAACGAGGCGCGCCAGGTCGATCCGGCGCTGCTCGAGTCCCAGGGCGTCGAGGTCGAGGGCGAGCTGTGGGCGATGATGCTCGACGCGAAGGCGACCTTCGACGAGCTGATCGCCCGCCAGGCGCCCGACGAGGAGTCCCGCGACCGGGTGCTGAACAACCGGATCTACCAGCAGATCTCCAACGCGCTGGCGGGCTCGCAGGAGTACATGGCGATGGAGAAGCTCTTCGAGCTGCATACCGAAGGCGACTTCGACCTGCTCGTCCTCGACACGCCCCCCACCCGCAACGCCCTCGACTTCCTCGACGCGCCGAAACGGCTGACCCAGTTCATCGAAGGCAAATCGCTGCGGATGTTCATGAGGCCGACCGGGCTGGCGGCGAAGGTGACCGGCCGCGGGGTCTCGGTCGCCCTGGGCGTCTTCAAGAAGCTCGTCGGCTTCGATCTGCTCGCCGACCTGGCCGAGTTCTTCAACGCCTTCAGCAGCATGGTCGACGGCTTCCAGGCCCGCGCCAAGCGCGTCAACAAGCTCCTCGCCGACTCCGACACCTGCTTCCTCGTCGTCTGCGGCCCCCAGGGCGAGCCGATCGACGAGGCCGTCTACTTCCACCGCAAGCTGGTCGAGGCCGAGCTCCCCTTCGGCGGCGTCGTTGTCAACAAGGTCCACTACGCCGCCGACGAGCCCGTCGCCCAGGTCGAGGACCTTCCCGCCGCCCTCGCCGAGAGGCTCGGCGACCCCGACCTCGCCAGGCGCGTCGCCGCCAACTTCGACGACTTCCAGGCCCTCGCCGAGCGTGACGCCCGCAACATCGACCACCTGGCCGGCGAGCTCCGCACCAGCTGCGTGATCCGCGTCCCGTACTTAGACGAGGACGTTCACGACCTGGCCGGCCTCTCGCAGATCGACCGCTACCTCTTCGCCACCGCCGAGGAGCGGGTCGAGATGGCCGCGGGCCGCGCCTAAATACGAGTTTCCTGACTAACGCAGGCTTAGGCCAGGCGTAGGCAAGTGAACCTTCGGTCTTCGTTTCATCGACCCGTTTTGACGCTCCTGCTCGCGGAAAGCCTCAGCGGCAAAAGTAAGGCCCGCCGCCGTAAGAACGTAGTAACGCCGGCGTGGCCTACCTAGGGTCCCGGCCGCACCCTCCTCCCATGCGCTTTCAAGCCACCCTTCCCGCTCGAGTCGAGCGAGAATGGGATAGGTAGTCCCGCTCTTCAGCCCTGCGCGAGCCATCAGCTCGAATCCATAGGCAGGGCCGGTCGGATCCTCCATCAGCGCCTCGAGTACCCGGAGGGTCGCGAGGCGGAGGCGAAGAGCGCTGGAGTTACTCATGACCGTCCCCATTTCCCGGATCCGCGGACAAGGCTTTGCGGAGCGAGGAGATGTTCCAAAGCAAGGAGAGAGAGAACGCCAGCTTTGCGCGAGGGCCTAGCCCTGATGCGATCAACTCAGCTCGCCACTCCTCTGCATACCTCTCTCTCTGGGCAGTAGGTAGTCGATTTGCGGCTATTTCGAGGATGCGGCGAGCTAGTTCCTTGCGAGCGCGAAGGTCGGCTTCCGCAATGACCTGCTGAACTCGACCGACCGTGACGCCAGCCGCCGTGGCGACTTTCCGACGAGACCAACCCCGCTCGGACGAGACGATGATTGCGGCGTCGCGCATTTGCTGCGCCTCCTCCAGCGAGGCCGCCGCCTCACGGAAAGCTGCGCCCAACGCTACAAGCATCTCGTACGCCTGCTCCGGCGATGGATCGTTGATTCTGTCGCGTGGGGCCATCTACCTATGTAGATCTGGATAGCCGGGCTATGTAGAATTCAACGCGATCATTAGGACACCGGCTTCGACCGATGTCACAGGAGGCTCGGGGGCGACCCCGAGCCTCCTGCTTTTTGGCGACCTTGGGCCGGGAGCCGACTCCCGCCGTCGCCAACTTCGCTCCTACCGCGTCAGTCGCTCGATGACGACCAGCGCCAGCAGGAGGGTGATCATTAGAACCCCTGCTTCCACCTTCTTTTTCCTCCTTTCTGGGAGCCAGTCGGCTCCCTGCTGGCTGTCCAGCGGAGGAGGAAGAAGCGAGGCCTCCGATCACGGGGCGTATAGTAGCTAAACGCTCGGAACGGGAACCGAGCCACGCCCGGCCGTTAGGGCGCGCTGAGTCAGCCGGCGCGGTTGCGCGAGTACTCGAACTCGAGGTGGGAGACCTCCCAGTCCGAGTCGGGGACGGGGAAGAGGTGGCGGACGCGGGGGGTGTCGACCCGCTCGCGGTGCTGGATGTCGCGGTCGGAGTCGGCCGGCCACTGGATCGTGTCGCCGCCGCGCGGGTCGGAGACCTCCTCGAGCCACGGGGTGGCCGTGATCCTGATCTCGTCTTCGGCCGGGACGGGCTCCATGATGCGGGTCTCCTGCTCCACGTACTCCTCCTCCGGTAGTTCGTCGACGGGCAGCTGAAGTTCGGCTGACGGCATGGGCTCGGGCGCAGGCTCCGGCCGGGCGATGACCCTGAACTCGGGTACCTCGTCGAGCCCGGGTGCGAGGTCCTCCTCCAGCTCGGCCTCGACCTCCGGATCGAGCTCCATCTCTACCGCGGGCTCGGACTGGATCGACACCGTGATCTCGGCATCGCCGCCTTCGAGGCCGTTGGCGATCAGGGTCTCGTCGGCGACCGTGCTGAGGTCGTTGCCGAGCTCGCCCAGCGCCGCCGCTCGCAGCAGCTTCCGCGTCCCCTCCTCCATCCAGGTCGCCAGCTCGACGGCGCGCTCGACCGGCAGGCCGTTCATCATCGCCCGCTCCAGCTCGAGCACGTCCTCGACCCGCTCGCGCGCCTGCAGCCTGTCCACAGATTCGTCCTCGATCAAGGCCGCCGCGCGCAGCGGCAGGGAGGCGCCGACCGGGCCGTGGCCCTCCAGCACCGCCCGCATCGCCAGCAGGTGGTCGCTCAGTCCCTCCAGCGCCGTCGGCCGCTCGCAGCCCATCTCGAAGCGGCCGACCGCCCAGCTGAGGGCGCTGTCGGGGTCCGGCCGCGCCTCCAGGGCACCGGCGAACTCGCTCAGCTCCGCGGCCTCCGCCTCGCTGAGGCGGTAGCCGCCGGGACGGGTCGAGGGGGCGCCGGTGGCGATCCGCCGCCAGCAGCCCTCCCCGGTCGGGGCGAAGGCATAAGGGCCGAGGCCGATGCCGCCGCCCTTGAACATCCTCATCACGCTGATCAGCTCGCGCAGCTGCAGCAGAGCGCTTTCGGCGCCGCCGTCGGCGTCCTGCTCGGCCACGGCCAGGTACTGCGGCTCCCAGGCGGCGCGGCCCATGCCCTCGCTGCGCATCGCGTCTACGGGCGCCTCGATCGAGTTGGCGCGGACGATGCGGACGTTGTGCGGCAGCTGCAGGCGCGGCATCGACATCCGCAGGCCGACCAGCGGCACGATCAGGACCTCGGCGTCGTCGGCGTCGCGGGATTCGGCGTCGAGCGTCGCCAGCGCCGACTCCAGGCGCTCGCGGTCCAGCGAGAACCCGGCGGCCCCGTCCCAGAGGGAGGCGAAGAAGGCGGTCAGCATCAGCTCGGCGCGCGCGGCCGGGTCGGCGGGCACGGCCTCGCCGCGCGCCTCCAGATAAGGAGCGGCGACGCCGGCTTCGACCGCCGCCTCGCGGGCGGCCGGAAAGCTCGGCAGCGAGCGCAGCTCCTCGGCGTGCTCTAGCACGTAGCGGCCGGTCATCGGCACGTAGCTGTAGAAGGCGGAATCGTCGCCCGCGTCGGCGGCGACGTCGAAGGGGATCTCCTCCCCCATCGCGACCATCGAGCTGAAGCGCGAGGCGGCCTCGGTCGCCAGCCGCTTGATCGATTCGTTGAGGAGGAAATCACGCACGCCCCAGGCTTCCGCCCCGTGCGTGGGGCTCCTGCGTTTGCAAGGCGACTTGCACCAAGAGCAAGCCTTACAATCTGTCCCCCAATAGTCTTATTTTTTGTCCTCTACAACTCTTGCAATCTGTCCTCTAGTCTCCTTGCATGACGTCCCTCGATCTTCCCTATAGCCCTCGGATTGTCGATCAGGAGCTTCGCGACCGGCTCAAATCCAGCGGTGCCGTCCTCATCGAGGGGCCAAAGGCCTGCGGCAAGACCGAAACTGCACGCCAGACAGCCGCGAGCGAAGTGCTCCTGGACGTGGACGAGCAGGCTCGCGCCGCGGCCGCCCTCAACCCCAGCCTCATCCTGGCCGGTGATACTCCCCGACTGATCGACGAGTGGCAGGTGGAGCCAAGGGTGTGGAACCACGTCCGCCGAGCGGTCGACGACCGCCGGAGGCCAGGCCAGTTCATCCTCGCCGGCTCCGCGGTCCCCGCTGACGACGCAACCCGCCATTCCGGTGCCGGACGTTTCAGCCGTCTGCGCATGCGACCGATGTCGCTATTCGAGTCGGGACTAAGCGATGGCTCAGTCTCTTTGCGCGACCTGATGAATGGGGGCAAAGCCAGCTCTAGCAGCAGTGTTGAGCTGACAGAGCTCGCAGAGGCGGTCGCGCGCGGTGGCTGGCCCGCGCTTCAGGAGACGCCGATCGAGGCGGCGATGAAGGACGTGGCCGATTACCTGCAAGAGGTGAGCCGCACCGACATCAACCGCGTCGATGTTGTCCAACGTGATCCTCGCCGCGTACATCGGCTCCTGCGCAGCCTCGCCCGCAATGTTGCTACCCAGGTAACCACGACCACTCTCGCCGCCGATTCGGCGGACGGCGGCGATGAACTGCTGAAGCGACAAACCGTCGCCGAGTATCTGGGCGCCCTCGAGCGATTGTTCGTCGTCGAGGACCAGCTCCCGTGGGCGCCACACCTGCGATCGCGTTCGATCCTCCGCAAATCGCCCAAGCGCCACTTCGTGGACCCCTCGCTCGCCGCCGCGGCACTGGGGGCCGGCCCTGAGGCGCTCCTCCGTGACCTCAATCTGTTCGGCTTCCTCTTCGAGTCCCTGGTGGTGCGGGACCTGCGCGTCTACTCACAGCCGCTGCGGGGCGAAGTCAGGCAGTTCCGCGACAACAAGGGTCTGGAGATCGACGCGATCGTCGAAGCGGGAGAGAACTGGGCGGCGTTCGAGGTGAAGCTGGGAGCCCCCGAAGCGATAGAGGAAGCCGCCGCGAGCCTCCTCAAGTTCGCCCGCGAAATCGACACCAAGCGGAGCGGCGAGCCCTCAGCGCTCGGCGTCATCGTCGCCGGCGGCTACGGCTACATGCGCGAAGACGGCGTCCAGGTGATCCCGATCACCGCTCTCGGTCCCTGAGGAGCGACAGGCAAACTACGGGCCCCGGAAGAGAAGTGTTTTGTAGGTCTAAACCGCCGCGGGCTCGCGAGCGGCGGCGTCGCCCAGAAGCCAGCGCATCCCGTAGGAGCGCATGTCCTCGACCAGGGGCACCAGGGCCTTGCCCTTGGCGGTCAGCGCGTACTCGACCCGGGGCGGGACCTCGGGGTAGGTGTGGCGCTCGACGATGCCCTCTTCCTCCAGCGCCCGGAGGCGCAGGGAGAGCGTGCGGGGGCTGATGCCCTCCAGCGAGCGCTCGAGCTCGCAGAAGCGGGCGCTGCCCTCGGCGAGGTCGCGGATGAGGAGCAGCGTCCACTTGCCGCAAACGACTTCCGCGGTCCTACAGACGGGGCAGGTGGAGTTGCTCTCGGCGCTCATGATCCGAAGCGAGGGCTAGTGGCAATTGCCTCGCTTCAAGAAGTGTAGCGCCATAGCTTCACAAACTGAAGCTTTGGTCAAACCACGCTGTGCTCAGGCGTGGCCGGTGACGATCGGCTCGGCTTTGAGCAGGTTGATCTTGTAGCGGACGTCGTTTTCGCCGTAGACGAAGGTGACCGGGAACCCTTCTTCGAGTACGAGCAGCTGGCACGTCTTGGCGCCGGAGATGCACTTCGTTTCGCCGAAGATCCCGGTCACTTCGTTGGAGACGAGGAACATCGGCACTTTCCCCTTCGAGCCCATCCCCAGGTAGGTGATGACAGGCGTCTTTTCCCCAGGCAGCGGAGCGGGCGCCTGTATGTCTTTGTAGACGGTCGGCCCCTTCCTGTCGACGCTCCCATCCGGCTTGGTTTCGATCCGGGTTATCTGCAGGGTCACCTCGAGGGTGTACAGCGTGCCGCCCTGCGGGGCTTCGTCGGTCGAGTGCCCTCCAGAGCTGTCGCCGCCACCGCCGGCAGAAGGACTGCCGCCACCCGAAGGTGACGGTTCCGGCGCCGGCGTTGGTTCGGGCGCGGGTCCGGAAGACCCGCCTTCGGCCGACCCGCCGCCGGAACCGCCACTTTCGGGAGCGACGTTGACCGCGGTGCCGGAGGAGCCGCTGCCGGTCGCCGGTTCTGATCCCTGCGTGGATCCATTGCCGACAGGGGGTGCCGTGTAATGGGCACGGAACGGATCCTTGGGGGAGAGGCCGTCAAGCCGCTTCCCCGGTTCGCGCAATCCGGGCTCGGCAGGAAGAACCGTGAGACTGGTCTCCTGTGGGGAGCCGCCGCCGAGTGGCGCCGGAGTTCGTTCAACCCCTGCGCCCCCGCCGCCGAGGAGGAACGGCGTCGCCAGGATCGCGGCGAGAACCAGGGCGATCAGCGGCAGCAAACGCCGGTCTCGCAGGTCCCAGTAGAGATCCCGCAGTACCTGCGGCACCCTCAGCTCCGAGAGCTTCAGCTCAGGTCCCTTGAACCGGTTCACGGGTTGCCTCCGATCGTGCTCGATGCTTGGGTCCCCGTTGCCAGCGGCGCCGGCCCTTCGGGCGTCGCGCCCGCGGTAAGCCCCTGTTCGGGCGGCGTCAGGTAGGTGGTGATCGAAAAGCTGACGCTCAGCTTCGGGTCGGCAGCATTCGCGGCGGATTCCCCCGAGCCTTCTGCTTCGCCCGCCGGAGAGAGCGAGAAAGAGTTGACGGTGATCAGGCGCCCATCCACCGCGACTCGCGAATTCGTGGTCTTCACCAGCGAGTCGAGCCCGTGGATGAAGTTGGCAACGTGGAAGAAGTCGCCGGTGAAGGTGAGCGTGTACGGCATCTCGGAGAGCCCGGCGGGGCCGACCGAAGCCCCGAGCGGGCTAGTCGATGCAGCCACCTCCGTCGGCGAAACGAGCTGGCCAGGTCCGGTGGCCGCTTCGGAACCTTCGGTTTCGGTGGCAGCAGGCGCAGCTTCTCCCCCTTCCGATTCCAGCGTGATTTCTTCGAAGCGGACGTGCGACTTTTCGGAGATGTGCTGAACCTGCACAAGCAGGGAAGCGGTTTCGGAATCCGCGGGGACCGCCTTGCCGAGCACGACCAGCTGGCTGTAGTTGGTGGGGAATTCCTTTTTCGCCGCGAGGGCATTCGCGGCTTCGGCTTCGTGCTGGGAGAGCGAAGCTTCCAGCGTTTCCACATTTTCGCTGAGCTTGGCCGCTTCTTCGCGCTTGGGCGAGAGCAGCAGCATCCAGAACGCCCCCGCCAATACGACGACAGCCAGCACCGTGATCACCATCTTCTTTTCGCCCCTCACGTCAGCCTTCTTCCGTGCTGGTCGTGGTAGAGGGGGTTTCTTCCGAGCCTTCCGCTTCGGGCGCGACGGCGACTTCCGCTTCGGTCGGTGCGGGCGCCGGCACGGGAGCGGCGTCGAACGCCAGGACCATCTTGAACTGGGCGATGAATTCGCGGGTTTGGCAACCGGAGCTTGCTCCCCCACCCCCGGCTGAGCCGGTGCCGGTTCCTTCCGGCGGTATCGCCGACGATTCGACGCCGACGCGCGTCACCCCGTCAATCTCCTTGAGCGCGGTGACAAAGCCGGCCACCCCCTCCTGGCCCCTGGCGCAGCCGCCTATTTCGAGTGCCGGACCCGCGATCGACGCGCGCATGCCAGCTCCTTCACCACCGGCAGCCGCGGACGCGGACGCATCGAGTTCCGTCAGCCATACATCGGAGGGCAGGATCTTCGAGAGTTCGCGCATCACTCGTTCCCAATCGAAGCGGCTGTCGGCGAGGCTGCTGATCGTTTCCATCCGCTGCCGGCGCATTTCGGCGAAGTGCACGTAAGCGACGAGTCTTTCCGCACGTTCCTGGGCGGCCTTGTCTTCCCGCTTCAGGGTGACGATTTCGTCCTTGCTTTCGGCGATCTGGTTGCTGGTCATGACCAGCACCGCCACTCCGAGAAGCAGCGCGACGAGACCGCCGAGGACGATGTAGGGCAGCGGACCGGTGCGCATCGGGGACTGGCTCCCCTGGCGCTGCTCGGGCGGGATCAGGTTGACGGGACGCATCAGCTCTCCAGGGCGAGGCCGAAGGGCATGGTCAGGCGGGCGGCGGAGACGGCGTCGAAGCCGGCGAGGGCGGCGGGCTGGTGGGCGAGAACGGGAAGTTCAAGACCCTGTTCGACGCGTGCCCCGAGGCCGGCGATCACACTCCCAGGTCCGCTCAGCACGATTCGCTCGACCGGCACCGCTGCCTCCTGAGCGCTGTAGTAGTCGAGCGAGAGGCGCAGTGCGTCGACCAGACCGGAAACACCGTCTTCGAGCACCCGCCGCGCCTCGGCGACGGTTTCAGCGTCCCCGTCTACCGTCTCCAGAGGCTGCTCTATCCCAACGTGGAGGAGCCACTGCATCGCGTGTTCGTAGCTGAGGCTCCGAGCCGCCGCCAGTCGACCGGCCATCGCCTCTAGGCCGGCATCTGAGGCGCGGGTGAAGAGACAGGCGCGTCCCCGGGCCACCGCCAGGTTTGCGACATCGCCGATGTTGCAGAAGAGCACGGTGTCGGCGCGCGGCGCCTCCCCATCGGGGATCGGCTGAGCACCAGCTCCAGCCAGCGCCCGGATCATCCCGAACGCCGCCACATCGACCCCTACCGGTTCAAGCCCGGCGCGGCGGATCGGATCGAGGAAAGTGGCGATCATGTCGCGCCGGGCCGCCACGACGACGACGTCGATCTGCGGAGCGGTGCCGTCCTCACCCGGGACGCCCCCGACGACGTGGTGCTCCAGGACTGCCTGGTCGAGCGGCATCGGCATCTGCTCCTGGGCTTGGAACCGCACCGCCGCCTCGAGTGCCTTCGGATCCTCGATCACCGGCAGCCGCAGGGTCCGCACCACGATCCGCTGATTGGCGATCCCCAGGCGCACCTGCTTGGAAAGCTTGTTGGCACTGAAGAGCGACTTCAGGGCCGCCGCCACCGCCTCGGGATCGGCGACCTCGCCTTCGCCGAACGCGCCCGGCGGCAGCGGACCGACCGCCGCCGCCTTGATCGCCACGGTGCCGTTTACCGCCAGCTCGGTTGCGGCGACGCTGCCGGCCTCGATGTCGAGGCCCACCACGGTCGAGGCTTTCTTCTTTCCGTTGAGGATTCGCATGGGACTGCGCAAAGCGGCGCGCTCCCCCTTTGATCGACAGAAAGCAGCCAGACCTTTTGCCTTGCAACTACCGATTTCTAGGAGAACCTGGACGTCTCTACGAGAAGGTTCCGAGGTACCAGCTGACGAGCTCGTTGCCGGCGAGCAGGCCGACAAGGGCGCCGAGGGCCAGGAAGGGCCCGAAAGGAATGGCCTTCTTGCGGGCCGCGGCCCCCTCGCGGGCGATCAGGCTC
Source organism: Solirubrobacterales bacterium (assembly GCA_035712505.1). GTDB lineage: Bacteria > Actinomycetota > Thermoleophilia > Solirubrobacterales > 70-9 > VAYN01. Next base: position 16,173 of record DASTAR010000124.1, read on the forward strand.
AACCCGACCACAGACCCCGCTATCAGTGCGATCAGCAGAGCGGGAGCCACGTTACGGCCCAGGAACAACCCCATCACCGCCGCCAGCTTCACGTCGCCGAGACCCATCCCATTCGGATAAATGAGAGCGGCGAGGAAGAGCAGGCCGCCTGCCGCGGCGGCTGCGACCGCCCGTTCGGGCAGGCTCGAGGGATCGAAGACCGCGGCGATGCCGATCCCGAGGGCGGCGGTCGTCAGGAGGATCTTGTTGGGGATTATCCGGCGCTCGAGATCCGTGATCGTTACAGCCATCAGGGCCGTAACCAGTACCAGCCCCATGGCCAATTGGACGGGTTCGTGGCGCAGGACCAGGACCGTCGCCAGGTAGGCGAGTCCGAGACCTGCCTCGGCGAGTGGGTAGCGGGCTGAGATCGGCTCGCCGCAGCAGCGCCCGCGTCCGCGCAACAGCAGCCACGACAGGACGGGCAGGTTGTCCCAGGCGGCGATCTGCGTCCCGCAGTCAGGGCAGCGCGAGCGCGGCCCGACGATCGATTCGCCCCGCGGCACCCGGTGCGCGACGACGGTCATGAAGCTGCCGGCTGCGAGGCCGGCGAGGAAGGTGAGCACCGCTGCGGCGACCATGGTCAGCCGGCGTTCAGCGGCGTCGGCGTTTCGATCTCGATCCGCGCCCGGTAGTCGGGGTGGTCGTAGAGGATGGGCACGGCGCCGCTGTCCGAGCTTCCATCGACGCTGAACGCCAGCCCGAGGCGGTCGCCGGTGGGGATCGTGGTTTCGGCGAAGGTCATCGGCACCCGCACCTCAGCCCATCTGCCCTGGGGCCACTGCCCATTTGATTCTCCGGAATAGGTCCAGTAGGAAGGTTCGCCGGCCGCTTCGCTGTTGCGCAAGAGGTTATTTTCCGGCCTGCTTCCGCCTTCATGTCGATCGAACAGATAGATGCAAAGCGTCCCCGTATATGAGAGGTCGCTGAGGGAGCGGGTGAAGAAATCCACCGTCGCATTCTTGGTCATCGTGAAGTCAAAGGGCATCGGGTCGGTCACCCAGCGATGGACCTGCCACTGGGGAACGGTGGCGCCGGTCGGTTCGTAGTGACAGCCGCCGCTGTCGTCGGGGACGATCTGTATCCCCTTC
>DASTAR010000125.1:0-5784 GCA_035712505.1 Solirubrobacterales bacterium
CGGAGGCCGAGCGCTGCTGGCGGGCGTCCGCGTCGACGAGGACGGCGAGCAGGAGGACCCCGCCGGTCACCATCAGTTTCACCGCCGAGGAGAGCGAGAGCAGGTCCATCCCGTTGGAGATCGAGCCGATCACCAGGGCCCCCAACAGCGCCGTCCAAACCGACCCGCGGCCACCGAAGAGGCTGGTGCCGGCGATCACCGGGCCGGCGATCGCCAGCAGCAGGAGTTCGTTCCCGCCCGAGTTCTGGTTCACCGCGAACAGCCGCGAGGCGGCCATGACGCCGCCGATCGCCGCCATCGTTCCGGCGATCGTGAACACCGCCACCCGCACCCCGTTGACCCGGATGCCGGCCCGCCGCGCCGCCTCGGCATTGCCGCCGACCGCGAACACGTGCCGCCCGAAGGTGGTGCGCTTGACGATGTACTCCATCCCGACGACGAAGCCCAGCAGGATCATCACCGCGAGCGGGACGCCGCGGTCGGAGTTGAGGATCGCCACGGCGGCGATCACGATTGCCGCAAGGAAGACGAAGCGGACGATCAGCTGGGTCGCCCCGCGATCGGCGAGGCCGGCGGACACGCGCTTGCGGTATCCGGTCGCGGCGACCGCGGCGTAGGCGGCGATGACCAGGGCGGCGAAGATCCAGCCCACCGTGTCGGAGTAGAAGGTGTTGGCGAGCCCGGTGATCTTCGAGTCGTTGATGTTCAGCGAGCCGGTCTTGCCCAGCACCTGCAGCAGCGCCCCTTCCCAGGCCAGCAGCCCGGCCAGGGTGACGACGAAGGAGGGCACGACGAAGCGGCTGAACAGGAAGCCCTGCAGGAACCCGATCGCAGCCCCGACCGCGACGGCGGCGGCAATCGCCAGGTAGGCGTTCCAGCCGTGGTTGACGCTCAGCACAGCCATGACCGCCGCCGAGAGGCCGCTGACGGCGCCGACCGAGAGGTCGATCTCCCCCAGCAGCAGGACGTAGACGATGCCGACCGAGATCAGCCCGATCGTGGTGATCTGCAGCATCAGGTTGGTCAGGTTCTGGGCCGAGAGGAAGCGGTCTTCCTGGACCTGGAAGATGACGGCGATCACCACCAGGCCGAGCACGACCCGGACCGAGGAGAGGTCTCCCTGGACGATGCGGCGCAGGGTCTGCCCGGCGCTTGGACGCTCGGCCGCCTCGCCGGCGGTCGCTGCCTCGGTCGCGCTCACGCCCTCTCCCCCTCCCCCGGCTGCTCGCCTTGCTCACGTCCGTTGCCGACGCCGGTGATCGCGGCGACGACGTGCTCCTCCGTCGCTTCCTTGGCCTCGAACTCGCCGGCGGCTTTGCCGAGGCGGAGGACGAAGACGCGGTCGGCGATCGCGAAGACGTCGGCCAAGTTGTGGCTGATGACGACGACGCCGAGATTGCGCTCGCGCAGGCGGCGGATCAGCCCCAGCACCTGTTTCGTCTGCGGCACGCCGAGCGCCGCGGTCGGCTCGTCGAGCATCACGACCTTCGGCTCTCCCAGCAGCGAGCGGGCCACGGCAACCTGCTGCCGCTGACCGCCGGAGAGCGTGCCGACCTCGCTGCGCAGGCTGGGGATCGTCACCGCGAGGTTCGAGAGCAGGTCGGCAGTCTCGTGCTCCATCCCGACCTCGTCGAGCTGGCGCGAGATTCGGCCGGGCCCCGCCGCGACCTCCTCGCGGCCGAGGAAGAGGTTGGAGACGACGTCGAGGTTGTCGCAGAGGGCGAGGTCCTGGTAGACGGTCGCGATCCCCAGCTCGGTCGCGTCCTGCGGCCTGCCGATCCGCACCTCGCGGCCCTCGAAGCGGATGGTCCCCGCGTCCGGTGGGTTGATGCCGGCGATCGCCTTGACCAGCGTCGACTTGCCGGCGCCGTTGTCGCCGACGAGGCCCACCACCTCGCCGGCGCCGACGGCGAAGTCGACCCGGTCCAATGCTTGGACCGGGCCGAATCGCTTGCTTATGCCCTCCAGCTCGAGGAGCGGAGCTCCTTCCGCGGCCATCTCAGCCCGAGATTCCCGCTTCTTTGCAGGCGGCCGCGTAGGGGCCGGTGCAGAGTTCGGAGGGGCTGACGAAGCCGTCTTTGATGACCGTCGACTTGACTTTGTCTTTGGTCACCGCGATCGGTTCCAGCAGCACCGACGGCACGTCGGCCTTGCCGTTGTTGATTTCTTCGCTGACTTTTTCCTGCGGGACTTCTTCGCCTTCGAGCAGCGCGATCGCGATTTCGGCGGTGATTTCCGTCTCCGGCGGGATCGCCTTGTAGACGGTCATGTACTGCTGGCCAGCGAGGATGCGCTGCAGGCCCGCGACCGTCGCGTCCTGCCCGGTGACGGGACGTTCCGCGGGGTTGATGCCGGCTCCTTTCATCGCCGCGATCGCACCGCCGCCGGTGTCGTCGTTGGCGGCATAGATGCCCCAGAATCCGTCGTTGCCCAGCGCCGTGATCGCCTGCTGCGCCTCGCGCTGCGCGTTTTCGGCAGTCCAGCCCGGGGTGTCGTAGGACTTGGCGATCTGTACTCCCGCTTCTTCGAAGCCCTTTTCCGCGCCTTTCTTGAAGAGGGCGGCGTTGGGGTCGGCGGGGTCGCCGTTGATCATGATGATCGGGCCTTTGGGTTTGCCGTCTTCTTTCAGCTTTTCCGAGAGGGATTCGGCCTGCAGTTCGCCGACGCGTTCGTTGTCGAAGGAGACGTAGGCCGCTACTTCGGAATTTTCAATCAGGCGGTCGTAGCTGACGACCGGCACGCCCTGGGCGTTTGCTTTTTCGGCGATCGAGGCGGCTGATTTCGAGTCCATCGGGTCGAGGATCAGCACTTCGGCGCCTTTGGTCAGGGCCGCTTCTCCCTGGGACTGCTGCTTTTCGGCATCACCACCGGCGTTGAAGTAGATGACTTCGCAGCCGGAGCATTTTTCGGAGATCGCTTTTTCGATACCGGGTTTGTCGTTCGATTCGTAGCGGGGGGTTTCGTTTTCCGGGAGCAGGAGGGCGATCGTCCCGCCGCCGCCTCCTCCTCCACCGCCGCCGCCGCCGTTCGAGTTGTTGTCGCTGCCGCCGCAGCCGACTGCAACCAAGGCGATGATGGCGAGGCCCGCCACTGCGAACCACACCCGCGAAGTCAATCCTGACATCGGTTCCTCCTCTTTTTTTGCCCCCCGCTCCCGCGGAGGACATACCCAGCTTAAGCGCTTCTATGCGGGTGAACCAGGGATTTCTCCCGGAACCGACGGCTTAGGCCGCCGCGGACAACGCGCGCTTGCGGCCGCGCCTTTTCGGCTTCGCCGGGGCAACGAGCTCGGCGAGGAAGCTCCCGGTGTAGGAGCCAGCGACCGCGGCGACCTCCTCCGGGGTGCCGGTGGCGACCACCTCGCCGCCGCCTTCGCCGCCCTCGGGTCCGAGATCGACGAGCCAGTCGGCGGTCTTGATCACGTCGAGGTTGTGCTCGATCACGACAACCGTGTTGCCGGCGTCGACCAGGCGGCCGAGGACGTCGAGCAGGCGCTGGACGTCGGCGAAATGCAGCCCGGTGGTCGGCTCGTCGAGGATGTACAGCGTTTCCCCGGTCGCGACTTTGGAGAGCTCGGTGGCGAGCTTGACCCGCTGGGCCTCACCGCCGGAGAGGGTCGTCGCCGGCTGTCCCAGGCGGATGTAGCCGAGACCGACGTCGTGCAGCGTCCGCAGCCGGCGGGCGATCTTCGGCACGTTCTCGAAGAAGCCGACCGCCTCCTCGACCGACATCTCCAGCACATCGGCGATGCTCTTGCCCTTGAAGCGGACCTCGAGCGTCTCGCGGTTGTAGCGCTTGCCGTGGCACTGCTCGCAGGGGACGTAGACGTCGGGCAGGAAGTGCATCTCGATCTTGATCTGGCCGTCGCCCTTGCAAACCTCGCAGCGGCCGCCCTTGACGTTGAAGCTGAAGCGGCCGGGCTTGTAGCCGCGCGCCCGCGCCTCCTGGGTCTGGGTGAAGAGCTGGCGGATGTGGTCGAAGACGCCGGTGTAGGTGGCCGGGTTGGAGCGCGGGGTGCGGCCGATCGGCGACTGGTCGATGTTGATGATCTTGTCGATCTGACCGAGGCCGTCGATGCCGTCGTGGGCGCCGGGGCGGAGCTTCGCCTGGTGCAGGCGGTTGGCGACGGCGTGGTGCAGCGTCTCGTTTACCAGCGTCGACTTGCCCGAGCCGGAGACGCCGGTGACGCAGCAGAAGACCCCGAGCGGGATCGTCACGTCGACCCCCTTGAGGTTGTGTTCGCGGGCGCCGCGGACGAGCAGCGCGCCGGTCGGCCGGCGCCGCTGCGCCGGCACCTCGATCCGGCGCTTGCCGGAGAGGTACTGGCCGGTCAGCGAGGAGGCGTTCGCGGCGACCTCGGCGGGGGTGCCGGCGGCGATTACGTAACCGCCGTGCTCGCCGGCGCCGGGCCCAAGATCGACGAGGTGGTCGGCGGCGAGCATCGTGCCCTCGTCGTGCTCGACGACGATCACCGTGTTGCCGAGGTCGCGGAGCCGGTCGAGGGTGCCGATCAGCTTCTCGTTGTCGCGCTGGTGGAGCCCGATCGAGGGCTCGTCGAGCACGTACATCACGCCGACCAGATGGGATCCGATCTGGGTCGCGAGGCGAATCCGCTGCGCCTCGCCGCCGGAGAGCGAGCGGGCCGAGCGCGCCAACGAGAGGTAGCCGATGCCGACGTTCTCGAGGAAGGAGAGGCGCTCGGTGATCTCGCGCACGATCAGGCGCGCGATCGCCCGCTCGGTGGCGGTCATCTCGAGGTCGCGGATCCACTCAGCCGCGGCGTGGGCCGAGAGGTCACTGTACTCGGCGATGCTGAGGCCGCCGACTTTGACCGCGAGGCTCTCCGGGCGCAGGCGAGCGCCCTTGCAGGCGGGGCAGGGCTGCTCGGCCATGTAGCCCTCGATCCGCTCGCGGTTGCTCTCGGAGTCGGTCTCTTCGTAGCGCCGCTGCAGGTTGTTGACGATCCCCTCGAAGCGGACCTTGTAGGAACGGCGGCGGCCGAAGCGGTTGGTGTAGCTGACGTGGTGACGCTCGCCGCCGGTGCCGTAGAGGAAGATCTCCCGCTCGGACTTCTTCAGCTTCGACCAGGGCTGGTCGACGTCGACGCCGTAGGACTCGGCGACCGAGGCGATCAGCCGCCGCCAGTAGGCGGTGACGCCGCGGTTCCAGGGCTGCAGGGCGCCCTCGCTGAGCGACAGGGTCGGATCGGGGACGACCAGTTCGGGGTCGATCACTTTCTGGAAGCCGAGCCCGTGGCAGCGGTCGCAGGCGCCGTGGGGCGAGTTGAAGGAGAAGATCCGCGGCTCCAGCTCCGGGATCGAGGTGCCGCAGTTGAGGCAGGCGAACTGCTCGGAGAAGAGCAGGTTGGGCTCGTCGTCGTCGACGAACTCGACTTCGATCAGCCCGGCGGCGAGGCCCGCCGCGGCCTCCACCGACTCCGAGAGCCGGCGCCGCAGCTCCGGTTTCATCACCAACCGGTCGACCACGATCGAGATGTCGTGTTTGAACTTCTTGTCGAGGACGATCTCCTCGTCGAGGCGGCGCAGCTCGCCGTCGATCTCGGCCCGCGAGTAGCCCGCGAGCCGCATCTGCTCGAGCAATTTGCCGTATTCGCCTTTGCGCCCGCGGACGACCGGCGCCATCACCATGAATTTCTTGCCGTCCTCGATCGTCATCAGCCGGTCGACGATCTGCTCCTGGGTCTGGCCGGTGATCTCCTCGCCGCAGGTCGGGCAGAACGGATGGCCGATCCGCGCCCATAAGAGCCGCAGGTAGTCGTAGATC
>DASTAR010000126.1:0-3303 GCA_035712505.1 Solirubrobacterales bacterium
GATGGCCATTGATCAGGAAGGCGACGCAGGCGAGCAGGAAGGCCACGCCCATGATGTCGTTGCGCCCCTCCCCCGGCTGGGTCTGGATCATCACGCCGGAGTCGAGGATGATCGCGGCGGCCACCAGCGTCGCCGGGCCGACCTTGTAGGGCCGGCCCACGCACCAGGCCCCGAGCAGGGCGATCGCGATCCAGAACATGTTGATCAGCGGCGAGAGCCAGTCCCCGCGGAAGACGACGATCGCGGCGCCGTGGATCAGCTCGCTGCTCTGCGGGTAGAACCAGGCCGCCAGCCGCAGCGGGTCGGTGAAGTGGAGATGGACCGTCGAGTGTTCCTGGGCGAGCCGCGCCGCGAAGGGCATGTGGTACCAGGTCGTGTCACCGCCGAACATCCCCTGGTCGAGGCTGAGCTGGGAGGGGAAGGTCCACTCGGCGACCGTGAAGGAGGCGACGCCGAGCGCGATCAGCAGCGCCACGGTCTGCACTCGCGGCGCCGGCACCCCCAGCCGCTCGCCGTCGCGCGGGGCCCGCAGGTACCCCAGCCCGGCGGCGCCGAGGCCGATGGCGATGGAGACGACCACGATCCAGCCGAGGCGCAGGATGCTGAGTGTGCCCAGCAGCTCCAGGGAAAGCACCAGCAGGGCGACGGCGATGGTGGCGTCGGCGAGGCGGGCCAGGGCGCCGGTGAATTCGGGCACGATCCAGCGCCGCAGCCAGTAGCCGCCGAGGCCGACCGCCGCCACCACCCCGATCACGGCGAGGCAGCCGACTATGTAGGAGCCCAGAGAGGGTGCCACGGGCGCGTGATGCTATTCGCCGCGCCCCGACGGCACCGCCGCGGTCAGGCGGCGGCGGGGATGCTGCAGGCGACTCCGGTCCCGGCCAGGCCGCAGTAGCCGTTGGGCACCTTGTGCAGGTACTGCTGGTGGTAGTCCTCGGCGTAGTAGAAGGGCCCGGCGGGCTCGACCTCGGTCGTCACCGGCTCCCGGCCCGCGGCCCGCAGAGCCTCGTCGTAGGCCGCGCGCGCCATCTCCGCCGTCGCCTTCTGCGAGTCGTCGGCGAAGTAGATGCCGGAGCGGTACTGGGTGCCGACGTCGTTGCCCTGCCGCATTCCCTGGGTGGGATCGTGCTCCTCGAAGAAGATCTTCAGCAGGTCGGCGTAGGAGATCCGCTGCGGGTCGAAGGCGACGAGGACCGCCTCGGCGTGACCGGTCCTGGCGGTGCAGACCTCCTCGTAGGTGGGGTTCGGCGTGGTCCCGTTCATGTAGCCGACGGCGGTCGTATAGACGCCGTCGAGGTTCCAGAAGAGGCGCTCTGCGCCCCAAAAGCAGCCCAGCGCGAAGTAGGCGACCTCGATCCCCTCCGGGAACGGCGGCTCCAGCGGCGTGCCGAGCACCGCATGCTCGCGGGGCACGTCGAAGGCGCGCTCGCCGCGACCCGGCAGCGCCTCCTCCGGGGCCACCATCGTGGTCTTCTCCGGGTTCAGCATCTTCATCAGCCTTCCAAGTCCGCTCATCGCGTTTCCTCATCCCAGGTTACGCCAGCCGTGCAACCGGCCCGGCGGATCCGGCTCAGGGCTGGATTCGCCGCCCACCGACGGGGTAGCGTCTGCGACATGTGCCTCGTCGTCCTCCTCGCCTTCCTCTCTCCGCGGCTGGCGCTGTTCGCGATCTTCCTCTTCTCGAACCTGCTGAGCCGCGCCTTCGACAGCTGGCTCGTGCCGTTCCTCGGCTTCTTCCTGCTGCCCTGGACGACGCTGGCCTATGCGGTGATGTGGGCCAGCTCCAACCGGGTCGCGGGCTTCGAGTGGTTCATCGTGATCCTCGCCTTCTTCGTCGACATGGGCTCCTACCTCCGCGGCGGAGCCGAGCGCCGGGCGCGGGCCTGAGCCGCGGCGCCGGGGCCGGGCTAGTCCTCGGCCGGATAGGCCAGGCGCACGTGCGCCTTTGCCAGCAGGGCGAAGGGGCGCTTGGTCACGCTCCCGTCCTCGAGCGAGGTGATCTCGACGTCGGTCAGGGCCACGAACTCCGCGTCGCGGTTGACCAAATCCGAGAGGCGGCTCTGGTAGCCGCTCGGCGGCAGGGTCACCTCGCCGACGATCAGCTGGCGGCCGGTCTCGAAGACGACGCGTTCGACGTTGCGCTCGGCGTTGACTTCCATGCCCGAAGGTTCGACACCCGCGGCCGTTTCCCGCCCCGCCCGTTCAGAAGCGCGGCTTGGCGTCCGCGAAGCGCTCCAGCCCGTCGTCGGGGATCGACTCCCAGATCGCGGCGTTCGCGACGTGCGCGCGCCAGCTCGGTCGCACCCCCGGATCGCCGTCGAAGGCCCCCATGCGGACGCTCATCTGGGTCGGGGCCTCGGGATTGCGACTGAAGAGGTGGGAGCCGCACTCCCGGCAAAAGCACTTCTCGAAGCCGCCGTCGGGGTGGCGCCAGCTCTTGACCAGGTCCTCGCCCTCGAGCAGGCGGAGGGTGCGGCTGTCGATCGGCGCCTGCGCCGAGGCGGCCGACCCGGTGCGCCGCTGACAACGGGTGCAGTGGCAATAGCCGGCGGCCGAGGGAGGCTCGGTCAGCTCGAAGCGCACGCCGCCGCAGAGACAGCCGCCGGTGAGGGAGGGATCCGCCATCGCCACGAAGTTTGACGAACATCGGGGCGCCCGGATTCGAACCGGGGACCTCGGCCACCCAAAGGCCGCGCGCTACCAGGCTGCGCCACGCCCCGACATGGGCAAGTGTAGGTTCTGGAGCGATGGCTGAGGTGCTCCCTTTCAAGGCCCTGCACTACGACCTGGGGAAGGTCGGCTCGCTGGATGCGGTCGCGGCGCCGCCCTACGACGTGATCGACGCCGCCGGGCGCGCGGCACTCCTCGCCCGCTCCCCTTACAACGCGGTGGCGATCGACCTGCCGAAGTCGCCGGACGGCGCCTCCGAGGGCGAGGCGGCCGGAGACCCCTACGCGCAGGCGGCGGCCCGGATCGGAAGCTGGCGGGAGGAGGGCGCCCTCGTCCAGGACGAGCAACCCTCGATCTGGGCCCTGACCCAGGACTACACCGCCCCCGACGGCAGCCGTCACAGCCGCCACGGGATCCTCGCCCGCGTCCGGGTCGAGGACTACGAGAGCGGCACGGTGCGCCCGCACGAGCGCACCCACCCCGGCCCGCTGCTCGACCGGCTGGAACTGACGCGGGCCAGCGGCTACAACCTCTCGCCGATCTTCTCCCTCAGCACCGAGGACCCGTGGCCGCTGGTCGAGCCGGCGCTGGCGGACGAGCCGTGGGGCGAGGCGAGCGACGAGGACGGGACCC
>DASTAR010000127.1:0-2102 GCA_035712505.1 Solirubrobacterales bacterium
CACCACCCGCTCGATCCCCGCCAAATCGCGCCGCACCTCGACCTCCCCGAACCCGGCCGCGCCGACGAGCTCCGCCACCGCCGCCGCCTGCCCGGCGCCAACCTCGACCGCCACCGCCGGCAGCCCCCCCGCCGAGTTGCCACTTTCTGTCGAATGGCCTAAGGAACCGGCAAGTCGCGGGGAGGCAAAAAAAGAGCGGTAGGCGGCGAGGCCGTCGGGGCCGGCGAGGAGCGCCTCGCGCGGCTCCCATTTCGCCACCTCGGGCTGGAGGGAGGGCCAATCGCGCTCGGCGACGTAGGGGAGGTTGGCGAGGACGAGGTCGAACTCGCGGTTCTCGGGAAGTGTGCCGGGGAGGAGCTCGACGCGGTCGGCGAGACCGAGGCGTTCGGCGTTCGCCCGCGCCACCTCCAGAGCGCCGGCGGAGGTCTCGGTCCCGGTGACGGCGCAGCCGGGGAGCTCGTCGGCGAGCGCAAGGGCGATGGCGCCGGAGCCGGTGCCGACGTCCAGCACCGTGCGCGGGGCCAGCTCCAGCGCCAGCTCGACGAGCAGCTCGGTCTCGGGCCGCGGGATCAGCACCCGGTGGTCGACCACCAGCTCGATCCGCCTGAACGCCTTGCGTCCGAGGATGTAGGCGACCGGCTCCCGCCGCAGGCGCCTCCGCACCATCTCGCCGAAGCGCCGGCCCGCCTCGGGCGGCACCTCCGCCTCGGGCCTCGCCACGAGGGCGGCCCGCTCCCAGCCCATGGCGTCGGACAGCAGCAGTTCGACATCGAGCCGCGGGTCCTCCACCCCAGCCGCCCGCAGCGCGTCGACGGCGGCGCCGAGCGCCTCGCGCGCGCCGCTCGATCCGGCCACGAGTCCGGTCAACCGACCGCGGCCGTCTCCAGCCGCCGCCGCTTCTCCTCGGCCGCCAGCGCGTCGGTGAACTCGGAGAGGTCGCCGCCGAGCACGCCGTCGAGGTTGTGCGAGGTGAGCTTGATCCGGTGGTCGGTCACCCGCCCCTGGGGGAAGTTGTAGGTGCGGACCTTCTCCGATCGCTCGCCGCTGCCGACCTGCGCTTTGCGCTCGGAGGCGATCTTGGCCTGCTGCTCGGCGAGCTCGCGCTCATAGAGCCGCGCCCGCAGCACCCGCATCGCCTTGTCGCGGTTCTGCAGCTGGGACTTCTCGTCCTGCATCGCGACCACGATGCCGGTCGGCTTGTGGGTGATGCGGACGGCGCTGTCGGTGGTGTTCACCGACTGGCCACCCGGTCCGGATGAGCGGTAGACGTCGATCTGCAAATCGTTTTGGTCGACCTCGACCTCGACCTCCTCGGCCTCGGGCAGCACCGCGATCGTCGCCGTCGAGGTGTGGATCCGCCCCTGCGACTCCGTCTCGGGGACCCGCTGCACCCGGTGGGTGCCGCCCTCGAACTTGAAGACCGAGTAGGCGCCCTCGCCGCGCACCTCGAAGGTCACCTCCTTGAAGCCGCCGGCCTCCGACGGCGACTGCGAGAGCGCTTCGGTGGAGAACCCGCGCTCCTCCGCGTAGCGGCTCAGCATCTTGAAAAGGTCGCCGGCGAAGAGCGCCGCCTCGTCGCCGCCGGTGCCGGCGCGGATCTCGACGATCACGTTCTTCTCGTCGTTCGGGTCGCGCTCGACCATCGCCAGGCGGATCTCCTCTTCGAGCTCCTCGATCCGCGCGGGCGCCTCGTCGACCACGGCGCGAAGTTCCTCGTCCTCGCCCTCGGCGAGCAGCTCGCGCGCCCCTTCGAGGTCGTCCTTCAGGGTCGAGTACTCCTCCGCCAGGTCGCGGGCGGCCCGCAGCTGGCGGTACTCGCGGCCCACCTCGGCGTAGCGCTCCCGGTCCGCGATCACCTCCGGATCGGACATCAGCGCCTCGAGCTCGGCGAAGCGCGCGCGAATCTGTTCGACCAGCTGCTCGATCATGCGTTCAACTTTAGATGCGCACCGCCGGCGGGGCGGCCGGGCGGCGGCTAGGCGACGATCTCGATCGTCTGGTCGGAGTGCAGGTCCTCGGGCTTCTCGCGGGCGAGGACCGCGTTCAGCGAGGCGATCGCCACGGCGAGCTGATCCAGGTCGGGCTCCCGCGTGGTGAGGTTC
>DASTAR010000128.1:0-3611 GCA_035712505.1 Solirubrobacterales bacterium
CATCACGCCGCTGATGGCGATCCTCCGCACTCTCCTCGTCGAGGGCTACGAGCGCCCGGTCGCGCTCCTCTACTACTCGCCCGATGCGGAGCGCTCCATCTACCGCCCCGAGCTCGAGCGCCTCGCCGCGGCCCACCCGAACTTCCAGTTGCTCCGCTCCTACACCCGCGCCCCCGGTACCGGCGAGCTCGACGGGCACTTCAGCCCGACCCATCTCCCCCAGTCCGAGCCCGACTTCACCGCAGCCGAGACCTTCGCCTGCGGTCCTCCGGCCCTGCTCGACGCCGTCCGCGGCACCTGGGCCAACGGGCTCGAGCACCGGCTCCACGTCGAGAGCTTCGTCCCGCCCAGCTTCGTCCCGGTCGGCGCGGCCGACGAGGGGCAGGTCCGCTTCGCCGGCTCCGGGGTCGAGGTGGCCAACAGCGGCGAGCCGCTGTTGGTCCAGGCCGAGGCCGCCGGCCTGCGCCCCGCCTTCGGCTGCCGGATGGGCATCTGCCACACCTGCACCTGCCGCAAGCGCGCCGGCACCCACCGCAACCTCGTCACCGGGGAGGTCTCCTCCGCCCCGGGCGAGGAGATCCAGCTCTGCGTCTCCGCCCCGCTCGGCGACCTCACCCTCGAGCTCTGAACCTTCGGAAAGGAACCGCATGACCACTGCCGTCAAGACCGCTCCGCCGCCCTCGCTGACCGCCGCCGAGGGCCTCACCACCAACCCGTACGGGCTGACGCCGGAGCAGTTCGAGCAGCTCGGGGACGAGCTGGACGCGATCCGCCGGCGCGTCCTCGCCGACCGCGGCCAGCGCGACGCCGACTACATCCGCGGCATCGTCCGCGCCCAGCGCGGCCTCGAGGTGGCCGGCCGCGGCCTGCTCTGGGCCGGCGTCGTCCCGCCTTTCTGGCTCGCCGGGACCGCCGCCCTCTCGCTCTCCAAGATCCTCGACAACATGGAGATCGGCCACAACGTGATGCACGGCCAGTACGAGTGGATGAACGACCCGAAGCTCTCGGGCAAGCAGTTCGAGTGGGACACCGCCTGCCCCGCCGATCAGTGGCGCCACTCCCACAACTACAAGCACCACACCCACACCAACATCGTCGGCAAGGACCGCGACATCGGCTATGGGGTGCTGCGGATGAGCGAGGAGCAGCCGTGGAAGCCCTACTACCTCGGCAACCCGCTCTGGGCGGCGCTGCTGGCGACCTTCTTCGAGTACGGGGTGGCGCTGCACGACCTCGAAGTCGAGCGGATCGCCGAAGGCGAGATCGCCCTCGCCGACAAGCGCGAGCTGCTGCAGGGGATCGGTGCCAAGGTCCGCGGCCAGGCCCTGAAGGACTATGTCCTCTTCCCCGCCCTGTCGGGGCCGCTGTTCGCCTTCCCGCTCACCGGCAACGCGACCGCCAACATCGTCCGCAACCTCTGGGCCTTCACGATCATCTTCTGCGGCCACTTCCCGGAAGGGACGCACGAGTTCGACGAGGCCGAGGCTGCGAACGAGACCCGCGGCCAGTGGTACCACCGCCAGCTGCTCGGCTCGGCCAACCTCAGCGGCGGCCGGCTCTTTCACATCCTCTCCGGCAACCTCAGCTTCCAGATCGAGCACCACCTCTTCCCCGACCTCCCCGCCAACCGCTACACGGAGATCTCGGTCGAGGTGCGGGAGATCTGCGAACGCTACGGCCTCCCCTACAACGTCGGGCCGCTCCACCGCCAGTTCGGCAGCGTGGTCAAGAAGATCGGCCGCCTCGCCCTGCCCGACTCTGCCGGAGCGGTCGCCTGCGGGATCGGCGGCGGCCTCGGCGGCGCGGTCGGCAGGGCGAGCAGGCTGCTGCGGCCGCGCGGGATAAACCACTTGCGCCGCGCGGTCTTCTCCCGATGGCGCCGCTGAGACCTCGACATAGCTTGATGGCACATCACGCCATCAACCAGCGGGAGGACCCATGGCAACCGCAACCAAGCCCAAAGCAACCGATCGCGGCACGATCGAGAAAGGCACCGAGCTCTCCGAGCAGGTGCTCGAGCAGGTGAAGGAAAGTCAGCGGACCGCGATCGAGGCGGTGCGAGGCTTCATGGAATCCGTTGACGAGGCGCTGCCTGACCACGGCGATACGCCTTCGAAACGGCAAGAGATCATCGACTCGGCGCTGCAGATGTCGCAGAAGCTGGTCAAGACCGAGTACGACTTCCTCACCAGCGTCGTCCACAGCGCCGGCGAGGCGCTGAAGGGGCCGAGCAAGGGGAAGTGAGCCTGCTGGAGGTCAAATCGGAGGTCCTGCACGGGCGCTCGGTGACCTACGCCGAGGCCGGCGAAGGTCCCGTGCTGCTGCTGATCCACGGCATCGGCGGGACCTTCGAGAACTGGCAGGAAGTGGTCGAGCCGCTCTCGCGCCACCACAAGGTGATCGCCCCCGACCTGCCGGGGCACGGCGCCTCCGGCCCCGGCGGCGGCGACTACTCGATCGGCGCCTTCGCCGCCGGCCTCCGCGACCTCCTCTTCGCCCTCGAACACAAGCGGGCCACGGTGGTCGGCCACTCTCTGGGGGGCGGGATTGCGATGCAGTTCGCCTACCAGTTCCCGGAGATGGTCGAGCGCCTGGTGCTCGTCTCCAGCGGCGGCCTCGGGCCCGAGGTGAGCCCGCTGCTGCGGGCCGCGACCCTGCCCGGCGCCGACCTCTTCATCAACGCCACGGCGGCGATCGGGCAGAGGATCGTGCCGCCGCTGGCTCGCGCTCTCTCGATGATCGGGCTGCGCCCGAGCGCCGACCTGCACGAGGTGATCCGTGGCTACGGCACCCTCACCGACCCGGTGCGGCGGACCGCCTTCCTCTGCACGGTCCGCGCCGTCCTCGGCACCGGCGGCCAGCGCGTCGACGCCAGCGACCGCCTCTACCTCGCCGAGGCGATGCCGGTGCTGATCATCTGGGGCGCCGAGGACCCGATCATCCCCGTCCGCCACGGCGAAGACGCCCATGACAACATTCCCGGCAGCCGCCTGGAGATCTTCGACGGGGTCGGTCACATGCCCCAGATCGAGACCCCGCTGCGCTTCGTCACCGTTCTCGAACAGTTCCTCGAAGAGACCGAGCCGGCTGACTTCAGCCTCGACGAGTGGCTGGAGATCTTCGAGCAGGCCCGCGACGCCGCGGCGTAGTCCCGTGATCGGCGAAGCGATACCCACCGCCGCCTTCCGTTACCTGGGCGAGCGGGTCACCGCCGGGCGCAGCGGCGCCCTCGAGGATCGCGATCCCGACTTCATCCGCCAGAACCTGCCGCTGCTCTGGCTGCTCTCGACCTTCTACTTCCGCGCCCAGGTGCGCGACCTCGCCCGCGTCCCCGCCGACCGGCCGGTGCTGCTGGTCGGCAACCACTCGGGCGGCAACGTCATCGTCGACACCTTCATCTTCTCGCTCGCCTTCTCGACCCACTTCGGGGTCGAGCGCCCCTTCCACCAGCTCGCCCACAACCTGGCGATGGGCTGGCCGCTGGCCGGCACGATGCTGCGCAAGTCCGGGACCCTGAGCGCCTCCCACGAGCACGCCGAGAAGGCGCTCGCGGCCGGAGCGCCGGTGCTCGTCTATCCGGGCGGCGACTGGGAGACCCACCGGCCGAGCTG
>DASTAR010000129.1:0-8813 GCA_035712505.1 Solirubrobacterales bacterium
CCCGGCAGCGGCGGCGTCAGCTCCTCGAAGCGGTGCCCGCCGCGCTCGGAGCGGCGGCGCCCGGCGGCGCGGCTGACGACGACGTGCTGACCCTCGTCGAGGCGCAGCAGCTGCGAAAGCGTCAGCTCCAAACCCGCGGCGATCTTCCCGGCGACCGCGAGGGTCGGGGAGGTCTCCCCACGCTCGACCTGCGAGAGCATCGGCGCCGAGACCCCGGAGCGCTCGGCGAGGTCGCGCAGGGAGAAGCCCATGGCGTCCCGCAGGACCCGGATGCGCGGGCCGATGGAGGTTGCGGGGTCGGAGGCCCCGTTGGGGGGCGAGTTGGTGTCCCTAGCCGCCTTAGTCATCGTGGGGGTCATTCGTTGTACGTTATCACGGACGTTTGTATAGCCGAAATACGGTCGGCTCCAGCGGGGCTGCTCCCACCTCCACTTCGGCAGGTAGAGGTGGGTGCGGCCCCGGTGAAGCGGTTGTTGCTCTCTTTTTTCTTTATCTATCTCCAAGGAGCAACCGTCGAAGATCGGAGGCGATTTCGCCGGGTTCGTCATCCAGCTGGTTCCAGGTCAGGCGGGTGATCGTGTAGCCGGCGGCGGTGAGCCTTCGGTCGCGCTCGCGGTCGTCCCGGAACGCCGAGCGCGTGCGGTGTCCCTCCCAGCCGTCGAGCTCGACGATCAGGCGGATGTCGGGCCAGTGACAATCCACGCGGTAGCGCTTAGCGCCGAGGAAGATCCAATCGTTGAAGCGGGGTAGGGGTAGGTGGTGCTGGCGAAGGAAGGGAGCGAATCGTTCCTCGAGTTTCGAGCGCTTGCGACCCGACGGCTCTTCGGTGATGCGGTCAAGGGCGAAGCGCACTTTCCGGGAGCCCCGCTTCCGCGGATAGCGCTCCAAGAGGTCTGGGAGCGAGAGCCGGTCGAAGCGGTTCAGGTATTCAGCCTCCTTGATCATTGCCACGACGTCATCGACCGAGGCGGTGGGGGCGAGGTCGAACATCACTCGATGCACCGAGGTCACCGGAATCCCTTCATGAACCGCCCGCTCGTCCGCGGGCACTACGGAAAAGTGCCTGCGAATCCGCTTCGTGGAAGTACTCTTGTGCGCGACGGTCACGTGGATCGCCCCGCCCGAGTACCCCCGAATGCCCCATAGAGCCGCGGCGGTCTGGTGGCTCAGCATCGCATCTGGTCCTGAGGCGAGCACGGCTACCATCCACCATCCTCGATGAGAGATCAGCTCCCTCGGCACCAGCGAATAGACGCCGGCATACAACCGATGGAGCCGCTTGGCGTGGACTCGCCATTCGATCTCCCCTTCAGTCCATCCCTTTTCCATCAGCTGTCGCCGCACCACGACTCCGTGCTGACGGCCGGCTAGCTCTGCGATCTCTCGATCGTTTCCGCGAGTCCGTGAAAACCCGTGCTCTACAAGGGTTTTCACAGACTCGGGAGGCACCTGGCCATCGTGCCGAGCAAAAGCGCGCGGGTGGCGCGCGGTTTGTGGCATTTCGGGGGCGTCTGTGTGCCGAAAGCGTTACTTCTCACCCCGCCCTTGGGACCACATCAACCTCCTCACCGAAAGGGAGGTTGATGCGGTCCGGGGTCTTCCCTGCTTCTAGGACTGCCCGCAAACCCCGAGCCCTAAGGCCCAGGCGTCCGTTCCACCGCGGCCTCGGCGGTCGCTGCCTCGGCCTCGCGCGTCGCCGCGCCTTCCAGGGCGTTGGAGATCGCCCTCACGTACGCGCGCGCGGAGGCCTCGAGGATGTCCGTGGCCACACCTTGGCCCGTAGCCAACCGGCCCGCGGCCCGCAGCTGCACCGCCACTTCGCCCAGGGCATCCTCTCCCCCGGTCACCGCCTCGACCTTGTACTCGACCAGCTCGCATTCGGTGTCCAGGGCGTCCTGGATCGCGTGGAAGATCGCGTCGACGGGCCCGTCGCCGCTGGCTTCACCGACCGACTCCTCGCCCGAGGGCTTGGTGACGGCGACCTTCGCCACCGGCGGCTTGCGGGTCCCCGCCTCGACTTCGAACCAGGCAAGCTCGTGGGCGTCGGAGCGCTCGCGCATCTCGTCGGAGACGATCGCCTCCAGGTCGAGTGCGGTCACCTGCTTCTTGCGGTCGGCGACCTCCTTGAACGCCTTGAAGGCGTTGTTCAGGGCCTGGCCCTCGACCTTGAAGCCCAGCTGCTCCAGCGCGTCCTTCAGAGCGTGGCGGCCCGAGTGCTTCCCCAGCACGATCGAGTTCGACTCCAGGCCGACCTCGGTCGCGTCCATGATCTCGTAGGTGCTGCGCTCCTTGAGGACGCCGTCCTGGTGGATCCCGGACTCGTGGGCGAACGCGTTGCGGCCGACCACGGCCTTGTTCGGCTGCACCGGGTAGCCGGTCAGGCGGCTGACCATGCGGCTGGTGCGGGCGATCTCCCGCGTGTTGATTCCGGTCCAGAGGCCGTGCACGTCCTCGCGAACGCCGATCAGCATCGCGATCTCCTCCAGCGAGCAGTTGCCGGCCCGCTCGCCGATCCCGTTGACGGCGCACTCGACCTGCCGCGCCCCCGCCAGCAGGCCGGCGTAGGAGTTGGCGACAGCCATCCCCAGGTCGTCGTGGCAGTGGACCGAGGTCTCGACCTCGCGCAACGCCGGCACCAGCTCGTACAGGCGCCGGAAGTAGTCGGCGTACTCCTCCGGGGTCGTGTAACCGACGGTGTCGGGAATGTTGATCGTGGTCGCGCCCTCCTCGACGGCGATCGCGCAGACTTCGGCGGTGAACTCGATGTCGGCGCGGGTCGCGTCCATCGGCGAGAACTCGACGTCCTCGCAGTAGCTCCTGGCCAGCGCCACGGCCGCCCGGGCCTGGCCCTTGACGTCCTCGCGGTCGGTTTTCAGCTGGTGCTCGATGTGGATGTCGGAGGTCGAGATGAAGGTGTGGATGCGCGGCCGCGCCGCCTCCTTCACCGCCCCCCAGGCGGCGTCGATGTCGGCCTTGTGGGTGCGGGCGAGGCCGCAGACCACCGGTCCCTCGACCTTGCGCGAGATC
Organism: Solirubrobacterales bacterium; assembly: GCA_035712505.1. Lineage (GTDB taxonomy): Bacteria > Actinomycetota > Thermoleophilia > Solirubrobacterales > 70-9 > VAYN01. Next base: position 3,028 of record DASTAR010000129.1, read on the forward strand.
TCCTGCACCGCCTCGAAGTCGCCGGGCGAGGTGATCGGGAAGCCGGCCTCGATCACGTCGACCCCCAGGCGGGCGAGCTGCTGGGCGATCTCGACCTTCTCGGCCGTGTTCAGGGATATGCCCGGCGACTGCTCGCCGTCGCGCAGCGTCGTGTCGAAGATGTGGACGCGGTTGGCGTCGGTATGTCCCTCGGTCTGCGGTCCGGAACTCATTGTGGACCTCTCCTTCTCTCTCTGAATCGAATGGCCTTTGTCTCTCGCGGCTATCGCGCCGCCCAGCGCTATTCCCCCCGAGGGGGGAGGAGAAGGAGTAGCGCGAGGCTGTCGAAGCGACGGCTCATTCGGTTCCGAACCTTAGCGTAGGCTGCGCCAATCGCAACCCCGGGAGCCACCAGCCAGCAGCGCCCCAACTGGCTCGCCCTCTTCGCGATGGGCGCCGCAGTGGTCGTGATCGCCAACGACTTCACCGCCGTCAACGTCGCCCTGCCGACGATGGAGGGCGACTTCCACACCAACATCAACACGATCCAGTGGGTGATCAACGCCTACGCCCTGACCTTCGGGGTGATGATCGTCACCGGCGGCCGGCTCGCCGACATGTTCGGGCGCCGCAACGCCTTCTTCGTCGGCAGCGCGATCTTCGCGACGATGTCGGCGCTCGGCGGCGTCGCACCGACCGAGACGGCGCTGATCGCCGCCCGCACCCTGATGGGGATCGGCGGGGCGCTGATGTGGCCGGCCATCCTCGGGATGACCTACGAGATCCTCCCCGAAGAGAAGGCGGGTCTGGCCGGCGGGATCATCATCGGCGCCGCCGGCATCGGCAACGCGGTCGGGCCACTGCTGGGCGGCGTCCTCACCCAGGAGCTCTCCTGGCGCTGGATCTTCTTCCTCAACGTCCCGATCGCCGCCTTCGCGGTCGGGGTCACCTACCTGCTGGTGCACGTCAACGAGCCGGAGAACAGGGACCACCGGATCGACTACCCGGGGATCACGGCCCTCTCGGTCGGGCTCGTCTCCCTGCTTGTCGCCCTCGACCAGGTCGACGACTGGGGCTGGGGCGATCCGCGGGTGATCGCGCTGTTCGCGGTAGCGGTGATCGGAATCGTCGCCTTCGTCCCGATCGAGCGCCGTGCCGGCGAACACGCATTGATCCCCCGCCAGGTAGTCCGCACCGAGAACTTCACCGCCTCCTGCATCGCCGTCCTCTTCATGGCGGCGACCTTCTTCGCCGCCCTCCTCTACCTGCCGCAGTTCATGCAGAAACAGCTCGGCTATTCGGCGCTGGAAGCCGGCGTGGGCATGTTGCCCTTCCTCGCCGTCTTCGCGCTGGCCTCCTTCGCCGCGGGACCGCTCTACGACCGCCTCGGCGCCAAGAGGCTCGCGGTGATCGGCGCCGCCCTGATCGCCCTCGGGCCGATCCTCTTCTCCCTGCTCGACGAAGGCTCCGGCTACGGCGCCCTGGTCCCGGGGATGATCGTGCTCGGGATCGGCGCCGGCAGCTTCGTCCCGACCGCGACCACGGCGGGCGTCACCTCGGTCGACGAATCGCAGACCAGCCTCGCGGGCGGCATCGTCTACATGTTCCAGATCGCCGGCGGCTCGATCGGGCTGGGCCTGACGACGACCGTCTTCTCCTCGGCGATCCCACCCTTCGTCGACGGCATCCAGGCAGCGATGCGCCTCGATGCGGCGCTGGCGGTGATCGGGCTGCTGATCGCGATCGCCTTCGTCGGCGGCCGGACGTTCGGCCGGGGCGAGCCGGCGCGCGAAGCGGCCTGAGCGGCCTCCTACTGAACCAGCGAGTTCTGGCCGGGTCCGCCGATCAGTCGATCCGTGCCGAAGCCGCCCTGCAATCGATCGTTCCCCTGCCCGCCGACCAGGCGATCATCGCCGCGCCCGCCGAGCAGGAGGTCATCGCCCCGCCGGCCGATGAGGATGTCGTCGTCCGAGCCTCCGATGATCTTGTCGGCGGCGCTGCCGCCTTTCAGCTGGTCGCGGCCCGGACCACCTCGCAGCGTCGCCGGGATCGGGATGTCGGAGCTGAGGATCACCGTGTCGTCGCCGCCGAGGACGTTGACTTCGAACCCGGCGATCGAGGGGGCATCGCAGGCGAGTTCGTTCATCCGTTCTTCCGGATGCCGGCAGACGTCGCCGCCGGCTTCCAGCATCGCCTGCGAGAAGATCCGGTATTCCCGCCCGTCGGGGCTCAGATCGATGCGAAATACGTCGTTATTCGAAGTGCCCGTGAGCAGCAGCGTCAGCGGACCGCCTTCGGCATGGGCCGGCGGCGCGAGCAGGGCCGCGAACAGCGTCAAGGCGATGAGGATCGACTTCTTCATCTGTTCCAACAGGGTCGCGACGGACCCTCCCATACGAACAGTCGGTTTCGCCAGTCGTTGCGGCCTGGCTTGCGGAAGGCGTAAATCTTCAGAGATCGACCGAGCGGCCGCTGGCGAAGCCCTCGAGGGCGAGGATCTTCTCGATCGTCTCCGCTCGGACCGGCGCGTCCGTCGTCAGCGCCATCACCGCGCGCTCTCCCCCGCTTTCCGCCCCGACGGCGGCGGAGACGATGTTGACGCCCTCTTCGCCGAAGAGGGTGCCGACGCGGCCGATCATCCCCGGCTGGTCGGCGTACCGGAAGACGGTGATGTGCTCGGCGAAGGGCAGGTAGAAGCTCTCGCCCCAGGCTGAGACCAGATACGGCTCGTTGCGCGGGCCGACGCTGGTGCCGGCGACCTCGACGTCGCCGTCGGCGGTGGTGACGCGGACGCGGACCAGCTCGGTGAAGTCCTCGGCGCCGGCGTCGGTGGTCGCGGTCAACTCGATCCCCCGCTCCTCTGCCATCTGCGGCGCGTTGACGAGGTTGACCGGCTCCTCGGTGTGGCCGGAGAGGATGCCGGCGAGCACGGCGATCCCGAGCAGGCGCGTGTCATGAGAGGCGATGCGGCCGCGGAACTCGGCGCCGACCCGCTCGACCGATCCGTTGCCGAGGCCCTGGGCGAGGCGGCCGAGCTTTTCGCAGAGCGGGACGAAGGGCGCCAGCGCTTCCATCGCCTCGGGCCGCACGGCGGCGATGTTGACCGCGTTGGTGACGACGCCGCCGGTCAGCGCCGCGGTCACCTGCTCGGCGGTGACGACGCCGGCGCGGTCCTGCGCCTCCGCGGTCGAGGCGCCGAGGTGGGGGGTGACGACGACGTCGCCGCGGGAGAAGATCGGGTGCTCGGTGAACGGCTCCTCGGGAAAGACGTCCAGCGCGGCGCCGCCGAGCTTGCCGGACTCCAGGCCGGCCAGGAGCGCGTCGAGGTCGACCAGCTCGCCGCGGGCGCAGTTGACGAGGCGGGCGCCGTCCTTCATCGCCGCGATCGTCCCGGCGTTGATCATCCTGATCGTCTCCGGCGTCTTCGGCGTGTGCAGGGTGACGAGGTCGGCGCGGCCGAGCACCTCCTCGATCGCATCCAGCCCCTCGACGCCGAGGTCGCGGAAACGCTCGGCGGAGACGAACTTGTCGAAGGCGACGACCTCCATCTCGAAGCTCTGGGCGCGCTTGGCGACGAGCTGGCCGATGCGGCCGAAGCCGATCACCCCGAGCGTCTTGCCGTAGAGCTCCGAGCCCTTGAACTTGGCCCGGTCCCAGCGGCCGGCGACGAGCGATTCGTGCGCCTGCGGGACGTTGCGAAAGAGGGCGAGCGCCAACGCCAGCGTGTGCTCGGCGGCGGCGACCGAGTTCGATTCCGGCGCGTTGGCGACGATGATCCCGCGGCGGGTCGCGGCCGAGATATCGACGTTGTCGACGCCGGTTCCGGCGCGGCCGATCACCTTGAGGTTGTCGGCGCGCTCGATCAGCTCCGACGTCAGCTTCGTCGCCGAGCGGATCAGGATCGCGTCGTATCGGGAAATCTTGTCGCGCAGCTCCTCGGCTGACATCTCCAGCCCGAGATCGACCTCGAACTGCGAGCGCAGCAGGTCGACACCGCTGTCGGCGATCTTCTCCTTGACGAGGACCTTCATCAGGCGCGCACCCCGTCGACGTTCTCGACGACCCAGTCGATGCAGGCGGTCAGCGCCTCCACATCGTCGGGGTCGATGGCCGGGAACATCCCGATCCGCAGCTGGTTGCGGCCCAGCTTGCGGTACGGCTCGACGTCGACGATCCCGTTGGCGCGCAGCGCCTGCGCCAGCGCCGCCGCGTCGACCGAGTCGTCGAAGTCGATCGTGCCGACGACCAGCGAGCGTTTCGCCGGGTCGGACACGAAGGGGCTGGCGCAATCGCTGCGCTCGGCCCAGCCGTAGAGGCGGCCGGAGCTGTCGGAGGTGCGCTCGACGCAACCGGAGAGCCCGCCGAGCTCGAGCATCCACTGCACCTGCTCGCCCAGCAGCAGCAGGGTGGCCAGGGCGGGCGTGTTGTAGGTCTGCTCCTTGCGCGAGTTGTCGAGCGCCGTCTGCAGCGAGAGGAAGGCGGGCTGCCAGCGGTCGCCGGCGCCGTCGAGCTCTTCGATCCGGGCGATCGCCGTCGGGCTGAGGACGGCGAGCCAGAGGCCGCCGTCGGCGGCGAACCCCTTCTGCGGGGCAAAGTAGTAGGCATCGCACTGGGTGAGGTCGACCGGGAGGCCGCCGGCGCCGGAGGTGGCGTCGATCAGGACCAGCGCCTCGGCCGCCCCCTGGGGCCGCTGCACGGGGACCATCACCCCGGTCGAGGTCTCGTTGTGGGCCCAGGCGATGACGTCGGCCGCGGCGTCGGCGGTCGGCTCGGGCGCGTCGCCCGGCTCGGCCTCGACCACGATCGGGTCCTGCAGGAAGGGAGCGGCGGCGGTCGACTTGGCGAACTTGCTCGAGAACTCGCCGTAGGCGAGGTGCAGCGCCCGCTCGCGCACGAGCCAGGCAGTCGCCGCCTCCCAGAAGGCGGTGGTGCCGCCGTTGCCGAGGGCGATCTCATAGCCGTCGGGCAGCGAGAACAGCTCGCCGAGCCCGGTCCGCACCTCCCGCACGAGGTCCCGGACCGGTGCCTGGCGGTGCGAGGTTCCCATCAGGTCCGAGCGCTCAGCCAGGCGGGCGAGGGCCTCCGGGCGGACCTTCGAGGGGCCGCAGCCGAACCGGCCGTCGGCCGGCTTGATCTCGGCGGGAATCTGCAGGGTCGTCTCGGGCGCCATCCGGCGAGACAGGTTATTGACCAAGGCCCTTGGGCGACGCCGGGGCTCGGGTTAGGCTCGGCAGTGCGGTTTGACGCACGTCTACCGAGAGGGGAGAGCGATGTACCCAGTCACCTACGAAGCGGATTTCAATCCCGCTCCGAACCGTTGGACCACCTTCTTCCGGCCGATCCTGGCGATTCCGTGGATGATCGTCGCCCTCTTCTGGGGCCTGCTGTTCGTCTTCACCCACTTCTTCGCCTGGATCTCGATCATCGTCCTCGGGCGCTATCCCGAATGGCTCTACGAGTTCAACTCGGGCGTGGTGAGGTTCGGCGTGCGGTTCGGCGCCTGGCTCTACCTGCAGACCGACGAATGGCCGCCCTTCGGCCTCGCCGACGATCCGGGCTACCCGATCCGGGTCGACGTCGCCCCCCGGGCCGAGCGGCAGAGCCGCCTCAAGGCGCTCTTCCGGCTGATCCTGGCGCTACCGATGCTGCTGGTCTCCTACGCGGTCAACTACATGCACCTGTGGATCGCCGTGATCGCCTGGGTGACGATCGTCTTCCGCGGCTACCAGCCGGAGGGGATCAACACCGCGCTCACCTTCGTCAACGGCTTCTACGCCCGCCTCTACGGTTACGTCGCCTTCCTCACC
>DASTAR010000130.1:0-26672 GCA_035712505.1 Solirubrobacterales bacterium
GAAGCCAAGATCCCCAAGGGACGCTTTCGCCGGTCGGCGAAACTGGGGTCGATCATCGGCGCGCAGGGGGCGCGTTACGCGGGCACGAAGGCCGCGAACGTCGCCCGCTCCGAGGAGGAGGGCAAGGAGCGGCTGGAGCAGCGCCACCTGGAGACGGCGATGAAGATGGTCGGCGCCCTCGGCCAGATGAAGGGCGCGGCGATGAAGCTCGGCCAGTTCGCCTCCTTCATCGACACCGAATTCATCCCCGAGGAGTACCGCGAGATCTACCAGGAGCAGCTGGCGAAACTGCGCACCGACGCGCCGGCGATGCCCTGGGAGAAGGTCGTCAAGGTGCTCGAGGAGGAGTACGAAGACGAACCGCTCTCCGAGCTCTTCGCCGAGTTCGAGCAGGAGGCGTTCGCGGCGGCCTCGATCGGCCAGGTCCACCGCGCCGAGCTGCTCGACGGCCGCCGGGTCGCGGTGAAGATCCAGTACCCGGGGATCGCCGAGGCCCTCGACGCCGACCTCCGCAACGCGGGCACGATCGTGCGGCTGGCGCGGGTGCTCGCCCCCGGGCTCGACGCGAAGGCGATCGCCGAGGAGATCCGCGAGCGGGTGATGGAGGAGCTCGACTACGAGTACGAGGCCCAGAACCAGCGCACGTTCTCCCGCGCCTACCGCGAACACCCCTTCATCTACGTGCCGGAAGTCGTCACCCGGCTCTCGCGGCGGCGGGTCCTGGTGACCGAGTTCGTCGAAGGGATCGGCTTCGAGGAGATCAAGCAGCTGCCGCACGAGGAGCGCAGCCGCTTCGGCGAGATCGTCTTCCGCGGCAGCCTCGGCTCGATGTTCCACCTGCAGCACTTCAACGCCGACCCCCACCCCGGCAACTACCTGCTGATGGCCGACGGGCGCGTCGCCTTCCTCGACTTCGGGATGACGAAGAAGGTCGACCGCGAGCAGCTGCTGCTCGAGCAGCGCGCCTTCGACGCCGCCTCCCGCAACGACCCCGAGGCGTTCCGCCAGGCGCTGCACGACCTCGGCTTCGTCAAGAACCCCTCCAAGCTCGACGCCGAGCGGCTGCTGGAGCACATGGGCGCGGTCGGCGGCTGGTACATCGAGGACCGCGAGATCGAGATCACCGGCGAGCGCGTGATGAAGATCATCGAGTCGACCAACGACCCGCGCTCGGAGTACTTCGACCTGATGCGGCGCGAGTCGATCCCGGCCGAGGAGCTGATGGGACGACGGATGGAAATCGGCGTCGTCGCCGTGCTCGGCCAGCTGCGGGCGAAGCGCAACTGGCACCGCATCTTCCGCGAGTGGGTCTACGCCGACCCGCCGGCGACCGAGCTCGGCGCTCAGGAGTGGGACTACTTCGAGGAGCGGGGCGTAAAGCGCACGCCGGGCCTTGCCGAAACCCTTTGAGTCGGCGAAGCTCGCCGTAGCCCGTCCCCGAAGTCCACTACACAATCAAGGGAGAGACATGAGCCGGATCAAGCGCGGCTGGGGTTTAACGAAGAAGAGCTGGGCGCTGCTGAACGAGCACCGGGAGCTGATCCGCTTCCCGCTCTACGGCGCGCTGGCGACGATCGTGCCGGCAGTCGTCTTCCTCGGCCCGGGCCTCTACCTGTTCGACAAGGACACCCTGGCAGGGGCGATCCCGCTGGTCGTGATCGGCGTCTACGCGCTCAGCGTCGTCGGCTTCTACTTCAGCGTCGGGCTGGCGGCCTGTGCGGACATGATCTTTCGGGGAGAGCAGGCAACGGTCAGCGACGGGCTCGCCGTGGCGCGCAGTCGCTTCGCCCAGATCTGCGGCTGGGCCGCGGTCTCGACCGCGATCAGCGCGGTGATGGGCGTGCTCGAGAACCAGGGCGGGATCGGCGGCCAGATCGCGGCGCGGCTGGTCGGGATGGCCTGGTCGCTGGTCACCTTCCTGGCGGTGCCGGTGATCGCGATCGAGGGCACCGGGCCGTTCGAGACGATCAAGCGCTCGGCCTCGATGTTCCGTCAGCGCTGGGGCCAGCAGATCACCGGCAACATCGCGATCGGCGCCGCCGTCTTCCTCTTCGGGATGCTGCCGGCGATCGCCCTGATCGTGGCCGGCCTCGCCGTCTGGGCCTCGGCCCCCTTCCTCGGGGCGCTGCTGGTGGTCATCGGCGCCCTCCTGTTTGCGATCTCGCTGCTCGTCTCGAAGGCGCTCAGCGGCATCTTCGGCGTCGCCCTCTACCGCTACGCCCTAGACGGCACGCCCGTCGGCGGCTTCACCGCCGAGGAGCTGGAGTCGGCGGTCAAGACCAAAGGCCGCGGCCGCATGAAGAGCCCTCCCGGGGCCACGCCGGGCACCGTTTAGACGACGCGACTCCGAACTTCGCCTCGCTATAGGGAGGTCAACTTCGGAGCTGCGCGAAGAGGCGCGGGTCGTTCGAGCAGATGCCGTGGACTCCGGCGTCGACCAGCTGCTCAATGCGCCGGCGGTCATCGACGGTCCAGGCGATCAGCTCGACGCCGGCGAGGTCGCAGATGCGGGCGAGGCGGGAGCTGACGAGCGGGTGGTAGACCCACATCGCCGCGACGTTGAACTGCGGCAGCTTCTCGGCGGCGAGCCCGGGTAGACGGCTGCGCATCCCGATCAGGGCGGCCGCCATCGGCAGCTTCGCCCAGCGCTTCGAGGTCCAGTCCTTGGTGACTTTGGGATAGGTCCAGCCGCGGCGCAGCTCCGGCGCCAGCTCGAGGACGCGTTTGAGCGTGTGCATCTCCATCGTCGAGATCATCGCCCGCTCGGTCAGGCCGCGCTCGCGCAGGGCGTCGACCAGCTCCTCCTCCCTCCCGGGCAGCTTCACGTCGAGGTCGATCTCGACCCGGTCGAGAGGCGGCTCGAGGAAGGCGTCGAGCGCCTCGGTCAGCTTCAGCGGCGTCCGCCGCGCCGCGTCCTCCCAGTCGTGGGCGATCACCAGCGGGTGGCGCTGCTCCAGCGGCAGGTGCGCGTCCGCCAGCCAGAGCACGTCGAGCTCGATCGTGTCCACACCCGCCTCCACGGCGGCGCGGAAGCTCTCGACCGTGTTCCCGGGCGCGATCAGGTCGGCCCCCTTGTGGCCGACCAGGCGCAGCTTACGGGGCTCGCCGGCCAGGGCGCTCAGAACAGCTGGTTCTCGCCGGCGAAGATCTCGGAGACCGAGTCGTCGGTGAAGATGCGGCGAATCGAGTCGGCGAAGGTGCTGGCGGTCGAGAGCACGGTGATGTTCTCGGGGGCGCCGGGCCGGAGCGGCAGGGTGTCGGTGACGACGATCCGCTCGATCGCCGAGGCGGCGATCCGTTCGTAGGCGGGGCCGGAGAAGACGCCGTGGGTGGCGCAGGCGATCACCCTGGCCGCGCCCTCGTCGATCACGGTCTGGGCCGCGGCGCAAAGAGTGCCGGCGGTGGCGATCATGTCGTCGACGAGGACCGCGGTCTTGCCCTTGACGTCGCCGACCACGTAGCCGATCTCGGCCACCGCTTGGGCCGGGCGCTCCTTCTCCATCACCGCCCACTGGGTGCCGATCCGGCGGGCGAAGTTGCGGGCGGTCTTCACCCGGCCCGCGTCCGGGGAGACGATCACCAGCTCCTCGGTCATTTCCTGGTCGATGAACCACTGGGTCAGCATCGGCATCGCGGTCATGTGGTCGACCGGGACGTGGAAGAAGCCCTGGACCTGGCCGGCGTGGAGGTCCATGGTGAGGACGCGGTCGACGCCGACGCCCTCCAGGCACTTGGCGACGATGCGGGCGGTGATCGGCTCGCGCGGCGCCGCCTTCTTGTCCTGGCGCGCGTAGCCGTACCAGGGGAGGACGGCGATGATCCGGTGCGCGGAGGCGCCCTGGGCGGCGTCGATCATCGTCAGCAGCTCGACCAGCGCGTCGTTGGGGGTCATCCCTTCCTGCTCGTTCGCGCAGGTCGACTGGACGAGGAAGACGTCGGCGCCGCGGATCGACTCCTCGTAGCGGCAGTAGACCTCGCCGTCGGCGAAGGTCTTCAGAGTCACCTGGCCGAGGTCGAGTTCGAGTTTGCCGGCGACCTTGGCGGCGAGGTCCATCGAGCAGCGGCCGCCGAAGACCATCATCCGCTTCGAGTAGTCGTGGTCGATGGCGGTTCCCACTTGTGGGCGCTCCTCGATCATGCTCACGGGCTCTCGTCCTCTCGCATTTGGGCCGCCTTGCGAGCGGCGTATCCGTCGATGTTCCTCTGCGCGTTCTCGCTCACGGCCAGGGCGCCCTCGGGCACGTCGTCCTTGATCACTGCGCCGGCCCCAGTGTAGGCGGAGTCGCCGACTTCTACAGGTGCGATCAGCATCGTGTCAACGCCGATGCGGACGTTGCGGCCGATGACCGTGCGGTTCTTGCGGAAACCGTCGTAGTTGGCGGTGATCGTGCCGGCGCCGAGGTTGCTGCCCGGGCCGATCTCGGCGTCGCCGACGTAGGCGAGGTGCGGGACCTTAGCGCCCTCGCCCACGTGCGAGTTCTTGATCTCGACGAAGGTGCCGGCCTTGGCCGAGTCCCCGAGGACGGCGCCAGGACGCAGGTAGGCGAAGGGGCCGACCGAGCAGCCCGCGCGGACGTCGCACTCGACCAGGTAGGAGTGGAGGACCTGGGAGCCGGCGCCGACCAAGCTGTCGATCAGGGTGCTAAGCGGGCCGACGACGGCGCCCGCGGAGATCTTCGTCGCGCCACGGAGGGTGGTCCCGGGCTCGATGCGCGCGTCGGCGGCGACCTCGACCCCGGCGTCGATCCAGGTCGAGGCGGGGTCGACGACGGTGACGCCGGCCAGCATGTGCGCCTCGAGCAGGCGGCGGCGGCCCTCGGCCTCGACGGCGGCGAGGTCGACGCGGTTGTTGACCCCCATCGTCACCGCCGGGTCGTCGGCGAGGTGGGCGGCGACCGGGTGGCCGGCCTCGCGCAGGACCGGGAAGACGTCGGGCAGGTAGTACTCGCCTTGGGCGTTGTCGTTCGACAGCTCCTGGAGGGCGGCCGCGAGCGGGGCGGCGTCGAAGGCGTAGGTGCCGGCGTTGATCTCGCGGATCGCCAGCTGCGAGGCATCGGCGTCCCCGGCGGCTTTGGCCTCGACCACCCGCTCCACCCAGCCTTCGCCGTCGCGGACGACGCGGCCGTAGGCACCGGGATCGTCGAGCTCGATCGTCAGCATCGTCGCCGCGGCCTGGGAAGCCTCATGGGCCTGCAGCAGCCCCGAGATCGTCTCGACCGAGATCAAGGGGACGTCGCCGGAGAGGACGAGGACGGTCTCGGCCTCCTCGACCAGCGGCAGCGCCGCGCGAATCGCACCGCCGGTCCCGTCGGCCTGCGGCTGGATGCAGGTCTCGACGCCCTCGGGGAGACCGGCGGAGAGGTCGCGGCCCGGGGAGACGATCGCGGCCACCCGCCCGGCGCCGGCTTCGCGCGCGGCGACGATCGGCCAGGCCACCATCGGCCGGCCGCAGACAGGGTGGAGCACCTTCGGCGTCGAGGAACGCATCCGCGTCCCCTCGCCCGCCGCCATGACGAGCACTAGGGGGGAGGTCACTGGCGAATCGTATTGCGGAAATCAGGCATAGGTGTCGGCGCGGCGGGTCCTGTCACGGATTTGGCACCACCATCCTTGCGCTGCAGTAGCTGCTCAGGATGGTCCCCCAAATCCGTGCCACCCACCGCGAGGAACGGGTTTGGCTGAGGCTTCAGGCGCGCTTCGCGAGGTCTCTGCCGAGAAGAGCTACCGAGGTGAGCGTCCAGCCGGCGAAGATCAGGTCGATCCCGACCAGAAGGCCGATCGCCCAGTCGGCGGAGCTGGGGAACTTGGCGAGGACGAGGATGCCGATCAGCAGCCCGGCGACGCCGCTGAGGCCGAGCAGGCCGGCGTTCGGCTCACCACGCGCGATGAAGGCGATCGTGATCCGGGTCAGGCCCATGAAGAGGAAGTAGATGCCGAGGACCAGGGTCAGCGTCAGCGTCCCGTTGTGCGGTTCGACGATCAGCCAGATCCCGACCAGCAGCGTCAGCAGCGCCCAGACCACCCGCAGAGCCACGGTCCCCACCGAGTGCGCCGAGAAGGCCGCCGCGAACAGAACTCCGCTGACCACCACGAGCAGCCAGCCGATGAAGATCGCCGTCCCCACCGAGGCCACCGCCGGCACCAGGATCGCGATGCAGCCCAGCACGATCGCCCCGACGCCGACCACCATCAGCGCCTTCCAGCTCCGGCTCAGCCCCTCACGGACCTCGGGATCGAGCGACGCGCCACCGATCTCCATGGAGAAGAAGCTAACCCCCTACGCGGACACTCCCGCGAGACTGCGATCCTGCACCCCACAGGTGCTCGATTGCAGGTTCGGTTTTCCTACGCAACGGCAACTGGGGAGCCCGGACTCGAACCGGGATAACTGGCTCCAAAGGCCAGGGGCTTGCCATTAGCCGACTCCCCAACTCAGGCCAGCAAAGCTTAAGCGCTGCTCACTGCTCCTCCGTGGCCCGCGCCACTTTCCCGCCTTTCGCCCCGGGCTCCATCGCCGGCCCGCGTGGCGAGGCGATGCCTAGGACTCGCATCGCTTTGAGGCCGAGGCCGAGCTTCTCGCGGCCTTCGGTGCTGGAGACGTCGTGACCGCAGAGCTCGCGGACGCGCTCCAGGCGGTAGCGGACCGTGTGGCGGTGGGTGAAGAGGTACTTGGCGGTGGCGGCGACATTGCCGTCGTTGTCGAGGAAGGCCTCGACCGTCGCCACCAGCTCGGTCTCGTACTGCTCGTCGTATTCGACCAGCGGCTGGATCGTCTCGGCGTAGAAGCGTTCGAGCTCGCCGGGGTCCTCGCTCATCGCCGGCAGCAGCAGGCGATAGGCGCCGGTGTCCTCGAAGGCGAGCAGCGAGCGGCCCTCGGCTTCGCCGACGTTGACGGCCAGGTGCGCCTCGCTGCCGGCGCGGTAGAGGTCGACCGCGTCGGCGCAGCGGCGGCTGCGGCCGGTGGTCAGGTGGAAGCCGGGAAGGCTGTCGTCGAGCTCGCGCGAGAGGCCGGCGGCGGCGCGGGCCAGGCGCTCGTCGTCAGCGGCGGGGACGATCGCGGCGATCTCTGCCGCCACCTCGCCGCCGTCGCTCGCGGCCAGCGAGCCGGGCGCCAGCGAGCGCAGCGCCCGCTGCGCGAGGACGAGCACCCGCTCCCTCCACTCCCCGGTCTGTGCCGCCCTTGGAACGGCCCGAAGGACGACCACCCCCGCCCCGCGCTCGAGGTCGGCGCCCAGCTCGGAGGCCTGGGCGACGATGTCGCGGCGGTCGGTCACTTCCCGCTGCAGCACGGCCCCGACGAATGCCCCCGCCGCCTCCTCGCTCTCCCACTCCGGCGAGCGCGAGCGCTCCAGCTCCAGCGCCAACAGCGTCGTCACCATCCGCGCGATCGCCGGCTCCGGCGCCGCCTTGGCGCGGTAGCGCAGCTCGCCGACGACGGTGTCGGCCACCCGCAGCTCGACCCGCGTCACTCCCTCGCCGCCGGAGAGCAGCCTCTGCTCCTGGTCCGAAGACGCCCCGGCGACGGCCAGGACCGCGCTGGAGCGATCGATCAGCGCAACGCTCGCACCGAGCAGCCGCGCCGCCGCCCGGGCGACCGCGGGCAACCCGGCGCCGGACTCGACCGCCTCGGAGAGCGCGTCGAGCAGGCCCGCTCGATCATCGTTTGCAGGGCTTTCGGCCCTCTTCTTCGACTGCGCCTGCATCCGCGCATTATCCCGACCGCCGTCCTTGCGACCGGCGTAACGCGATTGTGAACCGAGTTCTCCCCGCATACCGGGGACAACTCGCGCAGCTAAGACCCGTGGATGAAGTTGACTATGTCGGTGTAGTAGTAGACGACGACCAGGCCGATGACGACCCCGCCGATCACCAGCGCGGCGAGGACGAAGAGCGAGAGGAACCCGGCCGCGGCCTTCTCCCAGATCCGGCCGTAGGCGCTCAGCGCCGGGGTCAGGATCAGGGTCACGAAGACGAGCAGGCAGATCGCCGCGGCGACCGCGTAGAGCAGGTACTGGTGGTCGATTTTCGCCAGCGCGAAAACGGTCACTGGCCTGGATTCTGGCGCACTTGCGAGACGACCAGCCCCACCGCCGCCGAAAGCGAGAAGGCGACGGCGCCGAGGGCCCAGCCGCCGCTTACGTCGCTGAGGTAGTGGACGCCGAGGTAGACGCGCGAGAGGCCGACCAGCGCCGTCAGCGCGAACCCGGCCGTGACCACCGCCGCGCCGCGCGCCATCCCCGGCCGCAGCCGCAGCACGATCGTGACCGCCAGCCAGAGGTAGAAGACCGAGTGGGCGGCGTGGCCGCTCGGGTACGAGGAGCTGGTGGTTTCGACCAGTCCGCCGATCGGGCGCGGCCGGTCGACCACTTCCTTGAGGACGGCGATCCCGGTCTGGCTGATCGCCATCCCCGCGACCAGGACCCAGAACTCGGTCCAGCGCCGGCGCCAGGCGAGCAGCGCCGCGCAGAGCGCCGCCAGGGCGGTGACGGCGCCGCCGGAGCCGAGCCAGGTGATCGCCTTGGCGACGGCGGTGAGGGCGCCGCTGCGGATCTGTTCGACGATTTCCTGCGCGGTTTCGTCGCCCGGCGTCGGCCCGGGGTGTTCGCCGACCACGACGGCGTAGGCGACGAGGACGAAGGAGGCGACCGCGAGCGTCGCCATCAGCGAGGTGAAGTCGAGGCCGAAGGTGCCGCCCGGCGTCACCCGGTCCCAGAGGAACCGGAGCTGCGGTCTGCGCCCGAGCTCGACCAGCCACCGCGTCGCCCCGTGCCCCTCCATCCAGCGCACCGCCTTCTCCCGGTTCTCCTCCTCCCGGAAGCGGCGGTAGAGCCAGACGACCGCGACCACGACGACGATCAGCGTCGCCAGCAGGAACGCCCCTTTGGCCGCGTATTTGCCGGCGGTCTCGATGCTGCGCGAGAAGAAGTAGCCGACGAGGATGTGGGCGCTCGCCCAGAGCCCGGTGCCGAGGATCGAGTAGGGGACGAAGTCCCGGTAGCGCATCCCCGAGCTGCCGGCGATGAAGGGCGCGAAGGCGCGGACGAGGCTGATGAAGCGGCCGATGAAGATCGTCTTGCCGCCGTGGCGGCCGAAGTAGTCCTCGACCTTCTCGAAGCGCTCGTGGCTGATCCCGACCTTCGGCCCGTGGTCGAGGACGAAGTTGCGGCCGAGCCTGCGGCCGAGGAAGAAGCTCGTCGTGTCGCCGAGCCAGGCGGAGAACCAGGCGACCGCGATCAGCAGGTAGATGTCGATCGCGCCCTGCCCGGCGACGGCGCCGCCGAGCAGCATCACCGTCTCGCCCGGCACCACCAGGCCGACGAAGGCCCCGGTCTCGGCGAAGGCGAAGAGCCCGACGAGCAGGTAGGTCCATCTGCCGAGCGTGTTGGAGATGTCTTCGAGCAGGCTCTGCAGGTCGAGGCTGCCGAGCTCGCGGCTGAGGAAGAAGTAGCCGACCGCTACGGCGACGGCGACGATCGCGAGGACGATCCGTTTGCGGGTGACCGGCCCCCCGCCATCTCCCTCCCCGGGCAGCTTCATGGCTCGAGTCTCGCGCGTCCGGCGGCGCAGACGATGGCTTCCTCGTACCCGGTGGCGCCGGCGGCCGCCCGCGCCGAGGCGAGGTCGGGGAAGAGCCCGACCGCGGTCGGGCCGGAGCCGCTGAGGATCGCGACCGGGGCGCCGGCGCTGCGCAGGGCCTCGAGCGCCTCGCCGATGTCCGGGCGCAGGGAGAGCGCCGCCTCGGTGAGGTCGTTGACGAGCAGCTCGGAGTAGGCGAGAGGCGAAGCACCGGCGCCGGCTGCCTCCCGGAGCCGCACCGCCAGCTCGTCGAGCTCCCCGGCGGGGCGACCCAGCCCGAGCCGATCGGCCTCGGCGAAGACCTCCGCCGTGCTGAGCCCACCGCCCCCCGGAAGCAGCACCGCCGCGTGCTCGGCGGGCGCGGGCAGCGGCTCGACGTGCTCGCCAGCCCCCCTCACCAGCGCCAGCGACGGGCGCAGCTGCGAGGGGACGTCGGCGCCCAGCTCCGCCGCCAGCTGCGGGAGGTCGGCGACCTCCCCCGCGGCCAGCCTCAGGACCGCCGCCGCGTCGCCGCTGCCGCCGCCGAGCCCGGCCGCGACCGGCACCCGCTTCTCGATCTCGATCCGCAGCGGCTCGCGGTCCCAGCCGCGCTCGCGCAGGCCCGCCAGCGCGCGCGCCGCCAGGTTCTCGCCCTCAACGCCGGGGCAGACCACCTCGTCGCTCTCGGCCGGCGAGACCTCGATCAGGTCGGCCAGGGCCAGCGGCTCGAACAGCGAGCAGAGCTCGTGCAGGCCGTCCGCGCGCGGCGCGCCCAGGTAGAGGCAGAGGTTGAGCTTGGCGGGAGCGTGGACGAGCATCGCTAGTGACTATCCGCAAACTCGCGCGTGCGGCTGGCGAGGGCCGGACCGAGCGGGGGTAGGACGCAGGGAGGCCGAATGGCAGCGCCATTTGGCCGACTGAGGACGACGCCCGCGAAGTGTCCGGGTCCGCCAGGCGTGCGTGGGGGTTTGCGGATCGTCACTTACCGCGCAGCTTGGCGGAGAGGGCGGCGAATTGCGCCGGCGCCAGCGCCTCGGCCCGCGCGTCCTCGGGCAGGCCCAGCTCGGCCAGCGCCGCCCGCGCCGGCGCCAGCGATCCCGGCCATGCGTGCTCGAGCGAGCGGGCCAGCGACTTGCGCCGGTGGGCGAAGGCGGCGCGGATCAGCTCGCGGGTCGCGGCGTCGGCGCCCGGCCCGGTCCGCCGCAGCCGCAGGATCGCCGACTCGACCCGCGGCCGCGGCCTGAAGACGGCCGGATCGACCGCCCGCACCAGCTCGACCTCACAGGCGAGCTGGGCGATTGCGCTCGGGGAGCCATACGTGCGGCTGCCCGGCGCGGTGCGCAGGCGGTCGGCGATCTCACGCTGCACCATCACCGTCCAGCGCCACAGCGAGGGCAGCTCCTCGATCGTGCGCAGGATCAGCGGCGTCGCCACCGAGTAGGGCAGGTTGGCGACGACCGCCGTCGGCGCGGGCCGTAGCCCGGCGAGGTCGAGCTTCATCGCGTCGCCCCAGTGCAGCTCGACGTTCGGCAGCGCCGCGACCGGCTCCAGCGCCGGCGCCAGCGAGCGGTCGATCTCGACCGTGTGCAGGTGCGCCGCCGCAGCCGCCAGCCGCCCCGTCAGCACCCCTTCCCCCGCCCCGACCTCGAGCACGACGTCCTCCGGGGCCAGCCCGGCGTCGCGGACGATCGCGTCGAGCAGGTTGGGATCGGCGAGGAAGTTTTGCCCGAGCCGGACCATCAGATGGTCGGTTCCACGGCTGGGTGCGCCATCCAGGTGTGTCTGGTCGTGGGACCGACCATCTGCCTACCAGCCGAACAGCGCCCGCGCGTTTGCCTCGACCGTCCGCTCCAGCTCCTCGTAGGAGGCACCGCGCTCGGCGGCGATCGCCGCCGCGGTCTCGACCACGAAGGCGGGCTCGTTGCGCTTGCCGCGCATCGGCTGCGGCGCCAGGTACGGGGCGTCGGTCTCGACCAGGATGCGGTCCTCCGGCACCTTCGCCGCCGCGAAGCGCAGCTCCTTCGCGCTCGGGTAGGTGGCGTTGCCGGCGAAGGAGCAGTACCAGCCGCGCTCGGCCGCGTCAGCCACCCGCTGCGGCGCCGAGAAGCAGTGGAGGATCACCGGCGCCTCGCCCGCGTGGGCATCGAGGGTGGCGAATATCTCGTCGATCGCGCCCGTCCCCCCCTCCGGATCGCGGGCGTGGATCACGATCGGCAGCCCGAGCTCGCGGGCGATCTCGATCTGGGCGCGGAAGGCGCGCCGCTGGTCGTCGGGGCTCGCCTGCTCGCGGTAGAAGTCGAGCCCGGTCTCGCCGATCGCCCGCACCTTCTCGTGGCGGCCCAGCTCGCGGATTTCCGCCGCCGCCGCGTCGTCGAACCCGCTCGCCTCGTTGGGGTGGCGCCCGACCGCCGCGAAGACCGCGCCGTAGCGCTCGGTGCTCGCCACCGCCTCGGCGTTCGTCTCGGCATTCATCCCCACAGTCAGCATCCGCACCACGCCTGCCCCGGCAGCCGCGGCGACCAGCTCTTCCTCCTCGCCCTCGCAGAGGAACAGGTGGGTGTGGGAGTCGATCATCGGCCGGTCCAGACTATCCTCGTCGGATCGTCGCTCGTCTCTGCCTGGCGCTCCTCCTCGCCGCCCTGACCGGTCCGCCGGCGGCTGCCGCGGCCGCACCGCCACAGCCCTCCCGCCTCTTCCTCGTCGTGCTCGAGAACCGCGAGTACGAAGAAGTCCTGGGGAACCCGGAAGTGCCGTATCTCCAGCACCTGGCCGAGAAGGGCGCGGTCGCGACCAACTACTACGGCGTCAGCCATCCCTCGCTGCCCAACTACCTCGCCCTCTTCGCCGGCTCCACCTTCGGCATCACCGAAGACTGCACGGACTGCGTGGTCACCGGCCCGAACCTGGCCACCCAGCTCTCCCGCGCCGGCATCTCCTGGCGCGCCTACATGGAGACCATGCCGGAACCTTGCTACAGCGGCGCCACCTTTGGTCACTAGGGCGAAACGGCACAACCCGTTCGCCTACTTCCCTTCGATCACCGCCCTGCCGCGGCGGTGCGGCGAGGTCGTCCCCGCGACCCGCCTCCTTGCCGACCTCGACCGCAAGCGCCTGCCCGCCTTCGGCTGGTTCACCCCCGACGTCTGCTACGACGGCCACGACTGCACGCTGGAACTGGTCGACTGGCACATGTGGAAGCTGCTGCCGCGGGTGATCCACCAGCTCGGGCCGCATGGCCTCCTCGTCATCACCTTCGACGAGGGCCTCAGCGATGTCGGCTGTTGCGGCGCCCCCGGTGGCGGCCACATCGTCACCATTCTCGTCGGGCCCGACGTCCCCGGCGGCCGGGAAATACGGCAGCCCGCCGACCATTACTCCCTGCTGGCGAGCATCGAGGACCGCTTCGGCCTGCCGCGCCTGCGCCTCGCCAGCTCGGCGCAACCGCTGGCGCCGGCGCTGTTCGAGCCGGTGGGCGGGCGATGATCTAGCCTCCGCCCGATGCCGGACCCGGCCGACTACTACCGCGAGATCTACGCCCGCGGCCTCGGCGGCGAGACTCCGGCGGTGCCGGTCGCGGTCGCCGAGCTGGAGGAGCGGGCGGTGGCGGCGATGGAGCCGAAGGCGGCCAGCTACGTCTGTGCCGCCGCGGGCTCGGAGGCGACGATGGCGGCCAACCGCGAGGCCTTCGCCCGTCGCAAGATCGTGCCGCGGATGCTGCGCGACGTCAGCAGCCGCGACCTCTCGACGACCGTCCTCGGCACCGAGATGCCGACGCCGCTGATGCTGGCCCCGATCGGCGTGCAAAAGGTCCTCCACGAGGACGGCGAGCTGGCGACGGCCCGCGCCGCCGCCGCGGTCGGGGTGCCGATGATCGCCAGCACCGCCTCCCACTTCCCGCTCGAGGAGATCGCCGAGGCCGGCGGCGAGGCGCCGCGCTGGTTCCAGCTCTACTGGCCGAACGACCCCGAGCTCGCCCGCAGCTTCGTCGAGCGGGCCGAGCGCGCCGGCTACGGCGCCATCGTCCTCACCGTCGACACCTTCATCCCCGGCTGGAAGCCGCGCGACCTGCAGCAGGCTTGGCTGCCCTTCCTAAACGGCATGGGCGTCGCCAACTACTTCCAGGACCCGGTCTTCCGCGCGGCCCTGGAGAAGTCGCCGGAGGAGGACCCGGGGATGGCGACCGGACACTTCCTCGGGGTCCAGGCGAACCCGTCGCTGAGCTGGGACGACCTCGCCCGGCTGCGCGAGATGACCTCGCTGCCGATCCTCGTCAAGGGCATCCAGCACGTCGAGGACGCGCGCGAGGCGGTCCGGCGCGGCGTCGACGGCATCGTCGTCTCCAACCACGGCGGCCGCCAGGTCGACGGCGCCGTCGGCTCGCTCGACGCCCTGGCGCCGATTGCCGAGGCGGTTGGCGACGAGCTGACCGTCCTCTTCGACAGCGGCGTCCGCAGCGGCACGGACGTGCTGAAGGCGCTCGCCCTCGGCGCCGACGCCGTCTGCCTCGGCCGTCCCTACCTCTGGGGCCTGGCGCTCGACGGGCAGGCCGGCGTGGAAACGGTCCTGAAGATGGTCCTCGCCGAGCTCGACCTGACGATGGCGCTCTGCGGCCTCACCCGGCCCGAGGAGATCGGGCCGAAGCTGCTGGGCGTGACGAGCTCTAGGGGCAGCTGAACGGCGGCAGCGCGGTCGGGACCGCCGGCAGCGCCATGACCGTCAACGTGGCGAGGACGGTGCTCAGGCCGCCGAGCGCCGAACCCAGTTCGCCGGATTTGCTCGTCAGCGCCGAGGCCTGCGTGCAGAGCGATCCGACCGCGGCTTCCAGCGCCTCGGTCTTGGCGATCCCGGCGATCGCTTCCTTCAGCTGCTGGTTGTCGATCCCGTTGAGGATCGTTTCCAGGCTCGCCACCTCGTTCAGCAGTTCGGTGACCTTGCCTTCGAGCTGCTTGACGACGGTTGCGGTGGCCGGCGCTCCCGGCAGGCCGTCGGACCCGTTCGTCCCGGTTTCGCCGTTGGCGCCTGGAGAACCCGAGGTCCCCTGCGGACCGGCGGCCCCGCTCGCGTACCAGCTCACTTTCCTCCACTTCCTCGGGCACCTGACCTTGGCGTTGCGGACCACCCGCAGCGTCCCCTTGCCCTTGCCCTTCGCCTTGTAGCAGGCGTGGATCTTGCCGTCCTTGGCGACTATCCCGCCCGCAGAAGCCGAGGTGCCCGTAAGCAATATGGCCGCGACTGCGCAAAGCAGGACCAGGTAGATCCTTCTCCCCGGGATCCTCATGCCGGCGAGCTACCCGCTGCTCGCACCGAAAACCGGCAACCGGATGCCCGTCCTCCGATTAGTACAGATATTAAGTAGCCGGGGCCTCGATCTTTGGGAAGAGCGGCGGCACCCGCTCCACCTGCTGGCCTCCCGGGCGCGAGCCGAGGGCGGTCAGCTCGCGGGAGTCCTCGGCGAGTGCCGCCAGCAGCGTCTCGCTGGTATCGGGCAGGTAGGGGACGAGCAGGAGGGTCGTCACCCGCAGCCCCTCGACCAGGTTGTAGAGGACTTCGTCGAGGCGCTCGGGGTCGGCCTCGTCCTTGGCCAGCTCCCACGGCTTGGTCTCCTCGACGAAGCGGTTGAGGCGGCGGACCAGGGCCCAGACGAGGTCAAGCGCCTGGGTCAGCTCGGCGCGGTCGAGCAGGTCGCCGAAGCGCGCGACCGCACCCTCGAAGTCCTCGGCGAGGGTGGCGTCGACTTGCGCCGCCGGGACGACCCCGCCGCGGTAGCGGTCGACCATCGCCAGCACCCGGCTGGCGAGGTTGCCGTAGTCGTTGGCGAGCTCGGCCTCGTAGCGCTGCTCGAAGCCGGCGGTGGAGATCGAGCCGTCCTGGCCGAAGGAGACCTCGCGGAATAGGTAGAAGCGCAGCGCGTCGGCGCCGAAGCGGTCGATCACCTCGAACGGGTCGAGCACGTTGCCGAGGCTCTTCGACATCTTTTTCTCGCCCATCAGCAGGAAGCCGTGGATCACCATCCGCTTCGGCGGCTCGAGGCCGGCGGCGAAGCAGAGCGCCGGCCAGATCACCGCGTGGAACTTGAGGATGTCCTTGGCCATCACGTGCAGGTCGGCGGGCCAGTAGCGGTCGGTCAGGTCCTCTCCCTCGCGGGCGAAGGAGAGCGCGGTGACGTAGTTGAGGAGCGCGTCGAACCAGACGTACATCCGCTGCTCGGGGTCCCAGGGCAGCGGCAGCCCCCACTTCAGGTTCGGCCGCGAGAGCGAGACGTCTTCGAGGCCGCCCTTGATGAAGGAGAGCGCCTCGTTGCGCCGGAAGTCCGGGACGACGAAGTCCGGCCGCTCCTCATAGAGGCCTTCGAGCTGCGCCTGGAAGGCGGAGAGCCGGAAGAACCAGTTTTCCTCCCGTTCCCGTTCCAGCGGAATCTCGTGGATCGGGCAGGTGTTGCCGGGCCCAAGCTCGCGCTCGGTTTTGAAGTCGGCGCAGCGGGGGCAGTACCAGCCTTCGTAAACGCCCTTGGTCACCCAGCCGTTGTCGTAGACCCGCTGCATGATCGAGGCGACCTTCGCCTCGTGCCGCGGATCGCTGGTGCGGATGAAGAAGTCGTTGGTGGACCCGATCGTCGGCATCAGACCCTGGAACTTGGCCGCGTTCATATCGGCCAGCTCCTGCGGCGAGACCCCGGCCTTCTTGGCCGCGTTCTCCACCGGCTCCCCATGCTCGTCGGTCCCGGTCAGAAAGAAGACGTCGTCCCCCCGCTGCCGATGGTGCCGAGCCAGCACGTCCGCCGCCATCGTCGAATAGGCGTGCCCCAGGTGCGGCTCCGCATTGACGTAGTAGATCGGGGTGGTGACGTAGAAGCTGTCCACGGCGTCAGAGGCTATCTGCGTGCCTCGCGACCGGTCAGCGCCTTGTAGAGGTCGTTCGCCCTGGTGCCGGTCAGCGCGGCGACTACCGAGGCCGCCGCGCGGGGGCGGGCGCCGGATTGGACCAGGTGGCGGAGGGCGTCCACGGCGAAGCCGACGTCCTGGTCGTGGTCGCCGGAGGCGGCGGGGGCGATGACCAGGACGATCTCGCCTTTGACGTCGCCGCGGAAGCGGCGGGCGAGCTCGCCGAGGGTGCCGCGGGCGACCTCCTCGTGGACCTTGGTCAGCTCGCGGCAGACGGCCGCCTCGCGGTCGGGCGCGAGCGAGGCGAGGGCGGCGAGGGACTCGCCGACGCGGCGCGGCGACTCGAAGGCGACGACGGTCTCGGCCGAGCGCAGGACCCGCTCCATCTCCCCCGCCCGCCGCGGCAGGAAGCCCTCGAAGCGCCATTTGTCGGTCGGCAGGCCGGAGGCGACGAGGGCCACCGGCACCACCGAGGGCCCGGGCAGGACCGTCACCTCGAGCGCCCGGTCGATGCAGCGGCGGATCAGCTTGTAGCCGGGGTCGGAGATCCCCGGCATCCCCGCGTCGGAGACGAGGGCGACGACGTCGCCGCGCTCGATCCGCTGCACCAGCTCGACCGCCCGCGAGGATTCGTTGCCCTCGTGGAAGGAGACGAGCCGGGGATGCGGGCGGATCCGCAGGCGGTCGAGCAGCGTCCCGGTCTTCCGGGTGTCCTCGCAGGCGATGAAGTCGGCGCCGACCAGAGCCTCGCGCACCCGCAGGGAGACGTCGTCGAGGTTGCCGATCGGCGTCGGGCAGACGACGAGGCAACCGGGCATCAGCCGCCCTCCCTCGCCAGCTCCGTGCCGCCCGTCCTCGCCAGCTCGGTCCGCGCCAGCGCGGCGGCGCCGATCATGCCGGCGTCGTTGCCGAGGGTCGCTTCGAGGATCGGCGTCTTGTTCATCGGGTCGAGCGCGCGTTCGCGGATCTCCCTGCGCGCCGGCTCCAGCAGCAGGTCGCCCGCGGCGATGACGCCGCCGCCGACGACGATCGCATGCGGCTGGAAGGTGTTGGCGAAGCTCGAGCAGGCGACCCCCAGCCGGCTGCCGATCAGCTCGAAGACTTCGATCGCGGTCCGGTCGCCGGCGAGCGCGGCCTCGGTGGCGACGCGCCCGTCGATCTCGCTGCCTTCGGCGAGCGCCTTCGCGAGAGCCGACTCCGGTGAGCTTTCGGCCGCCGCCCGAGCCTCGCGCCCGAGCGCCGTCCCCGAGGCGAGCGCCTCGACGCAGCCGTGGTTCGGGCAGTTGCCCTGGCAGGGCGGACCGTCGGCCTGGATGACGACGTGGCCGAGCTCGGCGCCGGCCCCGGTCGAGCCGCGGTAGATCTCGCCGCCGAGGATCAGGCCGCCGCCGATCCCGGTCCCGACCGTCAGCATCACGATGTCGGGCTTCCCCTGGGCCGCGCCATAGAGGTACTCGGCCAGCGCCGCGACGTTGCCGTCGTTGTCGACGTAGACCGGCAGGCCGGTCCGCTCGCTGACGATTTCGCGGATCGGCAGATCCTTCAGCGGCAGGTTGACGGCCGAGACGGCGACGCCGCTCGCGTGGTCGATCGTCGCCGGGACCCCCAGCCCGACCGCCGCCGCGTCGGGTCGCGCTTCCCTCGCCTCTTCGATCTCGCGGACCAGCAGCTCGACCAGCTCGTCTTCGGTCTGCCCCTTGCTCACCTCGCGCTGCTCGTAGAGCGGCTCGGTGCCGGTGAGGACGCCGACGAGCATCTTCGTGCCGCCGAGATCGACCCCGATCGTCTCGGTGCTACTCACGAGGAACCGGAGGGTTGAAGGCGAAGGACCGAGCGCATCGCCATGATTTCTAGCCCTTCATGACGCCCGACGGCGAGCAGCGGCCTCCCCAGCCGCCCGAATCCCAGCCCGAGTACAAGGTCTACCGCTCCCGCCGGGGGCTGTTTTCGCGCTTCAAAGGCGCGGATCTGTCCGGGTTGCGAGACCGTGCAAGGTTGCCTGCATGGCGCCGCCGCAAGGGCGGCGAGCCGGGGATGCCGCCGCCCCAGCGCGGCCGCCTCACCCCGCGCGGGGTCCTCAAATGGGTCGGCCTCGCTGCGCTGGCCTGGGTCCTGATCAGCTTCGTCGCCTTCGGCGTCTCCGCCCAGATCCAGTCCTTCAAGCTCTCCGGCGAAGCCGGCGATGCGCTGCACGGCAACCCGTTCCTGCTGCCGAGCGCGCAGACGATCCTCGTCCTCGGCACCGACGCGCGGCCGCCCGGCGCCAGCGACGGCAACACCTCCAAGCAGTGCTTCGAACAGCAGGCCCATGGCGAGAAGCCGCACAAGCCCTGCTACGAAGGCGAATTTCGCGCCGACACCCTGATGCTCATCCGGGCCGGCGGCGGCACCTTCAACAAACTCTCGATCCCGCGCGACACCTTCGCCGAAATCCCCGGCAACGCGCCGACGAAAATCAACGCCGCCTACGCCTACGGCGGCGCCGCCCTGCAGATCAAGACGATCGAACAGTTCCTCGGAATCCAAATCGACCACGTCGCGATCATCGACTTCACCGGCTTCGAAGACCTGATCGACGCGGTCGGCGGGGTCGAAGTGAATGTCCCTGTCAAGCTCTGCGCCGACATCTCCGGCGGCGCCGGACACGGACAGGGCGGCGTCACCCTGCGCCTGCACAAGGGGACGAACACCCTCGACGGCGAAAAGGCGCTGGCCTACTCGCGGGTGCGCGAGCCGGTCGAATGCCCCGGCCCCGGAAAGAGCGCCTTCACCCTCGGCTACAACGACTACAGCCGCGAGCAGGCCCAGCAGTCGGTGATCAACGGGATCAAGAGCCGCCTCACCGACCCGCTCCGCCTCCCCTACAACTTCATCCACGGCCCGATCATCGGCTGGCAGGCGCCGAAAGCCTTCGTCAGCGACATGGGCTTCTTCACGATGCCGCAGCTGATCCTCTCGGCAGCGATCGGCGGCTCGAACGCCGAAGTGTTCTGCGTCAAGCAGCTGAGCGGCTGCGGCGAAGGGCCGGGAGGCTCGATCGAAATCCCGCAGTCCCTCCGCCAAAAGGCCGTCCACCGCTTCCTCCACGGCTGACGACTGGTGAGTTAACCGTCCTATAGCCGGATTAACTCGCCACTTGTGAGATGGCGGACCGGCTTGGGGCTCAGTCAGCGGTCGAGGCGGCCGGCTTCGACTCGGACTTCGAGTCGCCCTTGCCGGAGCTCGACTTCGACTCGCTGCCCGAGCTCGAGCCGCTGTCGCCGCTCTTCTCGCCGCCTCCCTCGGAGCCGCCGTTGCCGCCGCCCCGCTTGGTCCCGTAATCGGTGTTGTGGAAGCCGGAGCCCTTGAAATGGATCGCCGGCGGCGTCAGCACGCGTGCGGCCGGCGCTCCGCACTCCTCGCATCTGGCCAGCGGCTCGTCGGTCATCTTCTGGATGGCGTCGAAGACGTGGCCGTTCTCGCATCTGTACTCGTAGATCGGCATGGCGGTGCGGGATTATCGCAGCCGCTACGGTTCCGGCCATGGCAACCGAGCAGGGGACCCGGCCGACCGAGGTGACGATGGAGGAGATCGTGGCGCTGTGCAAACGGCGCGGCTTCGTCTTCCCCTCCTCGGAGATCTACGGCGGCCTCGGCTCGACCTACGACTACGGCCACTACGGCGTCCTGCTGAAGAACAACGTCAAGGCCGAGTGGTGGAAGGCGATGCTGACCGAGCGCGACGACATCGTCGCCCTGGACTCGGCGATCCTCCAGCACCCGCGGGTCTGGGAGGCCTCCGGCCACCTCGCCGGCTTCACCGACCCGCTCGTCCAGTGCCTTGGCAAGTGCAAGAAGCGCTGGCGCGAGGACCATCTGCGCGAGGCGGTCGAGGCCGAAGGCGGCGACCCGAACGCCGAGCTGCGCTGCCCGGAGTGCGGCGGCGAGCTCTCCGAGCCGCGCCAGTTCAACCTGATGTTCGAGACCCACGTCGGCCCGGTCGCCGAGGAGGGCTCGACCGTCTACCTGCGCCCCGAGACCGCCCAGGGCATCTTCATCAACTTCAAGAACGTGATGGCGTTCGCACGCAAGAAGCCGCCGTTCGGGATCGCCCAGGTCGGCAAGAGCTTCCGCAACGAGATCACCCCGGGCAACTTCATCTTCCGCACCCGCGAGTTCGAGCAGATGGAGATGGAGTACTTCGTGCCGCCCGCCGAGGCCGAGAAGTGGCACCAGCACTGGATGGGCGAGCGCGAGCGCTGGTACACCGAGCTCGGCATCCGCCCCGACCACCTGCGGGTGCGCGCCCACGGCGAGGACGAGCTCTCCCACTACTCCTCGGCGACCAGCGACATCGAGTACCTCTTCCCGATCGGCTGGTCGGAGCTGGAGGGGATCGCCAACCGCGGCGACTTCGACCTCACCCAGCACGCCAAGTTCAGCGGCGAGAAGCTCGAGTACTTCGACCAGCAGACCAAAGAGCGCTACGTCCCCTACGTGATCGAGCCGGCCGCCGGCGCCGACCGCGCCACCCTCGCCTTCCTCGTCGACTCCTACGAGGTCGAGGAGGTGGAGGGGCGCCAGCGCACCGTCCTGCGCCTGCACCCGCGCCTCGCCCCGGTCAAGGTCGCTGTCCTCCCCCTCGTCTCCAAGGACGGCCTGCCGGAGAAGGCCCGCGAGATCTTCGCAGACCTCCGCCGCCGCCTCCCGACCGAGTTCGACGAAGGCGGCTCGATCGGCAAGCGCTACCGCCGCCAGGACGAGATCGGCACCCCCTGGGGGATAACCGTCGACCACCAGACGATGGAAGACGACACCGTCACCCTCCGCGACCGCGATTCCCTCGAGCAGGTCCGCGTCCCGATCGAGGGCCTCGGCGACGAGCTGGTCGGGCGCCTGGAAGCGCCCTGGCGCTCGCCGAAGCTGGACTGACCCCGGCGCAGTCGTGCATGCAATTGAAGGTCGAAGCCCGATCGGGCCGAAAATGGCGTGGGTAAGCCGGAATCAACGAAGGGGAGAGACATGGCCTACGAGATGAAACTGCGTGGCACCGAGCATCAGGTGAAGGTGCGAAATCCCTGGGCCGTGGCCCTGCTGCCGATCGTCACGCTCGGCATCTACCACTTCGTCTGGTGGTACAAGATCAACAAGGAGCTGAAGGCCTACGGCGAAGCCAAGGGGTATGACCTCGGCCGGAACCCGACCAACTCGCTGCTGGCCTTGGTCCCGGGCTTCCTGATCGTCGTCCCGCCGCTGGTCAGCTACTACCGGGGCACCAAGCGGGTCCAGGGCGCCTCGAAGATCGCCGGGCGCGAGCCGGTCAGCGGCTGGATCACGCTGATCCTCTACCTGCTCCTCTCGCCGGCGATGTTCGCCTACCTGCAGGTCTCCCTCAACAACGTCTGGGAGCAGGAGGCCGAACCGCTGCCGGGACAGGATGCGCCGGCGCCGGCCGACGAGATGCCGCCCCGGCTGTAGAGGTACTCGCCTTCGGGCTACTTGATCGCGAGCAGTTCGACGACGAAGACCAGGGTCGTCTTGGGTGGCACGTTGCTGACCCATGGCTCGAACACCCAGCCAGGCGGGGCGATCAGCTCGCGACGGCCCCCCACCCGCATGCCGTTCAGGCCTTCTTCCCAGGCCCGGAACAAGCTGTGGCTGCCAAGGGTGAAGCTGAAGGGCCTTCCCCGCGAGGAAGAATCGAACTGCCTGCCGGTTTTGTAGTCGAGCTCCACGTAGCGGAAGACGATTTCGTCCCCGGCTCGAGCTCTGGGCCCAGCCCCCGGCGTGAGGTCCTTGACCACCAGCTTCCTCGGCGGGGGTCCCGTCGCCAGGGGAACCTTCGGCAGCGCCGCTTCGCCCTTCGCGGGCTTTGCGACATAGGCCGGTTCCGCTTTCGCTTCAGAGCTATCGGGAAGCAGTTCGAGAATGAAGCCCACCGTCTTCCGCGGCGGGATGTTCGGCGGGTAGCTGCCTTTCGCCAGCTGCGGCGGCGCGACCACGACGCGGCGGTCGCCGATCTCCATGCCGTCGAGCGCTTCTTCCCAGGCGGGGATCACTTCGCCGGCCCCCAGGGTGAAGGTCACCGGCCTCCCGTTGTCCCAGGAGGAACCGAACTTCTTGCCGGTCGCGTAGTCGTAGGCCACGTACTGGACCGTCACCCTCGCGCCGGTGAAAGCGTAGGTACCGATCCCGTCCAGCAGGTCCTTCATGACGATGCGGTCGGATCGGTGGACCTTTGGAATGAACGGCTTCGGCTCTGAGCCGGCCAAGCCGGAGGGCTCGAGCCTCAGTTCTTTCTGGTGGCGGATCGGCGGCTGCGGGCCGGAGAGCCAGAGAGGTGGCTGGGTGACGTCGGCGCCCGCTTTGCCCTGGTCAGACGCCGGTTCCGCCTTGGCGCCGGAGGTGCCTTCCGCCGCAGCGGTGGAATCGGGTCCCTGCGGCGAGGTGGCGCCGCTCGACGAGGAACCGCCGCAACCGCCCGCCAAGAGGGCAAAGCAAAGCACAATAGTCAGTAATCTTCCGCCCATCGGCCCGCATCCTACGGAAACGGGCGGTGGGCGGGAGGATCTTCGGCGGCCGATGGCGCGGCGTGTCACTCGCTGCGGCAGGGGGCGCGGCGCCGGCGAGGGCCGCGGCGTATCCGGCTATTCGATCGCTTCGAGGTCGACGACGAAGACCAGCGTTTCGTTCGGCGGGATCGCCGGCGGGGCGCCGGCCGAGCCGTAGCCGAGGGCGGGCGGGATGATCAGCTCGCGCCTGCCGCCCACCTTCATCCCTTCGACGCCCTGGTCCCAGCCCGGGATAACTTCGCCGGCGCCGAGCGTGAAGGTGAACGGTTCGCCGCGATCCCAGGAAGCGTCGAATTCCTTGCCGGTCTTGTAGTTGACGCCGACGTAGTTGACGGACACCCTGTCGCCGGACTTGGCGGTGACGCCGCTGCCTTCTTCGAAGTCCTTGACTTCGAGCTGCTTGGGCGGCGCGCCCTTCGGGACCGTCACCTTCGGCTTCGTCTTCTTCCTGGTCGCGGTTTCCGCTTCCTTCGGAGCCGTCGTCGCTTCGCTCGAGGACGAGGACGTCGACGAGGAGCCGCCCCCGCAGCCGGCGACGGCCAAGGCAAGGCAGGCGCCGATGATCAAGAGAAGCCTCCGCATCGGCGGCATCTTATGCGAAGGTCCTGGACCGCGGTCAGCGCCGGCGCTTCGGGAGCGCCTCGGCCTCGGCCGCGTCGATCTCCAGCACCACGCCGCGCTCGTAGATCGACCGGACCTCCGGCGCGTCGACGAAACGGTGCCCGCCTGGCCCGGCGCTGGTGTCGAAGATGATTCCGTCGAAGATGTGCGTCGGGCGATCGCCCAGGACGCGGGTGACGCGCCCGAGCCGCTCGCCGTCGCGCGAATAGACCGGGGTCCCCCGCTTCAGCACGAGGTATGAGATCGCGACGCCGAGGTCCTCCATCGGCGGCGAGCCTAGCCGAGCGCGGGCTCCGGCCATGGAAGCGACGCTTAGACTGGCTGGCGGGACAACTCTTACCGGGAGGAACGGATGGGCCTGAATCTCGCTTCGATCGTCACCGAGAGCGCCGCGCGGGCGCCGGAGGCGGTTGCCGTCCGGCTCGGGCCGCTGGAGCTGACCTACGCGGAACTCGACGACCGCAGCGCCCGCCTGTCGGCATTGCTGCGCGAGAAGGGGCTGCAGCAGGGCGACCGGGTCGGCGTGATGCTGCCGAACGTCCTCGAGTTCCCGATCTCCTACTACGGCGTCCTGCGCGCCGGCGGCGTCGTCGTGCCGATGAACGTGCTCCTGAAACGGCGCGAGATCGCCTTCTACCTCGAGGACTCCGGCGCGAAGCTGCTGCTCGCCTGGCACGGCTTCGCCGAGGAGGCGCGCGGGGGCGCCGGGGACGCGGGGGCCGAGCTGATCGAGGTCGAGCCCGAAGCCTTCGCCGAGCTGCTCGGCGACCGCGAGCCGGACGCCGGGCTCGCCGACACC
This sequence comes from Solirubrobacterales bacterium, assembly GCA_035712505.1. Classification (GTDB taxonomy): domain Bacteria; phylum Actinomycetota; class Thermoleophilia; order Solirubrobacterales; family 70-9; genus VAYN01. The sequence continues at coordinate 24,408 of DASTAR010000130.1, forward strand.
GGCGAAGAGGACACCGCCGTCATCCTCTACACGTCCGGCACCACCGGCAAGCCGAAGGGCGCGGAGCTGACCCACTTCAACCTCTCGCGCAACGCCGACATCTCCTCCCGCACCACCTCCGAAACCAAGCCGGGCGACGTCGTCCTCGGCGCTCTGCCCCTCTTCCACTCCTTCGGGCAGACCGTGAGCATGAACGCCTCGCTGAGGGTCGGCGCCACCCTCACCCTGCTGCCGAAATTCGACCCCGGCGAGGCGCTGGAGATCATGCAGCGCGACGGCGTCACCCATTTCTACGGGGTGCCGACGATGTACGGGGCGCTGCTCCACCACCCCGGCAGGGAGGCGTACGACACCTCGAACCTGCGCATCTGCATCACCGGCGGCGCCTCGATGCCGGTCGAGGTGCTGCGCGGATTCGAGGAGGCGTTCGGCTGCGAACTGCTCGAGGGCTACGGGCTCTCGGAGACCTCGCCCGTCGCCAGCACCAACCATCCGGGCCGGCCGCGCAAGGCGGGCTCGATCGGGACCCCGCTGGAAGACGTCGAGATGAAGGTCGTCGACGAGAACGACCGGGAGGTGCCCCAGGGCGAGGTCGGCGAGATCGTCATCCGCGGCCACAACGTGATGAAGGGCTACTGGCAGCGTCCCGACGCGACCGAGGAGGCGATGCGCGGCGGCTGGTTCCACAGCGGCGACATGGCCCGGGTCGACGAGGACGGCTACTTCTTCATCGTCGACCGCAAGAAGGACCTGATCATCCGCGGCGGCTACAACGTCTACCCGCGCGAGGTCGAGGAGGTCCTCTACGAGCACCCGAAGGTCCGCGAAGCGGCCGTCGTCGGCATCCCCCACGACGAGTGGGGCGAGGAGATCGGCGCCGCCGTCGTCCTCCATGACGGCGAGGAGCTCTCGCCGGAGGAGGTCAGCGCATACGTGAAGGAGCGGATCGCCGCCTACAAGTACCCGCGGATCGTCTGGTTCCTGGACGAGCTGCCGAAAGGCCCGACCGGCAAGATCCTCAAGCGGGAGCTCGAGGCGCCCGCGGCCACCGAGCAGAAGTAGCGCACCGCTAAATTTGCCGAGCAGTCAGTATTTCTGCATATAATCGTGTCTCATTTGCAGAGCGCTATGGGAGGCGCCTGCTCTACAGATAGGAGAGACCATGAAGAAACGATTCATGGCAGTTGTCGCTGCGGTCGCCGTTTGCGCCGCCGTCGCCGTTCCGGCCACCGCGTCGGCCCAGGAGCCGATCCTGTTCGTCCATGGCTGGTCGGAGAGCGCATCGCTCTGGAGCACGATGATCAAAAACTTCGAAAAAGACGGCTACAAAAAATCCGAATTGATGGCGTACAGCTACAACACCTCGCAGTCGAACAAGATCGATGCGGAAACCGAAGTCAAGTCCCACGTCGAAAGCCTGCTGAGCAACAACCCCGGCGCGACGAAGGTCGACATCATCTCCCACTCGATGGGCAGCCTCAACACCCGCTGGTACATCAAGTTCGACGGCGGTGAATCGAAGGTCGACGACTGGGTCTCGCTCGGCGGGCCGAACCACGGGACCGAAACCGCGAACGCCTGCTCCTTCCAGGTCGCCTGCAAAGAGATGCAGATCGGCTCGACCTTCCTCTCCGAACTCAACGCCGGCGACGAGACGCCCGGCGTCGTCAACTACGGCACCTGGTGGTCGCCGTGCGACGAAATCATCAACCCGGACGAAAGCGTGATCCTCAGCGGCGCGACGAACACGAAAACCGCGTGCCTGTCGCATACCGCTCTGACCACGGACAGCACCGTCTACACGCAGGTCCGCGAATTCGTCAAATAGCGGTTCGGGACTGAAGTCCCTCGGCGCGATCCTGGCCGGCTGGCCAGGATCGCGCTAGTCTCCGGTGGCCTAATGCGACACCAAAAGGAGACGAGATGAGCGTCGCTTCCCAGCGCCTGATGGACAACATCACCTACGAGGACCTGTACCACCGCTGGGAGCAGGGCAACTGGAGCGCCTACGACATCGACATGTCGAAGGACCGCGAGGGCTGGGAGGGCCTGAGCGAGATCCAGAAGCGCTCGGCGATGTGGATCTACTCGATGTTCTATTACGGCGAGGACCGGGTCGCCGACACCCTCGCCCCCTACGTCACCGCCGCCCCGACCGAGGAGCAGTCCTACTTCCTCGCCACCCAGCAGGTCGACGAGGTCCGCCACTCGGTCTTCTTCCACCGCTTCTTCAAAGAGGTGATCGGGGTCGGCGGCGAGTCGCTG
>DASTAR010000131.1:0-4031 GCA_035712505.1 Solirubrobacterales bacterium
GCGTTGGCGAAGTGGGAGCCGATGATCTGCTTCTGCTTCATCCACAGGTAGCGGACGTCGAAGTCGAGCTGGTAGCCCGAGGTGGCGCCGCAGATGACGACCTTGCCGAACGGCTTGACGGTGAAGACCGAGGTCGGGAAGGTCGCCCGGCCGACGTGCTCGAAGACGATGTCGGGAGCGTCGCCGAGGATCTCTTTGACCCGCTTGGCGAAGCCGCGAGAGGCCTTGAAGCGCTCCTTGTCAGCGGCCGGGTCGGCGAGGTTCTCGTCGTTGCGCATCATCTCGCGGAACTCGTTGCGGTTGACGTAGTCGACGGCGCCGAGCTGCTTGACCAGCTCGCCCTTCTCGTCGGAGGAGACGACGCCGACCGCGTTGGCTCCGGCCGCCTTGCAGAGCTGCACGGCGAAGACGCCGAGGCCGCCGGCCGCCCCCCAGATGAGGACGTTGTGGCCGGCCTGCAGGTTGCACTGGTCCATCAGCATCCGGTAGGCGGTGAAGTAGGTGAGCCCGTAGGCGGAGGAATCGACCCAGGAGAGGTTGCGCGGCTTCGGCAGCAGCTGCTGGGCCTGCACCTTGGTGAACTGGGCGAATGAGCCCCAGGTCGTCTCGTATCCCCAGATCCGCTGGCTCGGCGCCGCCAGCGGGTCGAGCCCGTGCACCTCGACGTCCTCGTAGGAGGCCTGGTTGCAGTGGATCACGACCTCGTCGCCGGGCTTCCAGCGGGTGACGCCCTCGCCCACCTTCCAGACGATCCCGGAGGCGTCCGAGCCGCCGATGTGGTGGCCGTACTCGGGATGGTCGCCGTAGCCGAAGATCGAGACCGGCTCGCCCAGCGAGGCCCAGACGTTGTTGAAGTTGACGCCCGCGGCCATCACCCGCACGATCACCTCGAAGGCGCCGGGCTCGGGGACCTCGATCTGCTCGAGCTGGAAGGCGTCCTTCGGTTCGCCCTCGCGCTCCTGACGGATCACCCACGCCGCCATCGTCTCCGGCAGCGTGCCGGGCTCCACATCCAACTTCGCAATCGCACTGGTGTCAACGGCCAAAACCGGCTCCTCCGCGGGTCGTTATCTGGGCGCCGAATCCTAGTTCAGCGTCCCCACCCGTTGCTTCTTTCCGTGGCGACTGTGGTTCGAGCCGACGATCCGACACCTCCCAGGTGCAGGATCATCGGCTCGCGAGCCGAGGGGCGGCGAGGGGCGTCGGACGGAGGCTCAGGCGGCGCGGCGGGTCGGCTTCGGAAGGGCGTCCGCTTCGTCTCCCGCTCGCAGCTCCGCGAGCTCCCTCGCTGCAATCGGCTGGGCCGTCCTCCGGACCGGCTCGGGATCGGGCAGCGGTTTGTTCGATTCCGCCCCCAGATCCTCTATCTGCCGCAGTTTCGGCAACAGGTTCCGTTCCGACGAGGCAACTGCGTCGTTGTAGGCGCCGATCGCCTGATCGAGGTTCTTGCCCACGCGCTCGAAGTGCCGGAGGAAGACGCCCGACCGTTTGTGGAGATCGCGGCCCGCTTCGGCGATGTCCTGCGCTTTGGTCGCCATCTTCTCGGTGCGCCAGCCCAGCTCGACCGTGCGCAGCAGTGCCACCAGCGTCAGCGGGGTGGAGATGACGACTCCCAGCGCCAGCGCTTCCTCGTAAAGCCCCGGCTCCACCTCCAAGGCGCCGAACAGGGCGGCCTCGACCCTGATGTGACAGATCACGAAGTCCGGGCCTTCTCCAGCCCCGAACTGGCCGTGGTAGTCCTTAGAGGCCAGGCTCTTCACCTGGGTCCTGATCGCCGCCGCCACCCGGCGGAGCGCCGCCACACGGTCGGCCTCTCCTTCGGCGCGATGGGAGTCCTCGAGGGCGTCGAGCGCGACTTTCGAATCGACGGCGACCCTGCGGTTGCCCGGCATCTGGATGATCATGTCCGGTCGGAGGCGGGCGTCCGCCGTGCGAATCTCCTTTTGGAGATGGAAGTCGACGTGCTCGGTCATCCCAGCCAGCTCGACGAGCCGGCGCAGCTGCACCTCTCCCCAGTCGCCGCGCCCCTTCGGATTCCGCAGGGCCTGACCGAGCCGCTCCGTCTGCTCGCCGAGCCCTTTGATCTGGTCCATCAGGACCGCGTCGGTCTCAGCACGGTGCTTGGCGAGCGACTCCACCTCGTTCTCCACCTGCTTGAGAGCGGTTTCGATCGGTTTCGTCATCGCCTCGAGCTCCTGTCGTTTCCGCGCGTAGGCCTCTGAAGTGGCCCGCTGCTCGGCTTCGCGCTGGTTCTTTTGCACCGCGAGCAGGTGCTCGGAGGTCTTCCGAAGCTCCTCGCCGGCGCTTGCCTTGAGCTCGGCGGTCGCCTGCGCCACGAAGGCGGCGAGCTGTTCCTGTGGATCCGCCTGCCCAGGCTGCTCTTGCGGCTCGGCGCTCTTCCGGGTGGCCAGCAGATAGGTCAGGCCGACGATTACGAGCACGGCGATTACGAGTGCGATGGTCATCGCCGTCCAGGCTGACGAGCCGCTCAGACGGAACAGCGGTTCTGAAACGCCGCTTGCAGCGGCTTGGCCTGCGGCTAGGGCAGCAGCAGGTCGTTCTGGGAGGATTCGCGGTAGCTGCCGACCGTGAGGTGGCCGGGCTGCGAGCCCGGCATGCCGACCGCCTTGATCGTGTAGCTCCCGGCGGGGAGGGTGACTCCGAAGGTTCCCGGGCTGTGCGCGTAGATCGTGTCGGATTCGCCGTTCTTTGCACCGGTGATCTTCAGCTTCGTGTCCTTCGCGGTCTGGTTGGCGGCGACGACCGTCACGTCGAGCGGCGCCTTGGTCTTGATCGGCGGCGCCGGGTTGCCCTGGTTCTGTTCGACTTCCTGGTTCGGTTCCGCCTTGGTCCCGATTTCCGTCGGCTGCACGATCAGCTGCTCGGGGTTGATCGTGACGCTGATTCGGGTGGAGACCTGCGGCCGCGGTTCGTTGGCGTGGCGGGATTCGCCGCAGCCGGCGACCAGCGCGGCGCCGACGAAGGCGACGACCGCGAACGCTCTGACTCTCCCGGGCCGCATCGGCGCTGAATCTAACCGAAGGGGAGGGCGACGACCTCAGCCGTAACGCCATCTTCACCTACGGCGACGGTGGCGCCCGGCTCGGCCTCGCGCCGCAGGATCGCCAGCCCGATCGGGCCGAAGGCGGGGGAGACGCCGGCGCTGCCGAGCCTGCCGACCTCCTTCTCGCCGAGCAGGACCGGGTCGCCAGGCTGCGCTCCCCGCCCGCCGCTCAGCCTCAACCCGCGCAGGTGGCGGTTCGGCTTGCCCTTGTAATGGAGCCGGGCGACCGTCTCCTGGCCGATGTAGCAGCCCTTGGTGAAGCTGACCGCCCGCTCGACGATGCCGGCCTCGGCGGGCATCGTCTCGGTCCCCATCTCGGCGCCGAAGCGGGGGCGGCCGGCCTCGATGCGCAGGATCTCGACCGCCTCGGGGGAGACCTCGGCGGCGCCGGCGCTCAGCAGGGCATCGCCGACGCGCTCGCGCGCCTCGGCGGCGAAGATCAGGTCGATCCCTTCGGCCGTCCCGACCGCGAGCACCGCCGTTCCCGCGATCGTCGTCTCCTCGCAGGCGTTCTCCGGCAGCGCCGCCGAGCCGGCGATCTCGACGGCCCGCGGGCCGATCAGCGAGAGGATCGCCCGCTCGGCGCTGACGTCGACCACGTCGACCTCGCGGCCGATCTTGTACATCCCCAGGTGCCGTCGCACCGCCTCCAGCGCCTCGGGCTCGGTGTCGAGCAGCAGATCGGGCCCCTCGCCCGGCCGCAGCACCCGCATGTCGCCCTGCAGGTGCCCCTTGCGGTCGAGGAGCGCCGCGTAGGCGCCGTCGCCGGGCTCGATCGCCTCGACGTCGCTGGTCAGCTGTCCCTGCAGGTACTCGGCCGCCTCAGCGCCGGAGACGAGCAGCTTGCCGCGCTGAGAGCGATCGAGCAGGCCGCACTCCTCCCGCAGCTGCCGGTACTGCCCATCGAGCTCAACGACTACGGCCATCTGCCCCGATTCTAGAAAGCGGCTCGTACGGGGTCGGGGGG
>DASTAR010000132.1:0-6841 GCA_035712505.1 Solirubrobacterales bacterium
GTCCGCACCGAGATCCGCGGCCGCGACCTGGTCAGCGGCCTGCCGAAAACCATCGAGCTCAGCTCCGAGGAGGTGCGCGAGGCGCTCGAGGAGCCGGTCAGCCACATCGTCGCGGCGGTCAAGGAGACGCTGGACCGGACACCGCCCGAGCTCGCGGGTGACATCATGGATCGCGGCATCACTCTCGCCGGCGGCGGTGCCCTGCTGCAGGGGCTGGAGCAGCGCCTGCGCGACGAGTGCCAGATGCCATGTCAGCTGGCGGAGTCGCCGCTGACGTGCGTCGCGGTGGGCTCGGGCATCTCACTCGAGGAGGTCGAGACGATGCACCGGGCCGGCAGGAACAACGGAGCGCGGCCCCGGATTTAGCCGCCGCTCATGCAAAGCACCAGACTGAACACCCAATCGTGTACCGAAAGCAAGTACGCCGCCGCCGCGCGGTTCTCGCCCTCCTGATCGTCGGCTCCTTCGCGCTGCTCACGGTCACCTACGGGAACGGCTCCAACGGCGTACAGCGGGGCGTCAGCACCATCTTCAGCCCCGTGCAGTCGGTCGCCGACCGGGCGTTGAAGCCGGCCCGCGACCTGGTCAACTGGTTCGACTCGACGTTCGACGCGCGCGGCCGCAACAGCCGCCTGCACAGCGAACTGGAAGCGGCCCGCAGGCGGGCGGTGGAAGCCGACGCGGCGCTGGACGAAAACAGGCAGCTGCGCAAGCTGGTGAAGCTGGACGACAGCGGCGCCGTTCCATCCGGCTACCAGCCGGTGACGGCGCGGGTGATCGTCCGCTCGCCGACGGTCTGGTTCGCCGACGTCGTGGTCGACGCCGGCTCCGGCGACGGGGTCGAGGTCGGCGATCCGGTCGTCAACGGGGACGGCCTGGTGGGGACGGTCGCGGCGGTGACGCCGGGCACGGCGAAGGTGACCCTGATCGCCGACGGCTCCAGCGCAGTCTCCGCGAAGGTCGTCCCCGGCGGGGCGCAGGGCGTGGTCAAGGCCTCGGTGGGCGACCCCGGCGACCTGATCCTCGACTTCATCGACGCCAACCGCCACATCGGCAAGGGCGAGCCGGTGGTCACCTCCGGCTGGCGCGCCCAGGGGCTGGAGTCGGGGTTTCCGCCCAACATCCCGATCGGCGAAGTCACCGAAGCCTCGATCCTCGAGCAGGAGGCGCAGTCGCAGGTGCACCTGCGGCCCTTCGCCGACTTGCACAACCTGGACCTCGTGCAGGTGCTGACCGGGGGTTCGCGCCGGTGATCCTCACCCCGAACATCGTCGGCCGCCTGGTCGCGATCGTCGTCCTCGGCGTCCTCCTCCAGCTCTCCTTCTTCTCGCAGGTCGCCCTCTTCCACGTCAGCCCCGACGTGCTGCCGGCGCTGGTGGTCGCGCTCGGGCTGCTCGGCGGGACCCTGACCGGAGCCGTCTGCGGCTTCTCGGTCGGCTTGCTGCTCGACTGCCTGCTGATCGTCCCGCTCGGCGGCGGCTCGCTGGTCCTGATCGCGACGGGCTACCTCGCCGGCCTCTTCCGCGAGCGGTTCGAGATCCACAGCCCGCTGGTGGCGCCGCTGCTCTGCGCCGGGCTGACCCTCTTCGCCGAGCTCGGCTTCGGCGCCGTGCAGGCCACGCTCGGGCTCGACGCCCCGGTCAGCGTGCTCGCGCTCCGCGACATCCTGGTCAAGAGCATCTTCGCCTTCTTCCTCGGCTGGGGCATCTACCTCGGCCTGCGCAGGGCGCTGCGGCCGGCCCTGGTCGAGGAGCCGAGCCTGCGCCGGCCCCCACGGCGGCCGCGGATCATGGGAACCTAGGAGCGATGCGGAGCGAGCGTCGAAATTTGGCCATTCGCGAGCGGAGCATCGCGAACGAGGTGTTCTAGGGATGTATCTGCGCCCGGATCAGCGCCCGCCGCGCAACCGCCTCGCCCTGCGCATCGCCGTCCTCGGCGGAGTGGCTGTCGCCCTCTTCGGCGTCCTCTTCTTCCGTCTCTGGAACCTGCAGGTCCTCGACGGGTCGAAATACCTGGCGGAGGCGAAGAACAACCGCATGCGCGAGTTCAAGGTGATCGCGCCGCGCGGCGACATCCTCGACCGCGAAGGCAACGTGGTCGTGGACAACCGCACCAGCCTGGCGCTGCAGCTGAACATGCAGAAGCTGCCACCGGACGCGGCCGCCGAACGGGCCGAGCTGGCGCGACTGGGGCGGCTCGTCCACATGCCGTTGCGCAAGGTGCGAAAGACCATCCGCGAACAGGAAGAAGTGGCGCTGGGGGCACCGGTGACCCTGCGCCGCGACGTTGGCCACTACCTCGTCTACTACCTGGAGGAGAACCAGCGAAAATTCCCCGGGGTCAGCGTGCAGCGGGTGTTCGTCCGCCATTACCGCGAGGGCACCTTCGGCGCCCACTTCCTGGGCGGCGTCGGCGAGGTCTCCGAAGACGAACTGAAAACCCCCCGCTACCGCAAGCTCGAACCGGGCGACGAGGTCGGCAAAGCGGGCATCGAGTACACCTATGACCGCTACCTCCGCGGCCACCCCGGCTTGACCAGGATCCAGGTCAACGCGATGGGGCAGCCGACCCCGGGCGGGCAGCTGCTGGCGACGCCGCCGACCCCCGGCGACAACCTGAAGCTGTCCATCGACCCGGCGGTGCAGACGGCGGGAGAAGCGGCGCTGGCCCGCCGGGGGCTGCCCGGCGGCTTCATCACGATGAACGTGCACAACGGCCAGATCCTCGGCCTCGGCTCCTTCCCGACGTTCGAACCTTCGGTCTTCACCCACCCGATGACCCAGAAGCAGGCCGACTACTACTTCGGCGACGAATCGGCCCCCCTCACCGATCGGGCGGCCGAAGGGCTGTACCCGACCGGCTCGACCTTCAAGATCATCACCGCGCTGGCGGCGCTTGAAAACGGCGTGATCACTCCCTCGACCCCGATCAACGACCCGGGGCAGCTGACGGTCGGCGGCCAGAGCTTCCACAACGCCGAAGGAGCGGCCTACGGGACCCTGACCCTCGTGCCGGCGCTCGAAGTCTCCGACGACGTCTTCTTCTACACGCTCGGCCTCGACATGTGGGACACCAACGAGCTGCAGGAATGGGCGCACAAGCTCGGCATCGGGCGGCCCACCGGGATCGACATCCCGGTGAACACCGACGGCCTCCTGCCGACGAAGCACTGGCGCGACCAGCTCTTCAAGGAAGGCGAAACGGATCGCCCCTGGTCAGTGGGGGACAACATCCAGCTCGCCACCGGCCAGGGGGACCTGCAGACGAACCCGCTGCAGATGGCGGTCGCCTACGCCGCGCTCGGTAACGGCGGCAGGATCGTCACCCCCCACCTGGGGATGGAAGTCCAGGACGCGGCCGGCAGGGTGCTGCGGGAAATCAACCCGCCGGCGCGGCGCAAGATCCACATCGACCCCGGCTGGCGGGCGACGATCCTCGAAGCCCTGCACCTGGCCGCGCAGGGCCCGAGCGGGACGTCGCACGTCGTTTTCGACAGCTTCCCGATCCCGGTCGCCGGCAAGACCGGCACCGCTGTACGCCAGGGTCACGCCGACCAATCCTGGTACGCGATCCTCGCTCCCTACCCGAATCCGCGTATCGTGACCGTGGTTACCATCGAGGAAGGCGGCTTCGGAGCCGAATCCGCCGCCCCTGCAGCCAAGGAAATCCTCGAAGCCTTCTTCCACGACCAGTTGGCCGCCGCCGCCAGCGAAGGCGAAGGCGAAGGCGGCGCCGGATGATGTACGCAACCAGAACCAGAAACGCTCGCCCCGAGCCCTTCGCGGTGCACGTCGGCATCGCCGAGCGCCTCGGCCTCGCGCATGTGGACTGGCCGCTGGCGCTCTCGGCGGTGGGGTTGGTCGCCTTCAGCATCTTCACGCTGGGCCAGGCGACGCTGCACGACGTCCCCGGCGACCCCCATTACTACGTCGAGCGGCAGGCGATCTACGGCGGCCTGGGCCTGGTCGGGATGCTGCTGCTGTCCCGCATCGACTACTCGCGGTTCCGCGAGCTGCGGGTCGGGATCTACACCTTCCTCTGCGTCAGCATCGGCCTCGTCTTCGTCTTCGGCTTCGCCGCCCGCGGCTCGCGGCGCGCCTTCGAACTTCCCTTCTTCAGCTTCCAGCCCTCGGAGCTGGGCAAGCTCCTCCTCGTCCTCGCGCTTGCCGGCTTCGTGATCGACGGCGCGAGGCGCGGGTCCGGGGTGCAGCGCACCGTGCGCTACCTCTGCCTCGGCCTGGCGCCGGCCGCACTCGTCTTCCTCCAACCCGACCTCGGCACCTCCCTGGTGCTCGTGGTCGCCACCCTCGCCGTCATGTACTTCGGGGGCGTCCGCTGGACGCACTTCGCGGTCATTGGCGGCGCGCTCGCCGCAATCATCGCGCTCGTCCTGGTCGTGGCCCCCGCTGCGGGGTTCCCGGTCCTGCACGGGTACCAGGAGCAGAGGCTCACCTCGTTCCTGCACCCGAGCGAGGACGCGCGCGGGGCGGGCTATCAGCAGCATCAAGGAGTAACCGCCGTCGGCGCCGGTGGTGTCACCGGCCGCGGCGACAAAGCCACTCAGACGCGGCTCGACTTCGTGCCCGAGCGCAGCACCGACTTCATCTTCGCGGTGATCGGCGAGCGCTACGGGTTCGTGGGCGCCGCGTTAGTCCTATCCCTTTACGCCCTCCTCTTCTGGCGGGCGCTGCGGATCGTGACGCTCTCGAAGAACTCGTACGGGATCCTGGTCGCGGGCGGCATCGCCGTCTCCGTGCTGTTCCAGGTCTTCGTCAACGTCGGGATGAACCTCGGCATCATGCCGATCACCGGCATCCCCCTACCGCTGGTCAGCTACGGAGGGTCCTCCGTGCTCGCTACCTTCCTCGCGGTGGGGGTTCTTCAGAGCATCAACATCCAAGCGCACCGCAGCCAGAAGGGAAGGTTCGCCTGGTGAGGCCTCCGATCCATGGAGCGACCAGGTCGCGTACCTAACCCGAACTGAGCTGAACAAATGAAAAAAACGATTTTGGTTTCCGCCGAGCGCGGCGAGACCCGCGTGGCCGTACTCGAGGCAAAGCAGAAAGGCGCCAAGGCCGATGTGGCCGAGCTCTACATAGAGCGCCGTGGGCGCCGCTCGATCGTCGGCAACATCTACAAGGGGAAGGTCGACAACGTCCTTCCCGGAATGGAGGCCGCCTTCGTCGACATCGGCCTGGAGCGAAACGGCTTCCTCCACGTCGACGAGATCGTCCTCCCCGGTGGGGAGCAGGCGCCGAGGCGCGGCCGCGGCAGCGGTCGCCGCATCAACGAGCTGATCAAGCCGGGCCAGGAGATCCTGGTCCAGGTCGTCAAGGACCCGCTGAAGTCGAAGGGCGCGCGGCTCTCGATGAACGTCTCGATCGCCGGCCGCTACCTCGTCTTCGCCCCGCAGGGCAGCGGCGTCGGCGTCAGCCGGCGGCTCACCGACAAAGAGCGCGACCGGCTGCGCAAGATGGTCGACCGGACCTACAAGGGACCCGGCGGGCTGATCGTGCGCACGGCCGCGCACGGGGCCAAAAAATCCGACTTCGTGCGCGAGGTCGGCTACCTCCAGCGCCTCAACGAGATCCTCGAGCGGCGGGCGGAGGGAAGCAAGGCTCCGGCGCTGGTCTTCCAGGAGGCCGACCTCCCCGTCCGGGTGCTGCGCGACGTCTTCCTCAGTGAGTTCGAGAAGGCGATCATCGACTCGCCCAAGCAGTTCGAGCGGGTGACCAACTTCTTCCAGCGCACCGCGCCGGAGCTGGTCGGCGGCGTCGAGCTCTACGAGGGCGCCAAGCCCCTGTTCGAGAAATGGAGGATCGACGAGGAGATCGAGTCGACGCTGAACCGCCGCGTCGACCTGCCCTCGGGCGGCTACCTGATCATCGACTACGCCGAGGCGCTGACCGTGATCGACGTCAACAGCGGCTCCTTCACGGGCCGTGGCAAAGGCGGCCTCGAGGAGACGATCACCAAGGTCAACACCGAGGCGGCCGAGGAGGCGGTGCGGCAGCTGCGGCTGCGCGACATCGGCGGCATCATCGTCATCGACTTCATCGACATGGCGCGGGCCAGCAACCGCGACAAGGTGCTGAAGACGATGCGCAAAGCCCTCGACGCCGACAAGTCGAAGAGCTACGTGGTCGAGGTCTCGCCGCTGGGGCTGGTGGAGATGACGCGCCAGAACGTCACCGACGGGGTGCGCGAGATCCTCACCGCCCCGTGTCCCACCTGCGCCGGCGAGGGGGTCGTCCTCTCCGCCGAGACGGTGGCGCTGGAGGGGCTTCGCAAGATGCGCGACATCGCCGCCGAGCACGACGCGGTCGAGGCCTTCCTGATCCGGGTCAACCCGAAGGTCGCCGGGGAGCTGACCAAGGAGGACAGCGGGCTGGGGGAGCTGGAGGAGGAAACCGGCAAGCGCTTCCACTTCGAGGGCGGCGACGCGCTGGCGATCGACACCTTCGAGATGATCGAGTCCGGCAGCCGCGCGGAGATCGAGGAGCGGGCGCTGCCGTTCAAGGTCGGCGAGGAGGTGCTGGTGAAGATCGACGAGCCGCACATGTACAACGCCGATGACGCCGTGGCCCGGATCGACTCCTACATCGTCAGCGTCACCGGCGGCGGTCGCTACGTCGGCGAGCGCAAGCTGGTGCGCATCGACGAGGTCGAGCGCTCCGCCGCGGTTGCTTCGCTGCTGGGCGGCGATTCCCCGAACGGCTCCGCGGAAGGCGGCGAAAACGGCTCCCAGCTAGACTCCGACGCCGCTTCGCGCAATCGTAGCCGCGGCCGCAGGGGCGGTCGCGGGCGTTCGCGCGCCAAACAAGGCAGCAAGGACGAATGA
>DASTAR010000133.1:0-34184 GCA_035712505.1 Solirubrobacterales bacterium
CGCGGTTCCGGGTCAGCAGCCCGGCCGAACCGCAGAAGATGCAGTTGCCGCCTTCGTCGGACCAGGTGAACCACCAGACGCCGCCGACCCCCCAGCGGACGCGGTTGGCGGAGAGCATCGCGAAGGCTTTGGAGAGCTGGAAGGCCTGGCCGAAGAGCCCGCGCTGCCAGCGGCTCGGCCCGTCGGCTGAGCCCCAGCCGAGCTCGGTGACGTAGAGCGGGGTGGTGCCATCGTGGTGGCGGCGCATGATCCGGTGCAGGTTTTGCAGCTGCGCCCCCATCGCCACGGCGTCGGCGACGTACGGGTGAAGGCCGACGCCGTCGAAGTACTTCTTGACGTGTCCGGCCCGGTAGAAGCGGTTGAGGAAGTCGCCAGAGGCGGCGTTGGGCGGGACCTGCAACGGCCGGCCGAAGAGCCCGCCGAGGATCACCTTCGAGCCCGGCGCCTGGTGGTGGATCACCCGGCCGGCGATCCTGATCAGGGTCGCGAAGCGTCGCGGTTCGGGATGCGGCATGTAAGTGACGATGTTCTCCTCGTTCCAGATCTCCCAGAGGCGGACCGGCCGGTAGGGCAGCTCCTCTTCGCCCTTCCAGAAGACGCCGTCCGGCCCGTAGCGATGGACCGCAGCGCGCAGGAACGAGGCCCAGGCACGGCGCTGCTGGGCCGTCCGGATGGGAAGGTCGGTCTTCAGCGGCGAGACCCAGGGGGGCGTGCCGAGGACGACCGGGAAGATTTCCAGTCCCGCTTCGGCCGCCAGCCTCACTTCACGGTCGAACGGGACCCACTGGCGTTCGGAGAAGGCGGGGTTCTCGGGCTCGACGGCACCCCAGAAAAGCGGCAGGCGGACGCTGCGGATGTCCGCTTCGCGCATCAGCCTGTAGTCCTTCGCCGTGCCCGCGCTCTGCGGCGAGATCCCGACGAAGCCGGGAGGCAGGTAGCCAGGCGCCGCCGCCGGCATCGCCGCCAACAGCAGGACCAGCCCCACCATCGCTGAGATCACCTTCCGCGCCATCCTCAAAATGCTCGACCCGCCACGTCAACCAAAGTAGCGCTGTGGCGACCTCTCTCGCGCCCAGGCCGCGGCTCTGGGATAATCGACTCCTCTCGGGGCGTGGCGCAGCCTGGTAGCGCGCACCGTTCGGGTCGGTGAGGTCCCCGGTTCAAATCCGGGCGCCCCGATAGGTTAGAAGCTCTCGAAGGGACGCGAACAAGGGCGAACAACCCGCTGTTTGCGACCCTTCGGGGGGATGGGTTCGGGGCCGTTCGGGGCTGTTCGGTGGTCGCTTCATTGCAAAACCGTTGCAGCGGGCTCGTAATCCGTTGCAAACCCGTTGCAGGAAGTCTTCAGGCGCCCGGCCGAGATGGTTGCCCTTGATCCCGCGATTATCCGCATCGAGGCACACGGCGCCCTATCCGAACTGGGTTCTACTGTCCAACCCCAGCGATGGCTGAGAACCGATTTCTCCGAGGCTTGAAGGCGAACATGGATGCCGTGGACGTGGTGTTCGTCCTTTTTGGTTCGGTCGGCTACGCGGCTTTCGTCTCCTGGGCAAATGTGATCGTTCGCGCGATCAGGGGCGAAGAAGTCAAGGAGAGCTGGAGGACCGTGGCCTCCTCCGGCGTGCTTGTTGGCGTCTGGGCGCTTATGTCAGGAGCCCGAGTTAGGGAGATGGCTGCATTGCGAGGTGCTGCGGTCGAAATGCGGGGCTTGGTGCATGATGCCGCTGCGCAGTCGGAGGTACGGGATCGGCGGGCGGCTGAACGGGATGACAGCGCCTCACAGCAACAGGAGCGCATGCTCTTGCTCACTAGGTGGCTCGTTGCCCTGGCTGGACTAACGTTGGCCGCCGCGATCGTCACCCTGGTGGTCGCACTAGCTCAATAGCCTCAGCATTGGGCACGACTTCCCCTTGCCAGTGCCGCTAGTCGTCTGCGACGAGGCGGAGGTATCGGTCGTCGGGGCGACGTTGCTGGTAGGCGTCCATCGCCCGCTGGGCACGGGCGAGGGCGCGACGTTCGCCAAGCTTGGTGTAGACGGTGGCGATCAGGTAGCCGCCGTCGTCGTGACCGACCATCGTGGCGACGGTCGCCGGGTCCAGGCCGAGACCACCGTCTTCGACGGGATCGACCATCCATTGGATCGCGCGGTGCTTCAACTCATAGAAGTCCTGGTCAGGCATCCCAGCCCCAGCGCGCACTGCGTGCCAGTGCGCCGACCACGAACTGCGGAACATGTAGCCGCCGCGCGGGGCGGGGAAAACGACCTTGCTGAGACGTGGCATCGCCTGCAAATGCGCACGCAGAGTCGGGCTCATCACTACGCGCCGCCGATCATCGTCCTTGGGCCAGGTGATTTCGCCGGAGTCGAGATCCAGTTGGCGGCGGATGGAAATCATGTTCTGGCTGAAGTCCAGATCGCTGTGGTGGAGCGCGAACAGCTCGCCGGGGCGCATCGCGGCCTCCCCCACCGCTAGGATCGCGCCCTCCAGGATGAGTCCGTATTTGTCGCTGCGGCTCGCACGAGCACTTTGGCGTAGACGCTGGTATTGCTGGTCGGTGATGATCTCGAAGTCGGGCTTTTCGACACGGCGCTTCCGCTTGCTCGCGCCCAGGCGGCTGAAGTGGTTGCGATTGATCAGTTCGCGATCAAGCGCGTGGTTAAAGAATTGCCGGACGGCCTGCCGGGTATTGGCACCTTTGGCGAGCGCCCAGGTGATCGCCTCGTCGCGGGTGAAACTGTCGAGGCGCCGCTGGCCGTGCTCCCGAAGAAACGGCCGTAGACCCTCTTGGAGCCGTCGGATACTGGAGGCGCGGCGACCGGTCTCCTTCTGCGCCCGCTGCCCTTCGGGCCACGCCATCGTGATCCGGCCGTCCTCCTGAATCATGGCGCCGGCAAACTCGATCACGGTCGGGACCTCCGGCTGACGGTGGTGATCGACTTCCTCGCGTAGCTCAGTGAGACACCGTCGCTCGGCAGCCCGGTACTCGTCCAAGCTCGAATGGGTGCCGACCCACTTCTGGCGTCCCTTGTACGCAACATGCCCGACCCACTTCGGTTTGTGGCGAGTGCCCCGGTTGTGCGGCATCAGCGACCTCCATCACTGTCGGCGGCTGCGTGGCGGTCACGCAGCCACGCTTCAACCTCGGACGCGCGGTAGCGATTCATACCGCCCATCCGCAGATACGGCAGCCCAAGGCGCTGCTGGTACTCGATCCAGCGCACCGTGAACCCCAGATGCCTGGCGAGCTGCTGCTTGGTGATCCACCTTTCGTTGCTTCCCTCGGCTTCGGCTTCGCTCGTGCTGCTCGTCTGGCAGGGGGCGCACCCTGCGCCGCTCGTTTGACCAGGGCTGCCGACACGATCCGGGCGTTGCTGCTTGTTGGGTCTGCACGTTGCAAGAACCTCGCCATCGCTTGAGATGAGATGAGATGACGAGCGGGATGTCAACTCCAGATCACTGCGACGGGTGAGTACCCCTTGGAGTAATCCCGCGATCGCCGAAAACTGCCAATCCCGGCGATCAGCATCGCCGTCCGCCAGCGGGATGACTCTGACCTCAACCAAGAGCATGTCGAGCCGGTCGCGGTGGCGGCGGGTTCCGACCTCGCCGGTCAGGGCAGCTCCCAGCGGTACTTTTTGCCGAGCGGGTGCGTGTCGGCGGCGGGTCGGCCGGGTCGGTTCCAGCGTCCACCGCCAGCATCGGTCTTGACCAGCTTGAACCCAGCAGCGCGCAGGGAGGCTCCACCCTCCTCGGGCAGCGTGTAGGTGATGAGTTTGCGGTAGCCCAGAGCCTTGACGGCCCGCCAGGCAGCGCGCATCAGCATCGAACAGGCGTTGTAGGTGCCGTCGGTGCAGACGCGGCGGACCTCGGCGGTGTAGCCGTCATCGAGCATCCGCGCCACCGGCCGGCCGACGATCGCCACCCCGCACAACCGATCCTCCTCACGGACGCCGACGACGCATACGCCTGCGGCAACCGGGCGGTTGTGGCGGTGGTGCTCGGCGACATAGACATTTGCAACCTTCAGTGAGGTCGGTACCAATGTGAGCTGCGGGCGATCGTTGCGACGGGCCGTCGCTGCCTGCGCACGCTTACCCTGCCCCCGCGTCATTCCCCCGCCTCCTCGACCAGCCAGTCGGTCGGCTCCTCGGGATCGCGGAAGTCGGTGAATATCGGCTCGAACGGTCCCGCCTCGGTGAGGTCGGCGGCGAGGCAGAGGCGGATCGAGACCTCCGGGGTGTCGAGGAGATCCCGGTCGCGGCTCAACATCGCCACCGCCGTTTCCCGGCGGCGTTCGAGCGCCGCTCGCTCCCTGCCGGCGAGGACGCAGAGGACCGGCGGGAACCAGGGGTACCGCTTGATCCAGACCGGCTCGCCGTCCGTGCCGGTCGCCTTATATAGACGGGCGTAGCGGCTCAGCTCGGCGGCGAGGCGGTCGATCGAGAGCGTGGCGCGGTCCAGCTCGAGGAAGCGCTGCTCGACCACCACCTCCTCGGCGCCGATGCGGACGTAGGTGAGGACGGCGTCGGCGATCAGCGAGCGCCGCGCCCTGCCGCGCCGGGCGTTCAGGGGATGGCCGACCTCGTGGCGCCAGGAGGTCGGACCGTATTCGTCGCCCCGCAGGCGGGCGGCGGCGAGAAAGGCGATGCCGGCGTCGTTGACCGCGAGGGTGTGAGCCTGCAGGGGGCCGTTTACCTGCTCGGCGCTCAAAAGCCGCGGTGGCCGCTCGATCATGCCGGCGTCCTGCGCCGCAATGGCGCCGGCCTCGGTCAGGTACCAGAGCCGCCGGGGCGCCCCCGGCACCCCCGGCAGGCTGGCGAAGGTGACGAGGCCGCGAGCGCCGAGGTGGGCCATCGTCCGCTGCGCCGTGCGCGGGCTGTAGTCGGGCAGGTGGATCGCCCGGACCTGCGGCGTCGAGAGGACGCGGTGCTGGGCCAGCGAGCCGAGGATTTCCGCCTCCGTGAGGCCGCCGCTCCTCCTCATGGCGACTTCCTCCGCCGATGGCTGACCGGCCCGGAGGCCGAGCCGCGGCCCCCGCCCCGCCGTCCCCGGGCCTCCCGCAGCTTGGCCCGGATTCGCTCGTCGTGGCGCTCCAGCCGGGCGAAGGTCTCCGCGGCGCTGCTCCCGCTCGGTCGTCTCCCCTCGGGGCGGGCTTGCCGCCGATCGGCCTCGCCGAAGACGTCCTCGAGGCGAATCCCGCGCAGGCTGAAGGGCCGGCTCGCGCGGCCCTGGTCCGTGACCTGGGCGACGAAGCGAAAGCGGTCGAGTTTGGTCAGCGCCGCCGGGCTCGGCTGCCCGGCCCACTCTTTCGTCAGCAGCCCCGCCGCGTGGGAGTTCAGAGCGCTGGCGAGAAGGTGCGAGCGGTTCGTCAGCAGCGCGTTCAGGGTCGCCGGGCTGAGGCGCTCGGGGTTCTGGTTGAGGATGTGGGCGCGCAGGCCGAACTTCGCGCTTTGCTCCAGCAGCGCCGCGAGGTTCCCCGAGGCCGCGCCGTCGTAGCTCTGCACCTCGTCGAAGAAGGGCCAGAAGAGCCGCCGATCGCCCGGCGCCAGCTCGGCGCGGCTGCGGGCGGCGTGGAAGAGGTCGAAGACCAGCAGGTTGGCGACGAGCCGATCGCGTGTGCCTCCGGCGCCGGGGCAGGCGAGCACGATCAGCCCCTCATCCATCGCCTCGCGGACCCGGTAGGTGGTGCGGGCCTGCCCCAGGAGCGCGGTGATCGCGCTGGAGGCCCGCAACCGGTCGATCATGTTCGTGACCGGCGTTATCGCGTCGGTCGCCAGCAGCGGGAAGCGGTCCCGCCAGAAGCGCTGGGAGGCTTGCGGGAGGAAGGGAAGGACGTCCGCACGCCACTCGGCGTCGCTCAGCAGCGTCGGGATCTGGAAGATCGTCGGCGCCAGCCCGTCCTCGGCGAGGAGCGGCGCGATCCTCGCGAGCGCCGAGGCGGCCTGCGTCGTCAGGTTGATCGCGCGGGTCGATCGCTCGCCCCATTCGAGCGCCGAGGCGAAAGCGTCGACCACCGCCTCGACCCGCGCCTCGGCTTCGGCCGGATTCGCCCCTGAGACCTCGAACAGGTTCCAGCCCGGCAGCTCATCGAGCGTGGCGCCCGGTCGCAGGTCGATGCGGACGACGCGCTCGGCGATCCCCGGCTCGGCGAGGTAGGGCGCGATCCGGTCGAGGGCGTCGCCGTGGGGGTCGAGGAAGAAACCGCCGTACCCGGAGCGGACGAGATGGACGAACTGCACGATCGCCGACTCCGTCTTGCCATAGCGCGAGCGGCCGGCGGTGTAGCTGAAGAACGTGTCGGCGACGCGGACCCCGACCAGGCGCTCGCCGTCCTCGCCGCTGACCTTCCCGAGGGGGATCAGGTCTTTGCGTTTCGGATCGAAGGAGGGGAGCGGCGGCGGTGGCGCCAGCAGGGCGCCGGATCGCATGACGTTCTCGGCCCGGCAGTTGACGGTCGGCGGCTTCAGGAAGCCGGCCACCTCACGCGCCGTCAGGATCATCTTCTGAGCCGGGCGGAAGTAGCCGCTGGCGAGGCGACGGTCGAAGCTGCGGCGCCTAATAGGGAGGTCTGAGCCGAGGAAGGCGAGGCCGAGCATCGGCAGGCCCGAGGCCCGAAGCCAATTGCGATCGGTCAGCAGCTCGAAGGCCGCGAGCATCTGCTTCGTCATCGCCTTCGCCCGCGGGCGGTCGGGGGCCTGGCAGCGCAGGAGAACCTGCGCCTCGAACAGCGGCCCCGAGTCCCGCAGCTTCGCGTCGAGCGCCTGGCCGGCGAGGCGCCGGTCGAGAAGCTCGTCGGGGCGGGCTCGATCCCGGCCGCGGGACTGGCTGCCGAGCAGCTCGCCCCACCGCGACCCCTCCCGGTGGCGCCGCCGGGCTTGGCGAAAGAGGCGGCGGCGAAGCCGGCCGCGGCGCCGGCCGGTCGCCGGCAGCAGATCGAGGCAGACCGTCGCCGCCTCCCCGCGCTCCGGGTGGAGAGAGGCCACCGCCGCGGCGAACGCCTGCAGCGGATCGGGATCGCCGTCGAACCGGGCCAGCGGCTCGATGCTCGAATGGGCGAGCACCAACTCCGTGCGGAGGGTGGTGGTCTTCTCGCGGCCTTTGCTATCGGACAGCACGTCCTCGGCGGATCGCAGCTCGACGCCTTCATAGCTGCGAAGGGCCGAGCGCAGCAACCCGGCGGCGCGATCGGGCACTTCGATCAGGTAGACGAGCCGGTGCTCTGAGTCGCAGGCGAGCTGCATCCGCAGGGCGCTCGCCCGGCGATCCAGCCAGCCGGCGATGCTCCGCTCGCTGGATGCGAGCTGGGCGGCAAAGGAGAGGACGACCTCGGGCTTCGCGTCGAACTCGTCGGCCGGGACGACGGCCGTCAACCGCCGGGATCGCAGAGTCCGGCGGGTGGCAACGATGCGCTGTGGAGCCAGCGCGGAGGCGATAGCGACGGCCCCGAGCGCGAAGGGGGCGAGACGCTCCGCGAGATCGAGGACAGCCCCGGTGTCGATGTTCGAGATGGCCGAGGAGATGGAGAACACCACCAGGGCGGCGAAGATCGCGAGCAGCGGCCGAGGGTCGGAGTGCTTAGGCGAGGTCATGCACCGACCCCGAGGTCACGGAGAGTTGTCGGCAAAATCGCGGCGGCGCAATCGCCGCCGCACTGCGGCATCGTCGCCCTTCGGCGCAGATTGATCGCGACCGGCGAGGCGCCGGGCGAGGCGACCAGCGAGACGACGCCGGGGCTCATCGACTCCTCCCCCCACCGTGGGTTACGAAGCGGGCGATGTATGCCTTGCCTCGGTCGTGGTAGCGGCGCAGGAATGCCCTCCAGCCGCGGCGGGCAGCGCGCAGGTTGGGCGCGCTCACCCGCAGCAGCGCCCGATCGCCTCTGGCGCCGGCGAGGGTGACCGCCAGCTTGCCGCGGCGGTAGGGGAGGTGCTGGATCGCCCGGTGTGATCGACGGGCACGATCGGCACGGTGGGCGGCCAGGCTGCCTTCGACGTCCTGGGGATCCTGCCGGCGGGGCGCTGCCTGGGCCTCGGCCGGGTTGCCTTCGACCACCTGGGTCGAGACGACCGGGCTGGGAGGCGCCGCGGACACCGAGGGGTGCGTCGACGAGGTCGGCTGATCGGGCCGGCTGACAGCGAGGACGAACAGCGCCGCGAAGCCGACGAGGATCGCGCTGGCGAAGACCAGGATCGCCCGCACCGCGCTCGGGTCGAGCGGGCGGTCGAGCAGCTCGCGGAGGCGGTCGATCATCCCGCCTGCCCTCCCCTGGTGGCGGCCGGCTGCGCGTAGCCGAAGATTGGGGCCGGCATCCCGTACCGCACCGCTTCGGAGGGAAGGAACGGACCCGACCGTGCCACGCGATCGCCGAAGTTGCCGTCGATCGTCGTGATCTGCCCGCCGGGGAAAACGCGCTCGACGATGCCGACGTGGTCGCTCGCCGTCGGCCCGGAGCCGTAGAGGACGGCGTCGCCCGGTGCCGGCGTTGCGTTCGGTGGTAGGACGCGGGCGCCGTTGGCTTCGGGGGTGGAGAGCGGCGGATCGCCGAGGGCCGTTACCGCGAAGGGACCGCCTTCATGGGCCCTCGCCCATTCGTAGATCGTTCCCGAGTAGCCGTAGGGAGCGGTGCCCCCTCTCAGCGGGACGCCCGCCTTCTCCCAGACCCAGGCAACGAAGAGCGAGCACCACTGCTCGCAGGGGCCGTAGGGGTTGCAGTTGGAACCCGGCGGGCTCTCAGTGGTCCCCAGCTGACTCTCGGCGATGCGGACGATTTCGCTGCCGCTCGCCCCGCCCGACGAAGTCGAACCGCCGCAAGCAGAGCCGCCGCCCGCAGCTTGTTCGGTCGCGACCGGGCTCGTCGGTGCCGGCGAGCCCTTGCCGCGGAAGCCGTATTCGACGGCGCGCTGCATGACTTCGTCGGCGTAGTTCGCCGAGGCATCGGCGCAGGCGCCGTAGTAGTTGCAGGCGGCCTGCCGGTAGGCGGCGTAGGAGTCGCCCGCCAGGCCGAAGACCGGACGCATCATCCGCGCCGCGGTGAAGACCGCGTCGGCGGGGTCGAAGGGGCTGGCGCCGCCGCCGTCGGCGTCGACTTTGTAGCGGTCCCAGATCGTGGGACCCGGTTCGGGGCTGCATTCCGATTCGGGGACGAGCGCGATCTGCATCGGCCCGCCACAGCCGGAGGGGTAGACGTGAGCGCAGGTGCCGACGCCGCACTCCTGGTAGCCGATCGAGGCGAGGAAGGCCCAGTCGACGTCGAAGCGCTTGCCGGCTTCCTGGTAGATGCGCAGGCGCTTCGGCGGGATTTCCTTGAGGGCGGCTTTCGTCGGCGGCGCGGCGAGGGCCGAGCCGCCCGGAGCGAGGCAGGCGAGGTTGCCGCCGAGGACAGCCATCAGCGCACCCGCCACGCTCACCGCGCCGACGAGCGCGACAGCGCAAAGCCCGCTCAGCCACAGCGACAGACGAGAGCGTCCGCGGCGGATCATCGGCCCCTCCCCCGCCGCCAGCGACGCCTGCGCCTCGGCGGCACGGCCGGGCTCGCGCTTCTCCCGGGCGCACGGCGGTCGGGCTTGGGCCTTGCGCTCCTCTTCTCGATCCGCTCGCGCTCCCGGCGCAGCTCCTCCCCGAGGCTCGGCTCACCCGGGCCTTCGGCCGCCGAGGCGGGGGGCGGATGCTTTTCCCGGCCCGCCTGAGCGGCCCGGGCTCGCTGCGCCCGCTCCTCGCCGGGCTTCCCGGCGCCGCCCTTCGTTTGTGCGGGCTCCTCCGCGGCCAAACCGCGGTGGGAGCGCCCGTGCTTCGCAGCCCGCTTGCTCGCCGCGCCGCCGACAACAACGGCCCGCCCGCCGACCTTCTTGGCACCGCGGCGAGACGACGGCCGGGCAGAGGGGCCTGGCTTCTTCTTCTTCGGGGTCTCGCCCTTCGAAGACGCCGCTGGCGGCCGCTCGGTCGGTCCCGGGGAGTCCACGCACGGGGCACCGCCGCCGACCGGGGCGCTGTAGGTGGTGCCGAAGCGCGGAGCGGGTGCGCCGGGGCCGCTCGCCCCCGCGCTCCGCCTGCGGCCCAGCCGCGAGTTGATCCCGCCCGCGATCCGGCCGTGAAGGCTCGTGGCCGAGCTGCCCCGTCCTCCCGCGGCCCGGCGGAACATGCGGGCGCCGCCGTAGAGCGCAAGCAGCCGCACGGCGGGGTCGCGAACGGGCGCCCCCGGCCCGGTGGCCAGCCCGACCAGGCTCCCGGTCAGCTTCTCACGCTGCAGGAAGACCGCCCAGAAGAACAGCGCCTGCAGCCCGAAGGACATCAGCCAGCCCATCGCCGAGGTCGCCGAGGCAAGCGCCCCCGCCACCGCAAGCAGGACAGCGAGGATCAGCGAGTAGGCCGCCTTTCGCAGCAGGTAGCCGGCGAGCTTCTCCAGCCAGCCTTTGAAGAAGGTGTGGCCCCGGCCGGGGATCGCCGCCGCCACCAGCGCCACCGGGGCGAAGGCCAAGAGCAGGAGCAACAGGACTTGGGCGAGGATGATCCCGACCGAGAGCGAGCCGAGCAGACAGAAGGCGCCGAGCTCGCCGAGGAAGACGACGAGCGCCAGCAGGAAGCGCTGGTACTGACCGCCCTCCTCCATCGCGTCGGTGGCGGGCTTGTCGGCGACGCCGAGCCGGTAGCCCTTGCGTTCGGTGTCGGCTTCGGGAACTTCTGAGGAATCGCCGTGGTTCAGCGCTTCGTACTCGCTGTTCCGTTCGTCGGTTTCCAGCCCGAAGGAGAGAAAGTGGCGCGCGTACTTGTTGGCGTTGTTGACGCAGACCTTGCCGTCGGCCGTGACCTCGGTTCCCGATTGCAGGCGGCGGGTCAGCTGCGCGTCGCGCGACGGGTTCTGCGAGAGCGGCCGGACCGGCGCGGAGACCGGGTCTTCGCTTTCGCTGCCGGTGCCCGAGAGGACGCAGTGTTCGAGGCCGCCGAACTCGAGCACCACCCAGGGCTTGAAGACGAGCAGTTCGAAGAGCTGGTCGGCGGCGCCTTCCTTGGCCTGCGTCCCGCCCGAAGGGCTGCCGTGGTCGGCAATCGATAGGAACGCGACCGACATCTGGTTCGTCCACGCCGACGCGCTGCCGATCGTAGCCGCGGGCTGGGCGACGAAGAAGAGGGCGAGAACGACGTAGATCAGGGAGAGGCCGAGCGCTCCGGCGGTCTCGGAATACCGGCGCTGCACCAGCGCCTTCCACATCGCCCAGATCCCGACGACCGTGATCGCCAGCACCAGCCAGGGGCCGCCGAAGACGTTGGAGTAGATCGAGTGGATCGCCTGCGAGACCGGCCCGAGCGCCCCGGCGCCCCCGGTCTGTGAGGAGCCGTTGACGAGGTCGAGGCTGAGGGCGAAGGAGAAGAAGGTGATCAGCGTGTTGGCGAGGAAGCTCGTCGCCACCCAGAGCAGTCCGGCGAAGAAGTAGGCCAGCATCGGCAGCAGGCCGCTGGTGTCGACGCTCGTCAGGGAGACGCTGATCGCGGTGAAGTGCTGGTCGAGCGCGTAGTGGTCGAGCGGGTAGCGCCCGAAGAGGCCGCCGGAGCCGAGCGGCGAAGCCGGCGCGACGTTGCCCCAGATGTCGCTCGCGCCCGCGGCGATCGGATGGGCGAGCGCCACCAGGCCGAGGCCGAGGGCGAGCGCGCAGGCGAGCCGGCGGACCGCCCGCCTCACGCGCCCGCCCCCGGCGTGTTGTCGAGCGCCGCCAGCAGCTCGGGAAAGACGAGGTCGAACTGCACCTCGCCCACCCGCCCGTCGAGGTCGCGCATCAGGCAGAGGCCCCGGCGGTATTCGGTCAGCCGTGAGCGCAGGGCGACGTCCTCGGGGTCGAGGTCGACCATCGCAAGCGCCCGTTCGGCCTCGGGGATCGAGTCCTGGCCGAACAGGAAATAGACCCCGACCAGCTCGGAGAGGTCCCCGAGGTCGGCGAGCCGCTGGGTCGCCAGCAGGATCGTCGTGTTCATCGAGCGGCCGAGCCGCACCAGGCGGTTCAGCAGGAGCCGGCCTTGGGTGGAGGCCAGCAGAAACCACGCCTCGTCCAGGAGCACGATCTTGTGTCGATTGCGGTTCGTGCTGACGAGGCGCAGAGCTTTTGCCGCGACCAGAGCGAGCGTCGCCACGGAGACGCGCTCTGAGCGGGTGTAGGTCTCGCGGGAGGCGCCGGGATCGGGCAGCGTCAGCCCCGGCGTGCGGATCGTGATCGCCGAGGTCTCGGCGGCAGCCGCCACCTCGCGCTCCCCTATCCCTTCGCCCTCATCGGCGAAGCCGAGGCGGGCGAGACCGAAGTCGGAGAGGACCTCGAGCGCTTCGGCGGCCTCGCGACCGGCTTCTGAGGCGCCGATGCGCAGGCGCTCGACGACCTGGTTCAGGCTTTCCTCGCCGGAGCGCACCGCGTCGCGGACCGCACGGTCGATCGCGTTCTCCCAGGCGGGCGGCGGGTCGCGCAGCAACTCCAGCAGGTAGGTGGAGGCCAGCTCCTCGCGCAGCTCGGGGAGCCCGATCCGCAGCGGGTCGAGCTTGCCGCGGTGGCGCGGGTCGCCGGAGAGCTCCAGGACCTCGACCCGGCCCCGAAGCTCGGGCACGCCCTCGAGGTTGTGGTCGGGCTTCGGGTCGAAGGTGACCACCAGCGAGCCCCGACGCTCTGCGCCGTAGGCGATCGACTCGCCGGCGAGAGTCTTCCCGGAGCCGAGCGTGCCGGCGAGAAGGACGCCGGAGGGGCGGGCGGTGCGCGGCGCCTCGGTCGGGTCGTAGCGGACCGGCCTCCCGGCGCCGCCGGGAGAGTGGCCTATATAGAGACCGCCCTGCGAGGAGCCCACCTCGGCGCTCGCGACACCGACCATCGCCCCGAACTGCTCGATGGTCATCTGCTGGAGGTAGTCAGGGACCGCACCGCCGTCGGTGCGCGGCACGTGGTCGAAGAAGAGCCGGTGCTGCAGTCCCCGCGGCCGGTGCAGGCGAACCTCGCCGAAGCGCTCACGCAGCGCCTCGACCCGGCTCTCCAGCTCGGCCCGGTCGCTCGCGCCGACCGCGAGCGAGAGATAGGCGCGCAGCATCGGCGGGTGCGCGGAGGACTGCAGGACCGCCTCGTATTCGCGGGCAAGCTCGCGGTCGTCTTCGGCCCGCCAGCCCGGCCCCGCGTGTGCGCCTTCGGCCTGCTCGCGGTAGGCGTGCTCGACATCGAGGATGCGCTTGCGCACCTGGCCGAGCGCCTCGCGGTTGCCGATCCAGCGGGCGTGCAGGACGGCGTCGACCGGGAACCCGACATCGTCGGTCGGCGCGAAGAGCAGCGCCGCGGGGCCGGGGAACTCGGCCTCCTCGGCGAGCGATCCCGCGCAGAGGATCGCCTGGAAGGAGCGGCCCTCTTCGGCCTCGACCTCTAGCGAAGGCGGCTCGCCGGGGTCCTCGCTCATCGGCGCGTTCGCGCACCGCCAGAGGTCGTGTTCGAGCGGCTCGTAGCTGGGGGAGCCCTCGCCCTCCAGCACCAGCGCGTCGGGCTGCCAGGCGCCCTCCAGCACCGGCTCGGCGACGCCGCGGCAACCGCCGCGCCGCAGCAGCCACTGCAGCTCCATCGTCGTCGCCCGGCGCAGGCCGACCACCGCTCCCAGCCGCCCGAAGCAGCGCTCCTCGACGCCCGCCAGGGCCTCGATTTCAGCGCCCGAAATCGGCAGCGGCCCGCGGACCCCGGCGATCTCCTCGACCCGCCTCCGCGCCCGGTCGAAAGCGCGCAAGTGCCCCTTCGCCGGCTCTTGCAAGGCGACGGCGACGTAGATCTCGGGAACGTGGGAGTCGAGTTCTAAGAGCCGCTCCTGATGGCCGGCGAGGTAGCGCCCCCAGCCCGCCCGATCGGCATGGCGCTCGTCGACCGCGGTGGCCAGCTCGGCGGCGTAGCGCTCGGCCGGGTAGGAGCGCTGCACACGCCACAGCGAGAAGTCGGCGCCGACCAGGTGGCCGAAGCGCTCGAGCCGGTGCAGCAGCGCCCACTTCTCGCTCGTCGGCAGAAACGGGTAGGAGACGGGCTCGGCGCGGTAGAGCGCAGCAGCCTCGCCGCCCGCCCCGATCAGGATGTTGCGCCTCGCGTAGCGAAGGGGAAAGCCACTCATGGGCAGACCTCCAGCAGCTCTCCGACACCCACCGCGATACGCCTCGCCTCCAGCTCGCCCCGCCGCGGGCGACCGCGGGCGGGCCGGGCGATCAGGTGCCGTTGGCGGAGCCCGCCCCGGCGCACGCGGACGTCCGCGGCGAAGGCGACCGTGGCCGCGCCCCGGATGCGGCAGCGGCGCAGGTCGGGAAGGTGCTCGTCAGGGGCGACCCACAGGCCGGCGCCGTCGCAAAGCTGCCGGGTTCCGGCGCTCGGCAGCGCCCGTCCCAGCGATCTGCGCCGCGGCGCCAGGCGCAGCGCGATCCAGGAGAGGGCGAAGCGGTCGGCGCGGCGGCCGTCGGGCGTCGCCTGCGTCGCCAGGGTGGCGACGGCGATCGGCACCACGACCAGCCGCAGCGGCCAGTCGAGCAGGCCGAGGAGGAATCCGGCGACCCAGAAGGCCACGAAAGCGCTCACCGCTGCGGCGAGGCCGCCGGCCCTGCCGCCGACGTGGAGACCGGCCGCCCCCGCGGCGAAGCCGAGGAGGATCGCCACCGTCGGCGATTCCGAGCCGAGCGCCAGCACCGCGACGAGAGCGGCGGTCGCGTAGCCGAGCCAGCGCAGGGGGATGCCGCCGGGGACGGGCAGCGAGCGGCCCTCGATCTGGTAGATCCGCCGCTCGGGCCGGAAGATCCGCTGGTAGGAGCGGATCGGCTCGCGGACGCCACTCATGGCAGCACCCGCTGACCGATCGCCCTGGCCGCGTTGGCGACCTGATCGGGGCTGAAGACGAGCCAGCCGACAACGATCGCGGCAACCAGGTAAAGGCCAAGCTCGGTGTACTTCCTGTTGATCAGGAAGTAGAGGCCGACGATCGCGAGGAAGCCGCCATAAAGCTCACCGGCGAACTGGCGTAGCAGCGAGCCGATGTTGCGGCCGACGTCGTTGCCCGCGGCAAGTGCCGCTGCCGGCGCCAGCAACAGGACGATCGCGGCCGTCACGGCGGAGGCGGCGAGACGCAAGCGGCGGCTCACGCTCCCGCCCCCTCGACCGCTTCGACGTACCAGTGCCCGCCGCGCTTGACCAGCTCCAGCCGGTAAGCGACCGGGTAGACCGCGCCGCTCGCCGGGTCGCTAGCCCGGGCCGCCGCGAGGACCGAACGGATCGGTCCTTCACCTGAGCCGAGCTGGGTGACCCCGGTGATCGCCCGGAACCCGATCGCGCCCCCGAGGGGTTGGACGGCTGCGCCCGGCGCCAGGAAATAGGACAGCGAGCCTGGGTCGCCCGCCGCCAGGTAGGTAGGCAGGAACTTCGCCACCAGCCCCTGGATCGCGGCGGCATCGGGGCCGGCGACGGCCTGGGGTTGCTCGCCCGAGTCAACCCCGGCCGCACCGGGAGCCGCGACTATCGATGGCGCGCCCAGCGCCGCCACCTCGCCCGCCTTGCTGCGGACGATCGGGACGGCGAGATAGAGGGTGCGCGCGTCGCGGAGTTCGCAGGCGACGGTCAGGACCGCGCGACCGCCGCCGAGGTCTTCGACGCCGCTGACCTCCGCCTGGGCGACGTCTCCCGTTTCTTCTTTCGACGGGGTTCCGGTGCCGACCCTGGCCCCTTCGGCCAGGAACGGCTCAAGCGCAGCCCCGCTCGGGTCTGCGAGATAGATGCGGGCGAAGCGCACCGCGAAGGCGCTGGTTGCCGGATCGACCGCGACCGAGGACTTGGCCGCTGCCGGCGGCGCCCCGCTCGGTTCGGCCGCGACCCCCCGGATCAGCAGGAGGCCGAACACGGTCCAGATCGCGACCCGTCCGGTTCCCCGCAGCAGCGACCTGACGCTTGAATTGGATGATCTGACTTTGTTACTTACCTCTTGCCTCACCTTGCATCTGCCTCCTTGGCTCCCCTCCCGGCCGTCAGCCGCGGGGTGTGTTTTTGCGTTGGTGAGGTAGGGGTACTGCCGCTCAGGTGAAAGATCTACAAACGTGCCTATGCGCATATGCGCATAGGCACGTATGCGGATTAATGTGCTACGGCCCCCTCCGGGGACGTGTCAGTAAGGGTGTGCCGAACAGGGGAAACAGCCGGTGCCGGCCGAGCCACTCACAGGTATGAGGCGGCTCCTTGAGCGTGGGAGGGTTCGCCTCCCGCGCTCGGAGCTGCGCTATTCGGTAGGCGCCGAGGCGCCCTGTTCGTCTTGGCAGGACTCAACCCAGCGCGCGATCTGCTCGATCAGCCACCAGGCGCTCCAGTCCGAGACGGCGTAGAGGGTCATCCTCCCCTGCCGCTTACGGACGAGGATGCCGGCTTGGTGGAGTACAGCCAGGTGGCGAGATGCGATCTGGTGGTGAATGCCGACGACGTCGGCCATCTCCTGCACGCCGGCTTCGCCGTCGTTCAGTAGATCGAGCAGAGCGATCCTGGTCGGATCGGCGAGAACCCGGAGCCGCTGCGCGGTGAGATCGATGATGTCCCGCGACAGCGGCTCGCGCTTGCGAGTAGGTCCAGCAGACGAGTGATTTTCGTTTGCCTCATTCATGCCTCCCTGTCGATCCGGCGGGGGCCATTCCGCCGACTTTGAAAAAAAGTGGCGGATTTGGGCGGCTCGTTCGACAGAAGAGTGAGAGCCATGCGCGCTCGCATGAGGAATTCGTCTATCGAGGAGCATCCGATTGAAAAACAGGGGTATAGAAGAAGCCGGGTTATCGCCTATGAAGGCTCGGCAGTCTGATCGCGCACTGAAGCTGGGGGCGCTCGCTGAAATTGAGCGCTCCCTACGCGCCAAGCTGAAAGCGCACAACCTCTCCGATCCTTTCATCGAGCGCTCGCTCGAGGACGCGCTCCAGAAGGGCCTCGTCGAATACCTCCGCCTGCTCGACCGCGGCGAGGTGGTCGAGAATCCTGCAGGCTTCGTGGTTCAGGCCGGCTTCTGCCGGGCGATCGACGAGCTGCGGCGGGAGGCATGGCACGCTGATGCGGCCGCTATCGACGCCCTGATTGATAGCGCTGCTCTCCCGGCGCAGCCGACCGATGAGATGGCGATCGACTACCTCCGAGCGCGGGAAATGCGCGAGGCGGTCAGCCACCTTTCCCCGGAAGAGCAGCAGGTGCTGAGGCTCCATTACTTCGATGAGAAGAGCGCCGAGGCAAGCGCAAAGGCGCTCTTCTGTAGCGAAACTACCTATCGCCGCAAGCTAGACAAGGCCAAAGAGAAGCTAGGCGAGTTGCTTGGTGCGGCCCCCCAGCCCGGTTCGCCGCCGGCGATCGAGATCGGGCTAGTGCTATGGGTTTCGCTTCGGGGTGCGAACGTTGCTCTGGCGCGAGGTCCGATGGAGCAGATCATCGGCATCGCTCACAGCGTCCAGGACGCGACGGCATGGGCGGCGGACCGAGCCCGCGACCTCGCTGCCCGCTTCGGCGGTGGAGGCGGCGGCGAAAAGCTGACCGCAATCGCGAGCAGCGGACCGGGACGGGTGGTCGGCACCTGCGTCGCCGTCTGCGTCCTGGCGGTCGGCGGCGCCGAGCTTGCCGGAGTGGGGCAAGGCGGCGACCACTATCGAGCCCAGGCCCACCGCGCCCCTCACCACAAAGAAGCAAAAAAGTCGCCCCGTCCTGAGCGCGTGGTGGTGGCCTCGCCGGTACCAGCGCCAGAACCGGCTGCCGCCCAAACCTGGTCGAAGCCGCGCGCCTCGCAATCACAGACGTCGACTTCCTCGGCGTCAAGAACCGAACAGCGCGAACAGGAAGCCACGGAAGCAGTCCGCAGCCAGCAGCTGGAGGGCGCCGTGGTCGAAGAAGCCCCGGCTCCCGAACCTGCCCCTGAAACGAGCACCTCCTCGTCTTCGGAATCGTCGCCAACCCAGATCGCAAATGAACAATTCGGGCCGTAGGAGGGACAAGTTGATCCAGACGATTCCGACCAGACTTCTCCCCGCACTGCTCATCTCAGCGGTGGTATTCGGCACGATCGCCGCCACCGCCACCGCCGGCAACTACGTCGTGGCCGAGTGCTCGCCGGGTCTCAACCCTGCCGCCCCGGACGCCGGCTACACCTACTCGACCAATCACTACGCTCCTCATCAAGACTGTTCGCCGGGCGCGACGGGACTATCGGTCGTTCACCAGCTTGGCCCCGGAGAAACTGGAACTTCGCAAGGCGCATACGGCGCCTGGATCTTCACCGCCCCGCCCGGCACGTACATCGTCGGCGGCTCGGTCTTCTACCGCCTCGCAACCGAAGACGGGCAGCACGGCTACCTCGCCGTCTCGCCCGATGCCGGCCCCGGGACGGCCTTCGCCACCCAGAACGACAACCAGGGCCACGAAACCGGAATCCCCGCTGGCAACTGGCGCTACCTCGTAATCCGCCTCGAGTGCACCCAGCCCAATGAAGGCAACCGCTGCGTCGGCCAGGCCTCCGGTGCCCTGGCCTCCGCGAAGCAGATCCGCATCGCGCTCGCCGACGTCGCCCAGCCAACCCTTCAGGCCGGCGGCTCAATGTTCTCGGGAGCTGAACTGCGCGGCCCTCAGACCGTCGAAGTGGGAGCCGCTGACCAGGGCGCCGGGCTGCAGTCGATCCAGATCAGCGTCAACGGGACGGGCGCGGCCGGGGACGACCTCTCCGGCAGTTGCAACCCGCTCCCCGGGGCGCTGACCTCGCGGCTGGTGCCCTGCCCGCTGAGCTTCAACAAGACCTACACGCTCGACACGGCGCAGCCACCCTTCAAGGAAGGGATGAACACGGTCACGGTCTGCGCCTACGACTACGCACAGACGGGCACTCAGAACAGCGCCTGCACTTCCCACGAAGTCCTCGTCAACAACCTCTGCCCCGGCTCGATCGTGGCCGGCGGCAAGACGATCACGGCGGGCTTCGCCGGCAACCAGCAGAGCGAACGGACCCTCTCCTTCCACCGCAAGGCCCTGATCCGGGGGCGGCTGCTCGACTCAAACGGCCAGCCGGTCGCGGGAGCTCAGGTCTGCATCCAGGCGCACACTGACCCCGCAGGAAGGCCGTTCCACCTAGTCGCCACCACGACCACGAACCAGAACGGGGGCTGGTCCTACAAGACCAACCGCGGCCCCTCGCGGATCTTCCGGGTGGGCTATCGCTCCGGCGCCTTCGAGACCTCGACCGACCTCGCACTGCACATCCGCTCTCGCTCGACCCTCCACCTCAGCACCCACCGGACGCCGATCCACAAGAAGGTCTACTTCTCCGGCGAACTGCCGGGGCCGAGCTGCGCCGGCCGCACCGTCTACGTCAGCGGGACCGTGCCAGGCGCAAAGCGCCGCTTCCTCGTCCGCCAGGCGACGACCGATGCCCTCTGTCACTTCCGCAAGGGCTACGCCTTCTCGCCGATCCCCCGCGCTTCCCGGTTCGTCTTCTGGGTCAACGTCCCAGAACAAGCCGGCTATCCGTACCGTCCCGGCCGCTCGGTAAACCGATACCTACGAGTCAGCCCGCATCCTCCGAAGCAAACGAAGAAATCGCGATAGCACCCCTGACCAGGAGGTCCAAGATGAAGCTCCGAATCCCCCATCTCTCCCCCGCGATGGCGGTCGCCATGATCGCCCTCTTCATTGCCCTCGGGGGCACCGCCTTCGCCTTCTCCAGCAACAGCGGCAGCTCGGCCGCCGGCCGCGTCGGAGGACGTGGAAAGCTGACTCTGCGCTTCGGAAAGCTCGTCGATCGGGATACGACTCCATCGGACGGCTCGTTCTTCTTCGCTACTGGCCACGCAACCTGCAAGAAGGGCGAACGGGTGATCTCCGGCGGCATCCGGCAGGTAGCCGGCGGTGCCGGGGTCATCTCTCATATCTGGACGGTGGAATCAGGTCCGGTCCCGAAGAGGCGGGGTTGGTACGTCTCGATGAACTCGGACCTTGGCGGCGCAGCCCGTGCTGACTTCCTCGTTGTTGTCAACTGCGAACGAAAGTAGAGTCAGGGTCGGACCCTGGTGTGTCATCCTGGAGAGCCGGGTCGTCTGAGCCTTCCGCCGCGGATCAGGCCTCGATACCAAGGTCCTTCAGTGCGTCCCGATCTTCCTGGTGCAGCTTGCTCAACTGCCTTTTCAATTCCTCGTCAAGGCAACGGGTGGCGATGTGATCCCCGATCGCCTCGCGGACAATCTCTGAGACCGGGATGCCTTCGGCGCGAGCGATGGCGGCGAGCTGCTTCGCCATCGACTCGGGTAGCCGCATGGTCGTGGTCTTGGTGTTCATCCTGCCCTCCTTGAAAGCCGTTCAACGGCCTTCCGGTCCTTCTCCAAGAACTCCTTGAGACGTTCTTGAAACTCCTCGTCCTCCCGACGGCGAGCGACATATTGCTCCGCCGCCAGCCGCATCACCTCGGAGATATGCAGCCCGTCCGCTCGTGCAACAAGTGCAACGTCGGCGGCCAGGTTCGTCAGGAAGGCGAAGGCTCATCGCTTTGATTAGGCCGCCCTTAGGCACGAGTTCCTCTCGATCTCATCCGTTCCAGTACCTGCTGCTCCTCAGCCATTGCTTGCTCCAGTCGCTGCTGGAAGCCCTCATCGGCCAGCCGTCGAGAGATGTAGTCCTCTGCAGCGGCGCGCAGCACTTCGGACAGGTTGACGCCTTCGACACGGGCAACAATGCCAAGCGCCTTCACTTGCTCGGCAGGAATGCGGGCGCTTAACGGCTTGTTGTGCCTGCTCATCTGGGCTCGTTTCGCTCTTTGGCGGCCATCATTCCGCCCCCTCGCTTAGCTCGTAGTACCGGAGGGCCGCCCGCGTCGGCAGGACCACCCTGCCCGCATCGCAGGGGGGATGGAGCAGGCCGGTCCCGGCAAGCTCGCGGACCGCTCGCTCAACCGCATCGCGGCTGAGAACGTTTTGCAATCCGGCTCCGGTTAATTCCCGCTCCAGCTCAGCCCGCGTCAACGAGATCGGATGGAGGAGTAAGACTTGCCAGAGCACCGCGTGCTGGTCGCGATCGTCTTCGTTGTGCGGGGTCCGAAACCCCGGGGACTCGTCGAGGCCCGTAGATTTGTCATCAGCCATGAGGAGCGCAGCCTCCTTGTGGTCAGGCCCTCGGCCGGCGTTTACGGCACCGCCGGGGGCCGCTTACCTTTGGGACGCGCGTGGCAGATACCGTTCCCCGCTGCGGCCGGCCTTGGTCTAACTAAGCCGGTCGCCACGGGGCCGGCGTTGCAGCGCGCGGCCCCACTTATGTCGTTGGGAGACGCTACAAGATGCAAACCTCGCACTTGAAGCCGAGCTGTTCAAGCAGATATACATCAAGGTCCGCGCCACGCGGGGCGGGGGTCGCCCCCCTTGCACTCGGATAAAGGGCGGCCCCCGATCCTTCTCAGCCTGTGCCCGATGCCCCCGCGCGCGCACTCCCTCGACCCCGCGCGCGAGATGCAGCAGCGTGGGTAGTTCGGGGCCGAGCCCCTTGGCCTCCCGGCGTCCTACGGCCACAGCCGATCGCCTGCGCGAAAGACGCGGGAGCACGATCAGGTCCGCCCGAGGTACTGGTCGACGAGATGGCCCACTTCTCCAAACCGAACGTTCAATCCTTTGACCGTTAGGTCGGCGACCGTTTCAAGGGTCAGCCCTCCCTCTCCGTCCTCAATCCGGGCAACGGCATCCGCGTGCCAGCCCAACCGATCGGCCAACTCAGCCTCGGTCATGCGTTTGTGTTCGCGAGCCAGCCGAATCGCGCGGCCGAGCGCCACCTCGCACTCGCCCAGGTCGAATGGCTTCTCGCTCAGCGACATGACGAGGTGCTGGGGGCCGAGGGGGACGGCGACGGGGCCGCCTGGGGTGGCGTCGGGAAGAAGAACGAAGGTTCGTCGCCGTCCCCCTCGGGTCGTGGATGAAGCTGGACAACCTCAAGGACGCCCCGGCGCTCCATCGCCTCGCAGTGGTAGCGGGCATGGTTGCCTGCGAGTTCAACCGATGCTGCGATCTCGCGGAGCCGTAGGGCCGTCCCCTTCTGCAAAAGCAATTGGATGATCGACAACGCGCCGGGGTTGAGCAGCCGGGGAACTAGCGTCGTCCATACATACTCGTCTCCCACGGTTGAGGCCGGCGGACCGTCCGGCATGACCTTGGGCGTTTTCGAGATTTCCATCAGAGGATCGCTTCCGGCGAGGCCGCAATGGGGGACTCAACAGGCTTCGGACCGACCGGCGGCGGCGAACAGAACCTTCGCCGGTCCTGTCTGCTCAAACACGCTCTCCAACTACGCCGTGCAGGCCGCTTACGCCGCTGATTACCACCGTCAGCCATGCTCCGGTGCCACCTTTCGCCCTTGTTCCAAGATCGTGCGATCTCCCAACAGGTGGCACTCTAGGAGCCTCCAGTGATCAAATTAGAGCGACTTTACTGATTAATTATTTCGCTCCGCTTCTCTTCCGCGGCGGGGCGATTCAAAGCCAGCAAACGCAACAGTGGCGATCAGTGGGTGCTCTTTCGAGAGGATCAAGCGCCCCTTTGCACGACTCTCCTCCGCACGGACGTCGTGAAAGCATTGATCTATGGCGGCTATAGCCTGCTCCCATCCCGTTTGATCGAGCTCCAAAGGCGCCCACGTCAGGTGCCGGTCAGCTCGCAAATCAAAGGTTCTGCACTGGAACGCCTCGCGGACCTGCTCGGCCATCTGTTCAAAGATTCGCCAGCTATCCCGTTCACGAATTTCTTGAGGAACCTTGGACCATCGGCCCGTGTCGTAAATCGCAGGCCGGACAGCACGGTAGAAGATCTCGGTCGCGCCCCTTCGCCGACCGCCCGTCTCTTCTTTCACTATTTCAAGCCAATCCAAATCTCTCAACGTCCGAAAGCGCTTAGCTATCTCCCGGGGATCGCCGCCGAACTCAGCCGCGAATTCGGAGGCACTCATCGGCCGAAGATTGAGCTCAGTCATGATCTTTAGGTTCAACTCGCTGGAGAAAACCCGGGCGAAACGGCCGGTAAAAGCCTCTTCATCGAAAGGCCCTTCTCCTTGCCCTGGATGTTCCGGAACCAGCAGGCCCCTAAGGTTTCGCTGCCGCGTCGGCGAATCGAAGGCGGCAAGGCCGACCGTGGCGTAAACCGAAGCTGCCGGTGCATACTGCAACCGAGTACGGGCATCGACCTGCTCCTCTAGGAGACGATAGAAGAGCTGCGTAACGGCACGGAACACTGCCGTACGTCCCTGCTCGTCCAGAACGAGCGGAATCCACGAGAAGTGGCGATCGGGACGAGCGTCGAAAGTGTGTGCCTTCATCGCCTCATTCACCCGTTCGCAAAACTGCTCGAAGATTCGCCAACTGAACTCTTCGCGCATTGGCAGCGGAAGTTTCGCCCAGGTCTCCTCGTCGAAGATGGCCAGTCGCGGCGCCCGATAAAGCTTTTCTGGCGCACCCGGGCCGGTAGGGGGGGCCGTCCGAACGAAGCGTAGGCAGTCATATTCGACAAGCCGCTTGAAATGGGAATCGACCCGTTGCAGCGTGCCGCCGCCAAATTTGGCCAGGAACCGGGATGGACCCATTTCCTGAAGGAATAGCTCGGACACGATCTTCAGACGGATCGGATCAGCGAATACCACGGCCAAGCGGTCCAACTCGCTATGGGGCCGTGGGCCGATTCGCAGTTTGGGCGTCGAGGTCATTGCGTCCTTAGCGCTTATGGGCTCGATATTGATCAAGCTCGGCCTTCATAAACAGAATATCTCGTGAAGTAGCGTCATCGTCATCCGCTAAAGCGATTTTAAGGGGGTGACCATGATGCGGGCGATTCCTACGGCTTCGGCGATGCCGACTGTCTCCATCTCGAAGTCAGGCTAGGTATGGGGGTTCCGCCCCGGTGCTCGCCGGGGCGGAACACAACGACTCCGGCGGAGGGGAATCGGCCGGTCGTTGAGCATCGTGCGGCCGAGGAGCCCCCTTCGGTCCAAAGCCAGCACGTCTTGGCTTGATCCTCGGCCTCGATCGCCTCGGACAGCGGCTTCGCCGGGGCATCGCGGTTGCAAACCCGTTGCACTACTGCCGCATCCCCCATGTTCATGGGCTTTCTAACCGACCGCCCCGATGAGGGTCGCGGCGAGGCAGCCGGTTACTCTAGGAACTGCCGAGTACTTGACTGAGTTCCAGGCAACGCATAGGTTGCTGCCATGTCCATCGGGGAGTGGCTGAAAGCGCGTGCAGGGCGCCGGCCCGACCCGGAGGCGACCAGGAAGGAGTCCGAGACGGCCGCGGATGAGCCGCCGCTCCCGTCGTGCGGCGACTTCGGTCTCTCGACAAAGGTCACAGCGCCGCCGCGCTATACAGCGACGCGATGGCGGGCGCGGGATTGGTGGAACTTCCTCGCGCTCGGTCGCCGGCCCGAGCCTCTCCCGTCCTTCTCGGGCCTGGTCGAGACGGCCGAACGCGGCAAGATCGGGATCGCCTGCTCCGGCGGGGGGATCCGCTCCGCCTCCTTCAACCTCGGCGCCCTGCAGGCGCTGCAGGAGAAGGGCGTGCTGAAACAGAGCCGCTACCTGTCTGCCGTCTCCGGCGGCTCCTATATCGCCGCCGCCTTCTGCATGGTTCGCAAAACCTGGACGCCGGGGCAGCCGCAGGGCGACAGCGACGACTCCGATCCGAGCGTAGTCAACGAGCAGCACCCGCCCTTCTTTCCCGGTTCACCCGAGCAGCAGTACCTGCTCAACCGCAGTTCCTACCTCGCCCCCGACGGGAAGGGGAAGGCTGCTTTCGGGCTGCGGTTGCTCCTCGGCCTCGGCTTCAACCTGCTCGTGATCGGGCTCTTCATCGCCATCGTCGCGATCCTGCTCGCCGCCCTCTACAGCGCGCTCTACCCGAACCTCGATCAGACCGTCGCCCAGTGCGACAGAGCGGGGCAAGCGTGCGACTTCAGCGTCTGGCCGCCCCCGGCCGCACTGTGGATCTCGATAGCCGGGGCGGCCGTCGGCGGCCTGGCGCTCGGCGTCGCCGGAATGCTCGCCTTCCGCTGGAGAGAAGGCCTGCGCGATTTCGCGGCGACCTGGTCGCTGCGACTGGTCGTCCTCGCCGGCGCGGCGGCCGCGCTGCTGATCGCAGTCCCGCTGCTGCTCGAATGGTTCCGCAATCTCAGCAACGTCTCCGCCAGTGCCGGCAACGTCGCGGTCGAAAGCGGCAGCAATGGCAGGCTTGCGGAAGCGACCAAGGAAAACCCCGGCCTGGTCAGCGCGGTGATCGGCGTCGGCGGCGTCACCAGCGCGCTTGGCGCGCTGTTCCTGCAGCTGCGGGCCGACTGGCTGGAGGCGAAGAAGCTGGTCGCGCAGGCCAGCGGCGCGGTCAAGTGGTACACCAGCCTCGGCCAGAGGCTCCGGCGCACGATCGCTTACCTGATCGCCGCCCTGGTCGGGCCGGTCCTGGCACTCGCCCTCGCCCTCGTCGTGATGTCCACGGCCCTCAACGTCGAAGACCCGACCTGGGTCTGGGTCGCCTTCGGGTCCTTGACCGCGCTGTTCGGGCTCTTCTACTCGACCGCCGACCTGACGACCTGGTCACTGCATCCCTTTTACCGGCGGCGCCTGGCCTCCGCTTTCGCCCTGAAACGGGTCGCGAGGAAGCGGGCCGCGAGGAAAGGAGGCACACCGCCGATCTCCGAGGACGAGGCGGGCGTCGCGGAAGAACGCGACTACACTCGGCTGGTCGAGCTCTCGACAACCGCGATCGACCGCGACGCCGAGGGGAACTGCCAGTGGCCGACGCTGCTCGTCTGCGCCGCTGCCAACGTCTCGGACACGGCTGCCACGCCCTCCGGCCGCGCGGTCAGCAGCTTCACCTTCAGCCCGACCTCGATCGGCGGCCCGCTGGTCGGCGCCGTCTCGACCGTGGAGCTCGAGCGGAGCTGCGACCGTCACCGCCTGTCCTCCTTCACCCTGCCCGCCGCCGTGGCGATCTCCGGCGCCGCGCTCTCTCCCTCGATGGGAAAGATGACCCGCCGGCCGCTGCGGCTCCTGATGGGCATCGCCAACGTCAGGCTCGGCGTCTGGGTGCCGAACCCACGCCGCCTGGAGAAGTTCGCGGGACGAACAAAGCACTACCCGCGCCCGCGCCCCCACTACCTGCTGCGCGAACTGCTCGGCCTCAACCAGATCAACCTGCCGTTCCTCTACGTCACCGACGGCGGGCATTACGAGAACCTCGGGGCGATGGAGCTGCTGCGGCGCGGCTGCACCGAGATCTACTGCTTCGACGCCAGCAAGGACGAACTCGACGCGCTCGGGGACATGATCTCGCTGGCGCGCAGCGAGCTCAACGTCGAGGTGCGAATCGACCCCGAAGACCTTCGGCCCGACGACAAGGGAATCTCGCGGAAGAACTGCGTCAAAGGCACGATCCACTATCCCGACGGCGCCAAGGGCCGCATCTACTACGCTCGCCCGGCGATCACCAAAGAGGCACCGGCCGACGTCACCGTCTACCACCGCCAGGACCCCCGCTTCCCCCGCGACCCAACCGGGGACCAGCTCTACACCGGCCAGCGGTTCGAGGCGTATCGGGCGCTCGGCCTGAGCGCGGGCGCGAAAGCGGTCGAGCTCGCCAGTCCACTGCCTTCCACCGCCCCAACCGGGAGGGGCCCCGCGCGCAGAGCCGCCCAGCGGCCAGACGGGCAGGTCGTGCCTGCCGACGGGTACGGGCCGAAGCGGCCCGGGGATTAGGAGGGAGGGTTCCGTTAGGGTCTTCTCGATGGACCGCTCCCCCGCCTTCGAGGTCCACGAGGCGATCCTGCACGGCCACCGCGCGGTCTACCGCGTGGCAGGCAGCGGCCCCAACATCGTCCTCATCCACGGGATGATCAACTCCTCCCGGCACTGGGAGGCGGTCGCGGGGCGACTCGCCGGCTCCTATCGGGTGATCGCGCCGGACCTGATCGGCCACGGCGACGCGGCGACGCCGCGGGGGGACTACTCGCTGGGGGCGCATGCGGCGAGCATCCGCGACCTGCTGACGACGATCGGGGTGGAGCGGGCGACGATCGTGGGTCACTCGCTCGGCGGCGGCGTCGCGATGCAGTTCTTCTACCAGTTCCCCCAGCGCACCGAGCGGCTCGTCCTGATCTCCAGCGGCGGGCTCGGCCACGACGTCAGTCCGCTGCTGCGCGGCGCCGCCCTGCCCGGCTCGGCGGCGCTCCTGCGGCTGGCGACGCGGCCCCGGGTGGTAGGCGGTCTGGCCGCTGCGGGCGCCCGTCTGCGGGCGCGCGGCAACAGCACCGGCGTCTACCTGCAGGCCGTGGCCCGCGCCCTGGGGCCGCTGCAGGAGCCCGGCTCCCGCCGCGCCTTCCTGGAAACGCTGCGCTCGGTGATCGACGTCCAGGGGCAGAGGGTGAGCGCCCGCGACCGCCTCTACCTGCTCGGCGAGATGCCGACCCTGATCGTCTGGGGCGAGCGCGACCGCACCATCCCGCTCGAGCACGGCCTCGAGGCCCAGCACTCGATCCCAAACTGCCGCTTCGAGACCCTCCCCCGCGCCGCCCACTTCCCCAACCTCGAAGACCCGGAGGGGTTGGCGGGAGTGCTGGGGAGCTTCATGGCGACGACCTCTCCCGCCCACATCGTCGACTCCGAGTGGCGCGACGTGATCGGTCGGCGGGCGCGGCTACGCCGCGTTGCCTGACCCCATCCGATTCTCGGCACGCCCGCCGGGCCGAACTCGGCTGCTCTATTCGACCGCGGCGATCGCCCGCTTCACTTCCGCGAGCGAGGGGCCTTCCTGCAACGTCTTGGTCCCGTTCGGACCGTTGACGATCATCGCCTGCCCGTAGCGGATCCCGAGGTCGCGGCCGAGTTCCTCGTAGCCTTCGAGCCGCTTCTGGATCGCGCTTCCAGAGACCTTGGCCTCTTCGAGCGCCTGCTTCCATTCTTCGAATTCAAGTTCCTCGACCCCGCCGGCGATCGATTTCTCGAAGCCTTCGAAGAGCTTGGGGGTCCGGAACCGCTTCGCTTCTTCCTGGCTGCGGAAGAAGAGGTAGATGTACTGCCACCCGTAGCCCTGTTCGGCCGCCGCCTCGGCCCCGTAGAAGCCGAGCTCCTGCGCCGTTTCCGCGTTGGAGTAGTGGCGGTAGAGGAGCTTGACGTGCCCCGGCCGCACGTACGCTTCCATCAGCCCCGGGACGGTGCCCAGGAAGTCGTCGCGGCAGCTCGAGCACTGGATGTCGTTGAAGACCTGGATCGTCACCGGAGCGTCGTTGGAGCCGAGGCGGTCTCCTTCCTGGGGCACGCCGCCGAACAGTTCCTGCGCTTCGGAGATGCCGGCGACGTGAACGATCCCCTTGTCTTCCCTCTGGGTGGCGATCTTGACGATCGCGTAGGAAAGGGCGACAAGCCCCATCGCGAGCAAGATGACGACCCAGATCCTGCCCCGCTGCGGTAGGGGCTTGGCGGCGGCTTCGGAGGACATCCACAACCATTATCGCGGGCCGGGCTCTCGGCCGATTCCCCAAGCTGCGGCTTCTACGGTTGACAGGCCTTTCCGGCGGTAAGAACATGGGCGCTACCCACTTCTAACGACCGGGAGGTCATCGATGGCCCATCACCTCACCCCCGCCCAGCTCGCCGACCAGCTGCATATGGAGCGGCAGGAGGTGATCGGCAAATGCGTCGAGATGGGGGTGCCGATCTACCACGGCCGGATCGACCGAACGCTCTTCGAAAGCTCCCTGCGGACCGTCGTTGCCCGGCCGGCCAGCCAGCCGTCGCCCCAAGCGCGAAGCTGAACTAGACTCCCCCGGCAGATGTCGGGGAGAGGTACCAACTCGAAGACGATCGCCGACCTGCTGCCGCGCGCGGCAGCGATGTACGGGTCCGCCGTCGCCGTCAAATACAAGGGGGGCGACCGCTGGGTCGACCGCACCTTCGACGAGGTCGTCGAGATCGTCCGCCCGCTCGCCTTCGGTCTGGTGGCCCTCGGCGTCGAGAAGGGCGATCGCGTCTCGATCCTCGGCAACACCCGGCCGGAGTGGACCTACTTCGACTTCGCGGCGCTCTCCGTCGGCGCCACCGTCGTGCCGATCTACCAGACCAACTCGCCCGAGGAGTGCCGCTACGTCCTCGAGAACTCCGACTCCAAGGTCGTCGTCGTCGAGGACGCCGAACAGCTGGAGAAGGTGCGGGCGGTCCGCGACCAGCTGCCGCAGCTCGAGCACGTGGTCCTGATGACCGGCAGCGCCGAGGACGCGATCTCGATGGAGGACCTCGCCGCCAAGGGCGCGGGTGGGGACGCGGCCACCTGGGAGGCGCTCTACGGGGCGGTCACGCCCCAGGACATCTGCACCTTCATCTACACCTCCGGCACCACCGGCCCGCCGAAGGGCTGCATCATCAGCCACGGCAATTACCGGGCGATGCTCGACATGGTCAACGAGGTGAGCGTCATCGAGGACGAGGACCTCACCTACCTCTACCTGCCGCTCGCCCACTCCTTCGCCCTGCTGATCCAGCTCGGCAGCTTCGACCTCGGCACCACGATCGCCTACTGGGAGCGGGACCCGCTGAAGATCCTTCCCAACCTGGCGGAGGTGAAACCGACCTACTTCCCCTCGGTGCCGCGCATCTTCGAGAAGATCTACACCGCCGCGACCAGCGGGATGGAAAAAGAGGGCGGCCTCAAAAAAGCGATCTTCGACTGGTCGATCAAGGTCGGGGCGAAGTACCGCGAAGCCGAGCACGAAGGCCGCAAGCCAGGATTCCTGCTCCAGCGCCAGTATGGCTTCGCTGACAAGCGGGTGCTGTCGAAAATCCGCAACCTCTTCGGCGGCCGGGTCCGCCTCGCGGTCTCCGGCGCGGCGCCGATCAACCCCGAGATCCTGCGCTTCTTCGACGCCGCCGGGGTGCTCGTCCTGGAGGGCTGGGGGATGACCGAGACCTCGACCGCGGCGACGATCTCCACCCCCGACGATTTCAAGGTCGGCACGATCGGCAAGCCGTTCCCGGGCTGCGAGGTGAAGATCGCCGAGGACGGCGAGATCCTCGTCAAGGGCCCCAACGTCTTCCAGGGCTACCACAAGAATCCCGAGGCGACGGCAGAGACGATCGTCAACGGCTGGCTCCACACCGGCGACCTCGGCGAGATCGAGAGCGACGGCTTCATCAAGATCACCGGCCGCAAGAAGGACATCATCATCACCGCGGGCGGCAAGAACATCACGCCGGCCAACCTCGAGGCCGAAATCAAGCAGCACCCGCTGGTCTCCCAGTGCGTGGTCGTCGGCGACCGCCGGCCCTACCTGGTGGCGCTCGTCACCCTCGATCCCGAAGAGGCGGTCAAATACGCACAGGAGCACAACCTCCCCGAGAACCCCGCCCAGCTCGCCCAGAACCCCGACGTCAAGGCCGCGATCGAGGCCCACGTCGAGAAGATCAACCAGAACTTCGCCCGGGTCGAGCAGGTCAAGAAGATCTCGATCCTCCCCCACGACCTCTCCCAGGAGTCCGGCGAGCTGACCCCGACCCTCAAGGTCAAGCGCGCCGTCGTCGCCCAGAAGCACGAGGACGAGATCGAGCAGCTCTACGCGGCTTAGGCCGTTCCACAAGCGGGATTTCGAGTCTTATTTCGAGTAGTGCAAGTAGCTACGAAGCCTCGCCGGTCTGCCGCAGCAGGACCGACGTGGTCTGCTCGAGCACCCGGCGCCAGGTCGACGTCTCCTCGGGCTCCTCGACGGTGGCTTTCTCGACGACGCGGCGGACGCGGCGCTCGGAGATTTCGAGGCCGTGGCGGTCGGCGATCTCCTGGTAGCGGTCGTAGTCCTTGGCCAGGGTGGCGGTGACGGTTTCGAAGCCGTGCTTGGCGATCTGCAGGCGCCGCGAGTAGTCCATGATCGGCGTGCCGAACATCAGCTCGTCCGTCGGGTCCGGCTCGAGCAGGACGATGTCGACGCCCGGGTACCGTTCCTGCCAGTGCTTGACCGCCTGGTGCAGGCGCTGGTGGGCGATCAGGCGGAAGGTCTGGTTGGCGATCGCCGGCAGGCCCATGTCCGAGACGCGGCGGACGCGGCGGCCGAAGACGGTCGGGATCGTCTTCTCGAAGTCGTTTACGTAGGGCACCAGCGGGTTGACGACGACGATGAACTTGGCGCCCTTCTCGACCGCGATGTCGACGTTGGTCGTGGAGCGGATGCCGCCGTCGACGAACTGGCGGCCTTTCAGGTCGACCGGCTTGTAAACGAGC
This sequence comes from Solirubrobacterales bacterium, assembly GCA_035712505.1. Taxonomy (GTDB): domain Bacteria; phylum Actinomycetota; class Thermoleophilia; order Solirubrobacterales; family 70-9; genus VAYN01. The sequence goes on from DASTAR010000133.1 coordinate 31,233, forward strand.
GGCAGGCAGGTCGAGCACTCGACGGCTTTGGAGATCGGCACGTCGGTCCAGCCTTCCTCGCCGAAGACGATCCGCTCGCAGGTGTCGAGGTCGGTCGCGGTCAGGTAGAGCTCGTTGTCGAGCAGGCGGAAGTCGTTGACCCGGCCGTCGGTGGCGAGCGCTTCCTCGACGTAGTCGGAGAGGCCGCGACCGGAGTAGAGGCCGGTCGGCAGCGCCTCGGCCAGGCCGACGCCGATGTCGATCATCGAGAGCTCGCCGATCCGCGTCAGCTGCCGCAAGAGCTGCGCGGTCCGCAGCGGCAGCGCCGCCGCTTTGCTCAGCAACCCGAGGTAGTTGAGCTTGAGGACGCGGTTGAGGTCGAGGTCCTCCAGATCGGACGGGATGCGGGAGTTGATCACCTGCATCATCTCCTCGGGGGTGATCCCGTTGGCGAGCATCGAGGCGACGAAGGAGCCGGCGCTGGTACCGACGTAGACGTCGAAGTTGTTGACCGTGCTGTTGACCGCCAGCAGGTCGAGCGCCCGCAGGGCGCCGATCTCGTAGACGCCGCCGGTGAAGCCGCCGCCGCCGAGGACGAGCGCGGTCTTCGACGGCTTCTTGCGCCGAGCTTTCCGCTTGCGCGGCTTGGACTCGATGTCTACGACTTCACCCATACGTGCAGTATTCCAGGGCGGAAGGTCATCCCCGACCGCTACCTTCCTTCTCGTGTTTGGAAACCCGGTGAGACGCATCCTGCTCCTGTTTTTGGTGGTCGCAGCAGGCCTTTTCCTGCTCTGGGCCGGCGCCGCCGAGGCGAGCGGCAGCTGCAACCAGATGCGCGCCTGGCTGCGCCAGGGAGGCGGCACCGCCAGCGGCCTGGTCGTCGTCGACGCCGAAACCGGGAAGACCGTCTGCGCCGCCTCGCCGCGCCGGCAGCGGCCCCTCGCCTCGAACATGAAGCTGTTCACGACCTCGACCGTGCTCTCGCGGCTCGGGCCGGAAACCCGGATCCCGACCAAGGTCTTCCGCGACGGCCCGATCGACGCCCACGGGGTGCTGCACGGCAGCCTCTACCTCCAGGGCGGCGGCGACCCGGTGCTGGGAACGCCGAGCTTCTACGACGGCTACCTCGCCGGTCTCGGCACCGACCTCCTCGCCCTCACCCCGCAGATCAAGGAAGCGGGAATCATCTCGGTGACCGGCCGCCTCTACGCCGACGACACCGTCTTCGACCGCTTGCGCGGCGTCGCCGACTCCGGCTACGCGACCAGCTCCTACATCGGCCCCCTCTCCGGCCTCGACTTCAACTCCGGCTTTCGCGGCTCGACCAGCTCCAGCGGCTTCGCCTCCGACCCGGCGAAGCTCGCCGCCACCACGCTCGCCGGATCGCTCCGCTCGGCGGGGGTCGCCATCCCTTCGCAGGTGGCGCTGCGGACCACGCCGGCCTATGCCGAACGCGTGGGAGTGATCCTCTCTCCCACCCTCGACCAGATCGTCGACACCACCGACGTCTGGTCGGACAACTTCTTCGCCGAGATGCTGATCAAGCTGCTTGGCGCGCGCCTCGGCGGCGCCGGTACCACGGCAGCGGGAGCAGCCGTGGTCGAGTCTTTCGCCCGCTCCCACGGCTCCGGCGTCCACGCGGTCGACGGCTCCGGCCTCACCCGCAGCAACCGCGCCAGCCCGCGCCAGGTGGTCAACCTGCTGCTGGCGATGCGCAAGGAACCGGTCGGCGACGAATTCATCCAAGACCTGGCGCTGGCCGGTCGCGAAGGCACCGTCGCCGACCGCATGCACGGCACCGCCGCCTACGGCCGCTGCCGCACCAAGACCGGCACGATCACCGGCGTCAGCAACCTCTCCGGCTACTGCTTCAACCGCAGCGGCCGGATCATGGCCTTCTCGATCCTGATGGCGGGAGTCGGCGACCTAGGTCTCGCCCACCTCGACCAGGATCGGATCGCCGGCGCCGTCGCCGGCTACTGACCGACCAGTTCGCGCAGCGCCGCCTCGTCGAGGATCTCGGTGCCGAATTTCTCGGCTTTGGCGAGCTTCGAGCCGGGGTTGTCGCCGGCGACGACGTAGTCGGTCTTCTTCGAGACCGAGCTGGTGACCTTGCCGCCGGCGGACTTGACCAGCGCCGCCGCCTCCTCGCGGGTCAGCTCCGGCAGGGTGCCGGTGAGTACGACCGTCTTGCCTTCCAGCGGCCCGCCCTCCCGGCGCCGTTCTGACTCGTCGGCTTCCAGGCGCAGGCCCTTTTCCCGCAGCTTCTCGACCAGCGCCCAGGTGGCGTCGTCGGTCAGGGACTCGTTGATCTGCACCGCCATGATCGGACCCACTCCCTCGACCTCCTCGATCGCCTCGGGGTCCGCCTCGTGCAGGGCGTCGATCGAGCCAAAGTAATCGGCCAGCGCCTCAGCGGTAACCGAGCCGACACCGGGCAGCCCCAGGGCATAGAGAACCCGCTTGAGGGGCTGCCGTTTAGATCCCTCGATCGCGGCCACGAGGTTGCGGGCGGAGAGCTCGCCGAAGCGCTCGACTTCGACCAGTCGCTCCTCGGTCAGGTCGTAGATGTCGGCAACGTCGGAGATCAGCCCTTCTTTCAGGAACTGGCCCGCTCGCTCTTCCCCGAGGCCGTCGATGTCCATCGCGCGCTTGCTGACGAAGTGTTTGACGTGCTGGAAGGACTGGCCGGGGCAGCCGCTGCGGTTGGGGCAGATCGTGAATACGGAGTCCTCCGGCTTCACCGTGGGCGTGCCACATTGCGGGCACGTCTTCGGCGGTTTCGCCTTCCGGGCGCCTTTTTTCTTGCGCGGCAGCTTCGGTGAAACGACCTGCGGAATCACGTCGCCGGCCCGCATCACCACCACCTCGTCGCCTTCCCGGACGTCCTTGCGCGCCAGGTCCTCCTCGTTGTGGAGGGTCGCGGTGGTGACGGTGACGCCGCCGACGTGGACCGGCTCCAGCATCGCG
>DASTAR010000134.1:0-13369 GCA_035712505.1 Solirubrobacterales bacterium
ACCCCTCCCAAAACGCGCGCCTAGCGGCGCGCTCGAGTGTTTTGGGAGGGGTATCCGCCTCCCCCTACCTCGCGTAGAAGAGATTTCGCTCGCGTCCGTCGTTTAAGTAGCTCGTCTTCTAGCTTCGTGATCTCGTCGCGGCGGCGGCGGACCAGGTCGAGCTGGCGGCCGGTGTAGGTGAGGGACTGCTCGAGGATCTCGCGGCGGCGGACCGGATCGTCCACGCCGCCGCGCCACTCGCGCCGCAGCTCTGCCCGCGCGCCCTCGGCCTCGACCAGCTCCTTCAGCTCCTCGAGCGATAGGCCGAGCAGGTCCTTCAGCCGCAGCAGCTCGGTCAGCCGCTCGACGTCGTCCTCGGCGTAGGTGCGGTGGGCGCCCGGCTCCCGGCCCCCGCCGGCCGGGAGCAGCCCGATCTCCTCGTAGTAGCGAATCGTGCGCGGGGTGGTGCCGGCGAGCTTCGCCACCTCGCCGATGCGCATCCCCTCGCTCATCGCGTGGTTCCTTTGTCCTGTATATCCGGACTTAAGAACCACGACTTCATGGCGTCGCCCTTACCTCCTCGGCGAGGGCCTCCTCGAAGGCCTCGGCAGGGTCAACGTGGGCCGCGGGGCGCTCGTGCTTCGGGCGCAACAGTGAGACGCCGGCGCCGAGGACCGAGGTGGCGGCGAGGACCCAGAGGGCCTCGTGCATGTTGTGGATGAAGGGGTCGAGCTGGGCGCTGGAAAGCCCCGAGGCGAGGCCGGAGAAGATCGCGAAGAGGACCTCTTTCGGGATCGAGTTGGTCACGATCGCGAGCACGAACGCGATCGAGATCACGGCCCCGGTGTTCTGCAGCATCGTCCGCGCCCCGGCGGCGACCCCCCGCCGCTCGGTCGGCACGGTGCCCATCATCGCCGCCGTGTTCGGCGAGTTGAACATCCCCGAGCCGATCCCGACCAGGGCCAGCCAGACGCCGCTCTCCCAGTAGGGCGAGCCGGCCTGAAGGGTGGTCATCAGGGCCAGGCCGACGGCGGTGACGAGCATCCCTGCGGCGGCGAGGGCGCGGGAGCCGTGGCGATCGGCCCAGATCCCGGCCAGCGGCGAGGAGACGAGCATCCCGATCGCCATCGGCGCCAGCTTCATCCCGGCCGTGATCGGGTCGTCGCCCTGGGCGCCCTGGAAGTAGAAGACGAAGATGAACATCAGCGCGAAGCGCGAGAGGCCGTTGATGAAGGCGGCGCTCGTCGCGGCGGCGAAGAGGCGGCTGCGGAAGATCGAGAGGTCGAGCATCGGCGCGCTGCCGCGGTGCTCGATCCAGACGAAGAGCGGGAGGAGGACCGCGGCGAGGGCGAGGCCGCCGATCACGAGCGGGTCGTTCCAGCCGGAGATGCCGCCGCGGGATATCCCGTAGACGAGCCCGGTCAGCCCGACGACGAAGGTCAGCGTGCCGGCGATGTCGAAGCCGCGCTGGGCATCCGGCCGGGCGAGCTCGCGGAGGATGAAGGCGCCCCAAAGGCCCCCGGCCAGCGCCAGCGGCACGTTGAACCAGAAGACCCAGTGCCAGGAGATCGCGACGAGGGCGCCGCCGAGGACCGGGCCGATGACGAGCCCGATCGCCGCGACCATCGTGTTGGTGCCCATCGCCAGGCCGAGCTGCTCGCGCGGGAAGGCGTCGGTGACCAGGGCCGGGCCGTTGGCGAAGATGAAGGCGCCGCCGATCCCCTGCACGATCCGCCAGAGGATCAGCTGGGTGCCGTCAGCGGCGAAGCCGGCTCCGAGCGAGGCGGCGGCGAAGATGACGAAGGCGCCGACGAAGGCGCTCTTGCGGCCGAAGAGGTCCGACAGCCGCCCCGCCGTCAGCACCAGCACCGTCGAGGAGATCATGTAGGCGAGGATCACCCAGACCAGTTCAAGCAGGCTCGTCCCCAGCGCCCGCTCCAGGTCCGGCAGGGCGATGATCAGCGTCCCCGAGTTGGTCGCCACCAGCAGCATCCCGAGCGAGGTGCAGGAGAGCGCCCACCACTTGTAGTGCTCGTGGGAAGCGTCCACTCCAGCCCGTTCCGGAAACCTATTCCTTACGTTCACGTCAAATAACATACCACGGCTAGGATGCGTCCCCATGAGCGAACGAACCTGGATCGTCTACCTCTCCGGCGAGATCCACAGCGACTGGCGCGAGCGGATTGAGGCCGGCGCGCGGGAGGCGAGCCTTCCCGTCGCCTTCACAGCTCCCGTCACCGACCACGCCGCATCCGACGACGCCGGGACGGGGACGCTCGGAGACGAGAGCGAGCCCTTCTGGCGCGATCACAAAGGGGCCGGCGTAAACGCGATCCGCACCCAGACCCTGATCCGCGACGCCGACGTGGTCGTCGTGCGCTTCGGCGACAAGTACCGGCAGTGGAACGCCGCCTTCGACGCCGGCTTCGCCGCCGCCCTGGGCAAGCCGATCGTGACCCTCCACGACGGCGAGCTCGACCACGCCCTCAAGGAGGTCGACCGCGCCGCCCAAGCGACCGCGCGCACGGCGGAGCAGGTCGTCGCCGTCCTTCGCTACGTGATCAGGGGCGAGCTGCCAACCTGAGTGCAATCATCATCGGGACGGAGGGCGTGGGATTCGAACCCACAAATGCCGCTCAGCATTCCCCGGTCCTAAGTCGGGGCGAGTCCACCTTTACTCAGGCCCTCCGTCATCCCCGTGCCCCTGAGGGGCCCGAAGCTCTTCTGGTACCGCATAGACGCCGACGCTCTCCCGGTCGAGCTCGCCGTCGCGGTACATGCGGGAGAGGTTCACCTGCACCGAGTGGGTATTGCCCGCCCACCCGCGCTTGAGGATCGCCTCCAGCATCTCGGAGATGGTCCAGGTGCGTTTCTCCGGCGTTTCCCGGATCACCTGCCGCACCGCGTCGCGGCCACGAAAGGGAGCGGAGGCCTCGAAGACCCGCGTCTGCCGCACCGGCCAGTTCCCGCGACGCGGGTCGAGCCTCTCGTTCGCGAAGGTGCGCTTCATGGCGAGCGCCTGTTCCCTTATCTCGATTCCCCGGTTGATCTCCTTTGCCTGATCCCGCAGTTCCTCGAGCTCCGCTTCGATCGACCCTTCCGGAAGCGATTCCAGCCATCTCTCGACCTCGTTGGTCATGGCCGCTCACGCTATCACAACACACACCTCTCATGTGGTGGTGGTGAACTAGACCTGTCCGCCTGCGTGTGCGAACATGTGTTCGATGCGATGGGACGAGCAGAGAGTCGAGAACGACCTGCGGCTGCCCGGGGTGGGAGACGGGACCGTGGTCCGGACCTTCGATGCGCCGGAGGCGATGGGGATCAACTTCCACGAGGTCCGCGCCCGCTCCGCCCTCAACCACGTGCCCGGCGACCGCTTCGGCTTCCGCTGGACGATCAACCCCTTCAGAGGCTGCACTCATGCTTGCGCCTACTGCCTTTCCGGCGACACGCCGATCCTCATGGCCGACGGGACCACTCGGCCGCTTGCTGAGCTGAAGGTCGGCGACAAGATCTACGGGACCGTGCGCCGGGGCAGTTATCGACGCTACGGGATCACCCAGGTCGAGGCTCACTGGGCGACGCGAAAAGAGGCATATCGTGTGGAACTCGAAGACGGCACCGAGCTGATCGCGAGCGGCGATCACCGCTTTCTCACGAAGCGGGGCTGGAAGTACGTGACGGGCGCTGAACAGGGGCCGGGGCAGCGACCTTTCCTCACGACCAGCAATGAGCTCTTGGGCCTGGGCGCCTTAGGCCCCGCACTCGCCGAGTCCGAGGATTATCGGCTGGGCTACCTCTGCGGGATGATCCGCGGAGACGGGCACGTTGGTTCTTACTCCTATGAGCGGCCCGGCAGGAGTTCAGCTGATGTACATCGCTTCCGGCTTGCGTTGACCGATACCGAGGCGGTGCACAGAACCCGCGACTTCCTCATCGGAGCTGGCGTCCAAACCCGGGAATTTCAATTTCTCAAAGGCAGTGACCGTCACCGACCGATGCGCGGAATCCGGACTTCCTCGAAGGACGGGGTGGACCGGGTTCGCACCCTGATCAGGTGGCCACGCTCTCCCAGCAGCGAGTGGTCGCGCGGCTTCCTTGCCGGGACCTTCGACGCCGAGGGGGGTCGGAACGAGGCATTGAGAATCTGCAACAAAGGCCCCGAGATCCTCGAGCGAACCGCCAATGGCATCCGCGATCTTGGTTTCCAGGTAAGGCTTGAGAAAGCCAATTCGTGCGGCGCTCACAACGTGCGTCTGCTGGGAGGGTTGCGACAGCAGATGCGCCTCTTTCAACACATCGACCCGGCGATCACGCGTAAGCGCTCAATCGCGGGAATCGCGATCAAGTCGGACGCGAAGCTCCGTGTGACGTCAGTTGAGCCACTCGGTCGGAAGATGGAGATGTACGACATCACGACCGGCACCGGCGACTTCATCGCCAACGGCGTCGTGAGCCATAACTGCTTCGCTCGCAGAACCCACAACTACCTCGATTTCGGGCCCGGGGAGGACTTCGAGCGGGAGATCGTGGTCAAGGTCAACGTGCCGGAGCTGCTGCGGGCGGAGCTGAAGCGGCCGAGCTGGCGGCGGGAGCTGGTGGCCTTGGGGACGAACACCGACCCGTATCAGTGGGTCGAGAGCCGCTACCGGTTCATGCCGGAAATCCTCGAGGCCCTGGAGGCGGCGGAGACGCCGGTGACGGTGCTGACGAAGTCGCCCCTGGTACTGCGCGACATCGACCTCTTCGAGCGGATGGCGGAGAAGGTGCCGGTCTCGGTCAACCTCTCGGTGCCGACCCTGGACGAGGCGGCCTGGCGCGCTACCGAGCCGCACACTCCGAGCCCGGCGGCCCGCCTCGACGCGGTCGCGGAGCTACGCGCCCGCGGCATCGAGTCCGGCGTCCTCGTCGCCCCCCTGATGCCCGGCATCAACGACGAGCCCGAGCAGGTGCAGCCGATCCTCGAACGAGCCAAAGCCGCCGACGCCAGCTTCCTAACCGGCGTAGCCCTCCACCTCCGCGGCGAGGTGAAGGACATCTTCTTCGGCTGGCTCCAGGAGAAACGCCCCGACCTCCTTCCCCGCTACGAGGCGCTCTACGGCAACCGCGCCTACATGCGACCCGAGCATCGCAAGCAAGCCACCCGAGCCCTCAAAGGCTGGGGCCGCTCCCGAAGAACGGCGTCCAGGCAAGACGCTCCTCGGACGGGTGGCGCGGATTTGGGGGACCACCACTCGCCGAATGCGGGGGGCGGTGGAACCAAATCGGCGACAGGACCCGTCCGCCGGCAAGCCCCCGTCCAGCAGAGCTTCTTCTAGCCCCCTTCGTCCAGCTGCTCGAACCGACACTCGGACGGCCTTTTGTCGTCCCGGAACCGGTGGAACCGAGCCCCATGCCGGATCCGCCCGGAAGCCGCGTGGTCATAGCCGACCTCGATCACCAGCTCCGGCCGCAGCGCCACCCACTCCAGCTCCCGCCCGCCGGTCCACCGACTCGGCTCCGCCGAGCCGCTCTCACCCGTCTCCAGCGGCGCCAGCATGGCCCGCATCCCCTGTTTCGCCGCTTTCGAGAAGCCGGAGATGTGGCCGACCGTGCGCAGCTCGCCGCCGTCGTAGAGGCCGAGGATCAGCGAGCCGACCGTGCCCTCTTCCTTGCCGGGCCGCCAGCCCATCACAACGCAGTCGATCGTCCGCTCGCGCTTGACCTTCGCCATCCCCTTGCGTTTGCCCTGGACGTAGGGCGCGCTGAGGTCCTTCGCCATCACCCCCTCGATGCTGGCCAGCCACCTCTCGGCCTGCGCGGCATCGGGCGTCAGCGGGGTCAGCTCCAGGCTGGCCTTCCCGGCGACCGCCTCCAGCCGCTCGCGCCGCTCGCGGAGAGGGTGGTCGCAGAGGACCTCGTCCCCGTCCGCCAGCAGGTCGAAGACGACATAGCCGGCCGGGATCTCCTTCGAGAGCATCTCGATCCGCGACTGCGCCGGGTGGATCCGTTCCTGCAGCGAGTCGAATTCGAGGTTTCCCTCGGCGTCGCGAATCACCAGCTCCCCGTCGAGCACCCAGCGGCCCGGCGCAAACCTCAGCTCGGGGAAATACCGGTTCAGGTCCTTCCCCCCACGCGACTGGATGTAAGCCTCGTCCCCGTCGACGAAGACGATCGCCCGGAACCCATCCAGCTTCGGCTCGTACGCCCAGTCCTCACCAACGGGCAGCTCTTTCCGCGTAAGCGCCAGCTGAGGCTTGATGGGGGGACGAAGGGGAAGCGTCACTTACCGGACGCTACCTGCTCCTTCGCGCCGTTCCCGGCTCTCTTTCGGATCCGGGATCGGCACCGCCGCGAGCAGTTTCCTGGTGTAGTCGTCCTTGGGCTGCTCGCAGACCTGATCCGCCGTCCCCTGCTCGACGATCCTGCCGTCGTGCATGACCGCGATCCGGTCGGCGATGTGGCGGACGACGCCGATGTCGTGGGCGACGAAGAGGTAGGCGAGGCCGAGCTCGTCCTGGAGGTCGTCGAGCAGGTTGACGATCTGCGCCTGGATAGAGACGTCGAGGGCGGAGACCGGCTCGTCGCAGATCACCAGCTTCGGTTTCAGCGCCAGCGCCCGGGCGATCCCGATCCGCTGCCGCTGGCCGCCGGAGAACTCGTGCGGAAAGCGGTTGTAGTGCTCGCTCGCGAGCCCGACCCGCTCGAGCAGCTCCTGCACCTGTCGCCGCAGGTCGGAGCCTCTCGCCACCCCCTGAAGTTTCAGCGGATCGCCGACGATCTGCCCGATCCGTTTGCGCGGGTTCAGCGAGGCGTAGGGGTCCTGGAAGATCATCTGCATCTCGCGGCGCAGCGGGCGCATCTGCCGGCGCCCGAGGCCGGCGATCTCGCGCCCCTCGAACCTGATCGAGCCCGAGGTCGGCTCGATCAGCTGCAGCACCGCCCGGCAGGCGGTCGACTTGCCGCTGCCCGACTCCCCGACGAGGCCCAGCGTCTTGCCCCGCTCGACCGTGAAGCTGATGCCGTCGACGGCTCGCACCTGGTCGACTTCGCGGTCGATCAGGACCCCGCGCTTGACCGGGAAGTGCTTGACGAGGTCGGTCACCTCGAGCAGCGGCCCGCCCTGGTTCGCCCCGCCGTCGCTCATCCGCGCGAGACCTCCTGCGGCGCCTCCAGCCCGATCTGGCCTTCGACCTGGCGCTTGCGGCGCTTCTCGTCCGGCGTCAGCCAGCAGCGGTCGCGGTGGTCCGGCGCGTCCGCCAGCCGCGCCTCCAGACCGGGGTACTCGGTGCACTTGGAGAACTCGTGCGGGCAGCGGGGCCGGAACGGGCAGCCGTTGGGCAGGTCCAGGAGCGAGGGCGGCGAGCCGGCGATCTGCGGTAGCCGGTGCGGCCGCGGCCGGTCGAGCCGGGTCAGCGAGCCCATCAGTCCCCAGGTATAAGGGTGCTGCGGGTCGTAGAAGATCTCGTCGAGCGTCCCTTCCTCGACCACCCGCCCCGCGTACATCACCAGCACCCGGTCGGCCACCTCGGCGACGACCCCGAGGTCGTGGGTGATGAGGATCGTCGCCAGGCCGCGCTGCCGGTTCAGCTCCTCGAGCAGGTGCAGGATCTGCGCCTGGATCGTCACGTCGAGCGCCGTCGTCGGCTCGTCGGCGATCAGCACCTCCGGCTCGAGCGCCAGCGCCATCGCGATCATCGCCCGCTGCCGCATCCCGCCCGAGAACTCGTGCGGGTAGCTGTCGACCCGCCGCCCGGCGTCGGGGATCCCCACCGACTCGAACAGCTCGACCACCCGCTGCCGCGCCTGCTCCTTGCCCACGTCTCCCTGGTGGGCGCGGATCGCCTCGACGATCTGGGCACCGAGCCGGTAGACCGGGTTGAACGAGGTCATCGGGTCCTGGAAGACCATCCCGATCTTCTCCCCCCGCAGCCGCCGCATCGTCGCGTCATCGGCGTCCAGCAGCTCCTCGCCGTCGAGCTCGACCGAACCCTCGATCCGCGAGTTCTTCGAGCGGGTGAGGCCGATCATCGTCTGCGCCGTGACGCTCTTGCCCGAGCCCGACTCGCCGACGATCGCCAGCACCTCGCCCGGGCTGAGATCGAAGCTGACCCCGTCGACCGCCTGCAACAGCCCGCCTTCCGTGGCGAAGCCGACGCGCAGGTCGCGGACCGAGAGGATCGGCTGCGCGCTCACCGCGCCGAGCTCCCCAGCCGCACCCGCGGATCTAGGTAGGCGTAGGCGATATCGACCAGGGCGTTGATGAAGACGACGAAGAAGGCGCCGTACAGGGTGATCCCCATGATCGGCGGCAGTTCGAGTTTGCCGATCGATTCGGCCGCGTAGCTGCCGATCCCTTCGATGTTGAAGAGCACTTCGGTGATGATCGCGGTGCCGGCGATGGTGGCGCCGAAGTCGAGCCCGAACAGGGTGGTGATCGGGATCAGCGAGTTGCGCAGGACGTGCCGGGTCATCACCCTGCGCTCGCTCAGCCCCTTGGCCCGGGCGGTGCGCACGTAGTCCTCGTTCATCACGTCGAGCATGTTCGAGCGCAGGACGCGGCTGTAGAACCCGATCGACAGGACCGCCAGCGTGAACCAGGGGAGGATCATGTGCTGGAGCCATCCCCACGGGTCTTCGGTCAGGCCGACGTAGCCGCCGTTGGGGAAGATTTCGAGCTTGTAGGTGAGGAAGTAGATGAGGACCGGGGCCAGCAGGAAGACCGGGATCGAGATGCCGGCGACCGCGACGCCGGTGAGGATCCGGTCGAGCCAGCCGCCCGCCCTGATCGCCGACATGTAGCCGAGCAGGAGGCCGAAGGCGAGCCAGATGATCCCGGCGCCGATGCTGAGAGAGAGCGTCGCCGGGATGCCTTCCTTGATCCGGTTGTCAACCGGTATCCGCGGCGAGTACTGGATCAGTTCGCCGTTGAAGACCTTCTTCATCATCGTCGCGTACTGCACCGGCAGCGGTTCGTCGAAGCCCCATTCTTCTTCGATGCTCTTGACCAGGGTCGGCGTGGCGTTCTTCCCCGCCAGCCGCTGCGCCGGCGGCGAGTTCGGGATCACGTTGAAGATCAGGAAGACGAGGACGGAGACGACGAAGAGGACGAGGACCATGCCGACGATGCGCCTGACGATGAAGCGGAGCATCAGACCGACGCCCCCTCTGGCTCGACCATTCCCGCGTGTGCCTCGAGGCGCACCTTCGAGCGCGGGTCGAGCGCGTCGCGCAGCCCGTCGCCGACGATGTTCAGCGAGAGCACCGTCAGCATGATCATCACGCCGGGAATGATCGCCAGCAGCGGCTGCGTGGTCAGCAGCTCCTCGCCGACGGTGATCATCGTCCCCCAGGAGGAGTTCGGCGGCTGTACGCCGGCGCCGAGGAAGGACAGCGCCGCCTCGAAGAGCATGTTGTTGGCGATGTTGAGGGCGAAGAAGACGACGATCGTCGAGGCGAGGTTGGGCAGCAGCTCGCCGAACATGACCCGCAGCGGCCCGGCCCCCTGCGCGATCGCCGCCTCGACGAACTCCTTTTCGCCGAGCGAGAGGACTTCGCCGCGGATCGGCCGTGCCACGTAAGGCGTGTAGAAGATCGAGATGATCAGGATCGGCACCCAGATCGACCCGCCTTCGATGTGGATCGGGCCGATGCTCACCCCGCCCAGTGCCAAGGAGGTGCCGATCGCGATCCCGAACAGCAGGACCGGCAGCGACCAGAGCACGTCCAGGGTCCTGGCGATCACCGCGTCGACCCAGCCCCGGTAGTAGCCGGAGAGGAGGCCGAGGACGACGGCGAGGAGGGTGGTGATCAGCCCCGAGATCACCCCGATCAGCAGCGAGGTACGCCCGCCGTACATCAGCCGTACCATCTCGTCGCGACCGAGCCGGCTGTCGGCGCCGAGGAAGAACTTGCCACCGGCTTCGAACCACTGCGGGCCGATCGGCTTTCCTTCCGGCGTGACGACTTCCCGGGTTTCGCCGTTGACGTGGAGTTTCTCGAGGGTGTGGGTCTCGTTCGGGCCGGTGTGGGCGACGTGGTGCGCCCACAGCGGCGCCGCCAGCACGAAGAGGACGATCAGGAAGAAGAGGAGGAGGAACGCGACGGCGACGCGATTTCGCAGGAAGCGGCGGAGCGCCAGCCGCCAAGGTCCGTAGCCGGCGGAGCCCTCCTCGGGCTCCGCCGGAGCAGCGGCTCTATTCGTTGAATTCAAAGCTGGTCAGGTAGTGGCCGAACGTCGGGTTGAAGATGACGCCTTCCAGGTTGATGGCGCTGGAGACGAAGGTGCTCAGGGTGCGCTGCCCGTAGGGGGCCCAAGGCGCCAGTTCCATGTATTTCTTGTCGAGTTCGGAGTAGCGCTTTTCCTGTTCGGGACCGAGCTGTTCTTCCTGGAGTTCGGTGATTTCCTTGTTGAGTTCGGGTTCGTCGATCTGGGCGAAGTTGCCGTTGTTGGTCTTGAGGATGCTTTCTCCGGCCAGGAGCGGCTGGAAGAAGTCGTTCGGGTGCGGGTAGTCCTGGAACCAGTCCGACCAGCCGGTGTCGAGATCGGGGGTCGAGAGGTTGCCGATCACCGTGAAGTAGTTGTCGGCGTTGATCTCTTTCAGTTTCGTGTGGAAGCCGAGTTGCGCGAGCACCCCTTCGTAGTATTCGCCCGCTTCTTTGTTCGGGCTTTCGGTGTCCGTCCAGACCGTGATGTTCATGTCCGAAGGATTGGCTTCTTCCAGGATTTCCTTGGCTTTGGACATGCTGTGCGGGTAGAGGTCGAGCGCTTCGTGGCCCGGCATCCCGTTAGGCAGGATCTGGTGGCTGGCTTCGATCTGGCCGGCGTAGATCCGTTCCAGGGCCGCCGGGTCGATCGCGTAGTTGACCGCCTGGCGCACTTTCGGGTCGTTGAACGGCGGCTGCGTCGTGTTCATCCAGAAGTAGTAGGTGCTGATCGTCGGCACGACCTTGAACTGGGTGCCTTCGAACCGTTCCTTGACCTGGGCATAGCGGCTCGCCGGCGGCGGGTTCTCCATCCAGTCGTATTTGCCCTGTTCGACGTCGTTCACCTGCGTGTCGGGGTTGCGGACGATCGTGATCTTGGCCGCGTCGACGTGGCCGCTGGGGTAGTCCGGCATCGCCTTGGAGTTGGCTTTGGCCCAGTAGGGGTTGCGCGCGTATTCCCAGCCGCGGCCCGGCTGCGACTTGGTGATCATGTAGGGGCCGGTGCCGGGGGGCGGGTTTCCGGAGAGGTCTTCCATCGGGGTTCCCTTCGGCACCGGGGCGACGAACATCAGGCCCAGCTCGTTGTTGAAGGTTCCGCGCGGCTTTTCCAGTTCGATCCTGATTTCCCCGGTCTTGTCGTTGGTCTTGATCCCGGGGATGCCGCCCTGCTTGGTTTCGGCGAACTTCTGAGCACCGACGATGCTCGTGTAGAAGATGGAGCCGCCGGAGTTGAGCTTGAAGCAGCGTTCGACGGCGTAGGGGAAGTCCGACGCCTTGACCGGTTTGCCGTCGGAGTATTTGAGGCCGGGGCGCAGGAAGAGCGTGTAGGTCTTGCCGCCGTTGCTGATCTTCGGCATTTCCTTCGCCAGGCCGGGGATGACTTCGCTGCCTTCGCTGCCTTCGGCGTGCTTGTAGGTCAGAAGCGGGATGTAGACGTCCGCCATGGCCGTCCAGCCTTCCTGCGTGTAGGAGAGCTGCGGGTCCAGGTAGTCCGGGAAGGACGCGTAGGTGGCGTTGAGCGTGCCGCCTTCCTTGCCGCCACCACTGCTGGAGCTGCCACCGCCGCCTCCGCACGAGACCAGTCCAATCGCTGCGACCGCTGCAAGAACCACAACCGCGATGACTGCCCCTAGCTTCTTCAAAGCTCCTCCTCCGTCTTACGGGTTGCCGGGATTTCTCCCGGGGATCAACTCCACCACAACGTCGTCACGGGCGTCAAGCTCCGCTCGACCATGATTTTCGCTGCGCTGAAGCCAATTCCCCCTAAGCAACGGAGCCATCACGACAACCATGACAACTACCCCGCAGCCGGCCACCAAAAACGTCTCGCGGGGGCTGGCCAGGGTGGCGATGACGCCTCCCAGGACGAAGCCCACCCCCGGCATCGCCGAGCCGATCGACTCGAGCACGCTCATCACCCGCGCCTGCATTGCCGGTGCCGTCAGCTCCTGCACGGCGCTGATCGCCGCAACCCACTGGACGCCGTTGCCGCCGCCGCCGACCACGGAGGCCGCGCAGGCCACCGCCAGGCTGGGAGCCGCTGCCAGCCCGAGGTAGCCGGCGCCGACGGTCAGGGTGCTGACGAGCAGGAGCAGGAGAAGCGAGACCCGGCGGGCGCCGGCGAAGACGAAGCTGCCGAGGACCATGCCCACGCCCCAGCTCGCCAGCATCAGGCCGTAACCGGAGTCCGTCGAGCCGAGGGTTTCCTTCGTGTACACAACCTCGACCGGGATCACCGCTGCGAAGAAGACGAAGAGGATGCCCTGGGCGAGGAGCAGGCGCCGGAGGACGAGTTTCTCCCGCAGGTATCCGATGCCCGCCCGCACGCGTTCGCGGAGACCGCCCGGTTCCGGTTCGGCTTGCGGGAGCGCCTTCGCCGTGAAGAGGATCCAGGCGATTGCGTAGAAGGAGACGGCGTCGAGCAGGAGTGCCGTCTGCACTCCCAGCCCCGCCACGGCAAGCCCGGCCAGCGCCGGCCCCAGGGCCGCGCCGCCGGTGAAGGCGACGTTGAGGAGGGCATTGCCCGCCCGCAGTTCCCCGTGCGGCTCGAGCAACGCGGCCACGACGGCCCGCGTGAGCGAGCGCCCGGTCAGGGCCAGGCAGCCGTCGATTGCGGCGAGGCCGGTCACGGCGGCCAGCGAGAACCGGTCCGGAGAGGCAAGTAGGGCCAGCCCGCAGAAGGCGGTCGCCTCGCCGCAGTAGATGGCCGGCAGCGAGAAGCGCGGCCGGGGACGCTCGGCGCGGGTGACGAGCAGCGGGGCGAGGAAAGCTGGCAGGAACCTGGTGCCGAGGAACAGCACCGTGGTCGCCATCGCGCTTCCGGTCCGGTCGAAGACGAGGACCGAGAGGGCGATGATCCCCATCCAGTCGCCGATCTCGTTGACCGCGTAGGTCGTCGCGAGGCGGCGGAAGAGCGGTCGCCGCAGGGGCTTCAAGGCGCGCGTTTCAGGCATGGCTCGATGTCTGTCCTACTGCATTTCTGCACAACTTTTCCTGCAGATGCACAAGTTTCCGACAATCTGTGCTACAAACTCTCCAACGATTTAGAGGTTCTTGGAAACAGACGCACAGCTTGGGCTTCAACCAAGGCAAGGAAGGGGCAGCAATGGGCTTCCGCAACTAAGCTTCTTTGAACGCGACACCGACATGACCGGAGTCGCCTCAGTTTTTCCGACGAGGGCACCCTTGATGGGTGCCCTCG
>DASTAR010000135.1:0-6855 GCA_035712505.1 Solirubrobacterales bacterium
TATTGGAGAACCCGCTTGTAGCAGTCTACATCCGGTAGACCGGCGCCGCCGCCCCGGCCAGCGGGGCGTTGGCGCAGGCGTCCAGGGCCTGGGCGAGGACGCGGCGGGTGTCGCGGGGGTCGATCACGCCGTCGTCCCAGAGGCGGGCGGTGGAGTAGAAGGGCCTGCCCTGCTCTTCGTACTGGTCGTGGAGGAGCTCGGCGGTCTCGGGCTGGCCCACCTCTTTCATCACCGCTGCTGCCATCTCGCCGCCCATCACCGAGATGCGGGCGTTGGGCCACATGAAGAGGAAGCGGGGCGCGTAGGCGCGTCCGCACATGCCGTAGTTGCCCGCCCCGAAAGAGCCGCCGACGATCACCGTGAGCTTGGGGACGCGGGCGGTGGAGACGGCGGCGACCATCTTCGCTCCGTCCTTGGCGATCCCGCCCTGCTCGTACTTGGAGCCGACCATGAAGCCGTTGACGTTCTGGAGGAAGAGGAGGGGGATCCGGCGCTGGTCGCAGAGCTCGACGAAGTGGGCGCCCTTGAGGGCGCTCTCGCTGAAGAGGATGCCGTTGTTGGCGACGATCCCGACCGGGTGGCCGTCGAGGCGGGCGAAGGCGCAGACGAGGGTTTTCCCGTACTTCTCCTTGAACTCGCGCAGCTCGCCGCCGTCGACGATGCGCCGGATCACCTCGCGGATGTCCCAGGGCGCCCGCGAGCCGATCGGGACGACGTCGAGGATCTCCTCCGGGTCGCCGGCGGGCGGCCGCGGCTCGATCCGCTCCCAGGGCGGCGGCGAGCCCGGCGGCAGGGTGGCGACGATTTCGCGGAGGATCCGGAGCGCCTCGGCGTCGTCGGAGGCGAGGTGGTCGGCGACGCCGCTCTTGCGGGCATGGACGTCGCCGCCGCCGAGCTCCTCCGCCGTCACCTCCTCCCCGGTCGCCGCCTTCACCAGCGGCGGGCCGCCGAGGAAGATCGTCCCCTGGCGGCGGACGATCACGGTCTCGTCGCTCATCGCCGGCACGTAGGCGCCGCCCGCCGTGCAGCTGCCCATCACCGCGCTGATCTGCGGGATCCCCTGCGCCGACATCGTCGCCTGGTTGAAGAAGATGCGGCCGAAGTGCTCGCGGTCGGGGAAGACTTCGTCCTGCAGCGGCAGGTAGGCGCCGCCGGAGTCGACCAGGTAGATGCAGGGCAGCCGGTTCTGCAGCGCCACCTCCTGCGCGCGCAGGTGCTTCTTCACGGTGATCGGGTAGTAGGTGCCGCCTTTGACGGTGGCGTCGTTGGCGGCGACGACGCAGCGGCGGCCGCTGACGGTGCCGACCCCGGCGACGATCCCCGCCCCCGGCGCCGCGTCGTCGTACATCCCGTGCGCGGCCAGCGGCGAGAGCTCGAGGAACTCGGCGCCGGGATCGCAGAGGCCGGCGATCCGCTCGCGCGCGGTCAGCTTGCCGCGGCCGCGATGGCGCTCGACCGCCTTCTCGCCGCCGCCGCCGCGCACGCGCTCCAGCTCGGCCTCCAGCTCGGCGATCAGCGCCAGGTGCTTCTCGCGCGCACCTTCAGCGAACTGCATCAGATTTCCACCCTGCTGGGTAGGAAATTTGATGCAGTTCGGCGGGCGGTGCTCATCGCGGCGGGTTCTCCTTGAAGGGGTCGCGCTCGGCGTGCCACTCGACCGGGCCGGCGACGAGGGTGTGCGAAGCGAGCGGCCGGCCGAGAACCTCCTGGGCGGCGCCTGCCGCTTCGAGCAGCTTGCCGAGGTCGATGCCGGTCTCGACCCCCATCTCGTGCAGCATCGAGACCAGGTCCTCGCTGGCGACGTTGCCGGTCGCGCCGGGTGGGACCGGGCAGCCGCCGAGCTGGCCGAAGCTCGACTCGAAGGAGTCGACCCCGACCTCGAGGGCGGCCAGCACGTTGGCGAGCGCCTGGCCGCGGGTGTCGTGGAAGTGGGCGGTGCGTTCGACCTCCCCCAGCTCCTCGGCGGCGCGGCGGAAGAACTCGCCGACCTGGACCGGGTTCGCCATCCCGGTGGTGTCGCCGAAGCCGATCTCGACGGCGCCGGCGGCGGCGAGGCGGCGGGCGATCTCGAAGACCCGCTCGACCGGCACGTAGCCCTCGTAGGGGCAGCCGAAGCTGGTCGAGATCACGCCCTCGCAGCGCAGCCCAGAATCGGTCGCGCGTGCAAGCACGCGCTCCAGGTCGACGAGCGACTCCTCGACCGAGCGGTTGACGTTGTGGCGGTTGTGGGTCTCCGAGGCGGAGAGGAAGACGTTGACCTCGTCGATCCGGTCGCGCACCTCGAGCGCCGCTTCGAGGCCCCGCATGTTCGGCACGAGGACCGAGACCGAGACCTCGTCGGGGATCTCCGCCCGTTCCAGCACCTCGCGCCCGTCTGCCAGCTGGGGGACGACGTCGGCGCGGACGAAGCTCGTCACCTCCAGCCGCCGCACCCCGGTGCGCGCCAGCATCTCGACCAGGCGCACCTTGTCCCCGGTGGCGATCGTCTCCGGCTCGTTCTGGAAGCCGTCGCGCGGCCCGACCTCGCGGATGCGGACGGCGGACGGGATCACGTCATCACCGTCCTAAGCCCCGAGGGCGCGGGCGATCACCATCTGCTGGACCTCGTCGGTGCCCTCGCCGATCGTGAGGATCTTGGCGTCGCGGTAGAAGCGGCAGACCGGGTACTCCTCGATGTAGCCGTAGCCGCCGTGGATCTGCACTGCCTCCTCGCAGCAGCGGACGGCGAGCCGGCCGCTCTTCAGCTTCGCCTGCGCGGCGGTGAGGCTGAAGTTCTCGCCGCGGTCCTTGAGACGGGCGGCTTTGTAGACGAGCAGGCGGGTCGCCTCGATCTCAGTCGCCATGTCGGCGAGCTTGGCCTGGATCGACTGGAAGCGGGAGATCGGCTGGCCGAAGGCCTGGCGCTCCTTGGCGTAGGCGAGCGCCTCGTCGAGCGCGCCCTGGGCGAGGCCGACGCCCATCGCGGCGACGCCGATGCGGCCGATGTCGAGCACCTGCAGGAACTGGCGGAAGCCCATCCCGCGCGGACCGAGCAGGTTCCCCTCCGGCACCCGGCACCCGGTGAAGGTGAGCGGGCGGGTGTCGGAGGCGTTCCAGCCCATCTTGCGGTACGGCTCGCCCTGCTCGTAGCCGGGGGTGCCGTTGGCGACGATGAGGTTGGAGATCTCGTCCTCGCCGGTGCGGGCGGTGATGCAGACGACGCCGGAGATCTCGGTGCCGGCGTTGGTGATGAACTGCTTGGCGCCGTCGATCACCCATTCGCCGCCGTCGAGCCGCGCCTTGGTGCGGACGTTGCCGGCGTCGGAGCCGGCCTCGGGCTCGGTCAGGCCGAAGGCGCCGAGGATCTCCCCCGAGGTGAGGCGCGGCAGCCACTCCTGTTTCTGCTCCTCGGAGCCGAAGAGGTAGATCGGCTGGGTGCCGAGCGAGGTGTGGGCGCAGAGGGTGATCGCGACCGAGGAGTCGACCCGGGTCAGCTCCTCGACCGCGAGCGCGTAGGCGAGCGAGTCCCCGCCGCCGCCGCCGTACTCCTGCGGGAACGGGATCCCCATCAGGTTCAGGTCGGCCAGCTTGGCGACGATCTCGTAGGGGAAGCGGTGCTCGCGGTCGAGCTCCTCGGCGACCGGCGCCACCTCCTGGGTGGCGAAGTCGCGGACGGTGCGCTGAATCAGGCGATGCTCGTCGCCAAGCTCGAAGTCCATCCGGACAAGATACCGAATCTGTGTTCGAAGTTCGAAGGCATGTTCGGTTTTTGGGCTACCCTTCCCAGGATGCCGCTCCCCTCTCCCCCGACCCGGCCCGCCCTGCGCGCCCGCTACGAGGCGCGCCGCAGCGAGGTGGTCGCGACGGCGGCGAAGCTGTTCGCCGAGCGCGGCTACGACGGCACCTCGATGAGCGAGCTGACCGAGGCGACGGGGCTCGCCGCCGGTGGCCTCTACCACTACATCGAGGGCAAGGACGACCTGCTGATCGCGATCTGCGACGAGCTGCTGGAGCCGCTGCTGGCGCAGGCGCGCGAGATCGTCGCCGCCGAGGCGCCCCCGGTCGAGCAGCTTCGCGAGCTGGTCGAGGCCTGGGTCGCCCACGTCGTCGCCCACCGCCACCACATGCTCGTCTTCACCCAGGAGCGTCAGGCGATCGAGCGCCAGCCGCGCTGGCGCCACGTCCGCGCCCAGCGCAAAGCCTTCGAGAAGGTCCTCGACGACCTGCTCGCCCGCGGCGCGGCCGACGGCTCGATGACCTTCGCCGACCGCCGCCTCTCCCTCCTCGCCCTGCTGGGGATGGTCAACTACACCCCGCAGTGGGTGCGGCCGAACGGCCGCCTTTCACCGGCTGAGATCGCGGCGGGCTATTGCGCGATCGTGCTCGGCGACTAGTACGGGTGCGGCGCCGCCGCGAGGGCGACGGCGATCACGATCGCGATCGCGAAGGTGAGGAACGCGGTCTTGAAGGGGGCGGGTGGAGCAGAACGGACCATGGCCCCAAGTTAGGTCTTCGCCCGGGATCTGCCTGTGCAAAAGAGCACAGTCGGACGTGCGTCACGTTGGGGGCGCCGGCCGAGGGTGACCTGCAACGCATATTCGCTCGTAATCTCCGGGCAGTGCATCGGACCTACATTGGGCGGCCTCGAGCGCGGCGAGCGCAACTTGACGCTCCGGAGCGTCGAGCGCATCGCCAGCCGGATTGACACCGACCCGCTGTCCCTGCTCAGCGCCGACTAGGACTCAGGTTCGACCTGGGCGGCATTCAGCCGCGCCGCCAGCTCCTCGGCCTGCTCCTCGTTACTCGTCGGGGAAATGATCACGCGGCCGTCGTAGGTGTCTACGACGCAGTGCTGGACCGTGTAGACCGGGCTCGTCAGGGAATCGTCAACCTCGCCACGGATCTCCCCCTTCTCACTCGGGACGGTGAAACTCCAGCGGCGCTTACCCTCTCGGCTCTCCCACCGGAGCGAAAACCTGAACAAGCCCAAGCTAGCCGCCGTGACAGGGCGCAGGAATCAGCTGCGCATCGGCCAGTCGCCGGACGTGGTAGCTGACCTGAGCCAAGCTGACCTGCCAGCCCTCGCGTGTCAGCTCCTGGAGGAAGGTGGCCGGGTCTACTGGACGTCCTGGGTCCTGCTCGTAGAGATCGAGCATCCGCGAGCGAACCGGGCTCATCCGCGCCCGGGCTCTTGCGCCCTCTAGATGATCCTTCGGCTTATCGCTCTCCATCTACCCCTCCGATCGACGATTCGGGCTGATGACAGACCCAGTCGAAATCTCCTGGGAGGTAAACGGCCGCGTCAGGGTGATTGAGGCAGAGCGGATGCGGATGAAGCGTCATGGTCTTGGAAAACATCAGGGTGACGGAGCTACCTGAGAAGGCTCTGTGGGAGCTAACCCCCAACAGCCCCGCCACCCATCCAGGGTGATCAAAGGGAGGCCTTTGATCAAGAGAACGGTCTCAAGACCATGTAGTTCGCGTCAATCAGTTTGCTGATTTCGGCCTATACGTTTCGGGCAATTCCGTTTCCGGGGCTTCCGCGCCCGGACGAAGGAATAGAGGGCGAGGAGAATCGGGGTGGTCTCTTCGCCAGATTCAGCCGAGCGATTCATGGATTCGCACTCGATCTCGCGCAGTCGATCCAGATGCTCGACGTTCGCAACCTCGGCGTCCTCTCGGCCCTGCTGGTCGTAGTTGAACCAGTCCCAGAAAAGGATGGTGCGTGGGTCGGCGAGGTTGCCGGCAAAGAGCGCCGCCATCAGCTCGGCAGTGCCCGATAGGCAGACCAAGCCTGCAGTTACCTGGCGCTCCATCTCGGGCGCGCGTTCCGCTTTCTCTTTTGAGTAGTACGGTATTCCGGGAGCCAGCTGGTACCAGAAGACGGTCGTGCCGCGGCGTTCTTCCATTTTGGCTATTTCGATCGATCCGTCTTCGAGCATCCGCCTGATGTGGTTGGAGACGTTCTTCGGCTCGACTTCGATCAGCCTCGCGATTTCCGCCACCGTATAGCTGGCTTCGTTGAGGAGGATCAGAATGGCGACGCGAACCTTGTGAGCGAGCGCGTACTGGACCGCGTCCTCGATCCGCTTGCGCTGCTTCTTCTCGCGCCTTC
Organism: Solirubrobacterales bacterium; assembly: GCA_035712505.1. Classification (GTDB taxonomy): domain Bacteria; phylum Actinomycetota; class Thermoleophilia; order Solirubrobacterales; family 70-9; genus VAYN01. The sequence continues at coordinate 6,095 of DASTAR010000135.1, forward strand.
GCTTCTTGACGCCCTTCGCCGCGTCCGCGCCCACGGTCGCCCTCCTTCCGGCCGCATTTGCTCCGGCTACTCAGTGATCGCCGAGCATATTGTCTATGACTGCGGATAGGGAACGTGTCGGCATCACGAAGCTGATGCCGGTCTTGTTGCTGATGTTGCTATAGCAGTCCTTAGCATTGTGCCTGCGCCCTTGCAGGTTCTGCACATGATCTACAAGGATGCGCAGAAAGTGACCGAGGAAAGGCCGCTCACCCGGAGGGCGGTCACCTTGACCGGGGGGAACCAGCTCCCCCCGGCCTCGCATCCGTCATCGCCGGCGCCGCTGCCGCGGGCGGAAAAGGCGGCGTCGCGGCCCCGTTTCCCTGACAGTGGACCCGACCGAAGCACCGACCTGGAGTGGCGAGGCCTTCGGCCTCTCCGTGCGCAGCGAGTTTCCGCTCCCCGGCCTGACGCCGGGCTCGGAGGGCGCCCCTGGCAAGCGCGCTGTCGCCCTGGCCCTCGCCAGCGGCCCCGCCGACCCCTTGGCCGGCGCCGAGCGGCTGCAGGAGTGGCACTACCCGGACGGCACCCTCGGCCTGACGATCGACCGCGACGAGGCGCGCCGCTACCGCTTCTACCTCCACGGCGCCGGCGCCTTCGTCCTCGCCGCCGACGGCAGCCGGGTCCTTCTGCACCTCGACCCGGCCCACGCGGGCGCCTGGGACTGGCGCCGCTACCTGATCGGCCAGGTCCTCCCCTTCGCGGCGCTGCTGCAGGGGCTC
>DASTAR010000136.1:0-30223 GCA_035712505.1 Solirubrobacterales bacterium
GAGCCGACCGGCGGCCTCGACCCGCTGATGCAGGAGGAGTTCCTGGCGCTGGTCGGCGAGGAACGCGACCGCGGCGCCGCGGTCTTCCTCTCCTCGCACGAGCTCGACGAGGTGCAGCGGGTCTGCGACCGGGTCGGGATCGTCCGCGGCGGCCGGCTGATCGCCGTCGAGCGGGTCGCCGACCTGCTCGGCAAGGCGCGGCGGCGGTTCACCGTCGAGCTGCGCGACCCCGCCGGACTCGAGCGGCTGCGCGAGCTCCCCGGCGTGAGCGACTTCGAGCTCGCCGGCGGGCGCGCCGCCTTCACCGCCACCGGCGACCTCGACGCGGTGGTGCGGGAGCTGGCCGGGCACCACGTCGTCGACCTCGAGGCGACCCATCCCTCCCTGGAGGAGGTCTTCCTCGGCTACTACGACGAGGCAGGGGCGCTCCCGTGACGGCGCAGCTGCGGGCGCTGATCGCCACCCACCTCTACGACCGCCGCCGCTCGGTCCTCGCCTGGGGCCTGCCGATGGGCCTCTTCTCGGCCTTCGTGGTCGCGATCTTCCCCTCGGTCGAAACGTCCCTCTCGAAGGCCGTCCGCGGCTACCCGCAGGGCCTGAAGGAAGCATTCGGGATCGGCCAGCTGGCCAGCGTGGAGCAGTACCTGCACGCGGAGATGCTGAGCCTGATCGTGCCGCTGGCGATGGGTTACCTGGCGGTGCGGGCGATCGCCTCCGGGCTCACCGTCGCCGCCGAATCCGGCCGGCTCGACGTCCTGCTCTCGGCCCCAGTCTCGCGCGGCCGGATCGTCGCCGCCGGGTTCCTCGCGACGGCGGTAGAGCTCGCCGCCGTGCTGCTCGTCACCGGCGTGCTGTGCGGCCTCGGCAGCGTCCTCGCCGGTTCCGGCCTCGACGCCGGCCGCGCCGCCGAAGGGTTCGCCGACGTCTGGCCGCTGGCGCTGCTCTTCGCCGGCGCCGGCGCGATCGCCGCCGGCTTCTCCCTGCGGACCAGCGTCGTCACCGGCGGGGTCGCCGGCCTGCTGGTGGCGATGTACGTGATCGACCTGATCGGCCGCCTCGACACCGGCCTCACCGGCCTTCGCTACCTCTCGGTCTTCAAGTACTACGGCAACGCGATCGAAGACGGCATCGAACCGCTCGCCTTTATCGGCGTCACCGTCGCGGCCTGCGCCCTCGCCGCGGTCGGTGCCTGGCTGTTCGAGCGACGCGACCTCGCTGCCTAGACGCAGCGAGCCAGATCGGCGGCTCCCCGCCGGATCGAGTCGGGGTCGCCGGCCTCGGCGATCGACTCGACGGCGGCGGGCGCGCCGGACCTCAGCGCGTTCTGCCCGACGATCAGGTGCAGCGGCTTGCCGGCGGCGGCGCAGCGCTCGGCGATCGCGCCGACGATCTTGCCTTCGAGGCTCTGGGGGTCGAAGCGCCCCTCGCCGGAGACGACGGCGTCGGCGCGGGCAAGGCGGGAGTCGAAGTCGAGGGCGTCGAGGACGAACTCGGCCCCCGGGTGCAGTTCGGCCCCATATGCCCAGAGGCCGCCGGAGAGCCCGCCGGCGCAGCCGGTCATCGGAATGCCGCGAGGGTTCCGAGGGAGCTCCGCCGCGAGCGCATCCAACCGCGCGGTCAGCCGCCCGACCGCGCCCGCGTCCGCCCCCTTCTGCGGAGCGAAGATCCGGGCCGCGTCCTCGAACGGCGTCCGCACGTCGCAGAGGACCTCGATCCTGACCTCGGCGTCCGTCCTCTTACGGGGGTACGGCGGGGAGAGGACGAACGCCGCCTCACTTCGGCGGACCGCCTCGATCGCGCCACGGCCGCCGTCGGTGGTGGCGCTGCCGCCGACGGCCAGCAGCACGCGCTTCGCCCCCGCGCATATCGCGGCGGCGATCAGCTCCCCGGTGCCGTAGGTGTCGGCGCGCTCGGGATCGCGCTCCCCCGGCGCCAGCAGCGAGAGACCCGACGCCTGCGCCATCTCGACGACCGCGGTCTCGCCGCTGCCCAGGAGGGCGAAGCCCGCCTCGATCGGCCGCCGCAGCGGATCGTGGACAAGGGCGTCGCGGCGCTCGCCGCCGAGCGCGCCGAGCAGCACCGCCATCGTCCCGTCGCCGCCGTCGGCGACCGGGCAGCGGTCGGTTTCCCCGCCCGCCGCCTCGACCCCGACCGCGATCGCCTCAGCCACCTCAGCCGCCGCGAAGGTGCCCTTGAACGAATCCGGCGCCACCAGGAACCGCCCCATCGCTTCTAGCCCTGCGGCGGCGGCACCTGCGAGGCCATCCGTTCGTAGCCGGCGGCGCTGGGGTGGATGCCGGTGTCGCCGCTGATCACCCATGGTTCGCCGCCCCCTTCCGGGCCGTCGCAGAAGGAGAGCGGGTGCAGGATCGCCAGCTCCGTCTGGGTCGGCGTCGACTGCACGCTCGGGCCGTCGACGCTGTAGCCGAAGCGCGAGCAGCTGAAGGTCGAGGGGTAGACGGGTGAGATGTCGATGCCGACGTCGAAGTGGGGCGGCGTCACCACCTGCAACCGCTTCGGGTCGACTTCGGCGGCGACGGAGGCGATTTCTTCGTTCAGCAGCTTGCCCATCTCGGCGATCTGGGCGGCGCTGTAGGCGAGCGCCGAGGAGGGGACCGCGAGGTGGTACTGCATCAGGTAGATCGTCGCGCCGGTGTGCTGGACGAGGTCTTCGTAGAGGCTCTTCAGCCGTTCGCGCAGGTGCACTTCGGCGAAGGCTTCCTGGATGCATTCGCGGTAGCCGCCGAAGATCGCCGAGAAGATCGCGCAGCCCATGTTGTCGATGCCGAACAGCATTTCCGAGAGCAGCGGGTTGGCGCCGACCGTCATCAGGATGTAGTCGGGGTCTTCGGCCTCGATTTCTTCGGTGGTCTCGTGGAAGGCGCCGCCGGGTGCCCAGTCGGCCGGTTCCGAGCCGCTGATCGCGAGGTTCTCGAAGTCCGTGATCCCGTGCTCGCTTGCCCACTGCGCGGCCCAGGAGACGTCGTTGGAGAGGCCGTAGTCGGGCGCGTAGACGAGCTTCTGCCGATTGTCGGTGACGAGCGAGTTGGAGGAGCAGGCGTCGTCGAAGCCCGTTGCCGGCGGGCGGCATTCGGGCAGGTGGCCGATCGTCATCGAAGCGCCGTTGCCGTAGTAGCCGAAGCCGGCGGTGACCGAGTCGCCGATCGCGCGGACGACGGGTTCGCCGCGGGCGCCCACGGTGAAGCGGACCTCGCGGCCGCCGGTGAGGGTAAGCGCGTCGGCGCCGCGGAAGCCGGGGCCGGAGCGATAGACGAGGCTGCCGTCTTCGAGGTGCGCGCTGCCATGTTCGGGCGGCTGCGTGATCCGCCAGGTCGGCTCGCCGGTGCAGGCGGGCAGCGGCACGGTCGTGCGGCGGCCGGGCCGCGTACGGCTCAGCGCCGGCGTGCTGCAAAGGCCGCGCCGAGCCTCGAGCGGCAGCGGCTGCACCGCCCTGTCAGCGGCGGCCATCTCCGGCTTGCCGTCGCGGTTGGCGTCGAGCCAGCCCTTCGCCCGTACCGTCACCTCCATCCCCGGCTGCAGCTGCACGGGCGGCTGGTCGAGCAGGTCGACGCGGTGGACGAAGGTGAAGCGCGCCCGCCGCTCGGGCCGCCGCAGCTCCCCGGCGCTAAGCCGCACGCGGACCGTCCGGTGGTAGATGCGCTTCCCGGAGCGGCCGCGGAGCGTCACCTCGAGGAGCTCGGAGTGGCCGGCCAGCTGGATCGGGTAGGTGACCGGCACCAGGATCGAGGGACGCCCATCGGCGGTGCGCCCGAGCGAGGCGCGGCCGATCTGGACCCGCCGGCTCGCAGCGCTCCCCGGCGGAGCCGTCACGAGGAGCAGGCCGAGGACGAAGGGGAGGATGTAGCGCCTGCAGGTCATGTCGTGATCTTCAGGGTTGCCGCGGCGACCGATGCGGCGAGGCGGTTGCAGCGGGATCCCACCTCAAGTTAGGGCCACCGAGTGACCTTTGTCACCCGAGACATCGAGACTGACAAGTCAAATTCCTTGACCCCATTCGGTGCCGCGCGGTATACAAGCGCCACCTCCGCTCGAACCCGGGTGGAGGGAAGAAGCGCCCCCGAGGCACCGGTCCGAAAGCCAAGGCGCCCCAGGGGCCAAACATCAAGGGAAGGAAGTATCTCAGATGTCGAAGAAACTCATCACCGCCTGTATGGCGCTGGTCGCCTTCGCGGCGTTCGTCCTGCCGGCGAGCGCTATGGCGGCCAACGAACCGCAGCTCACATCGGAAGGCGTGCCGGTTCCCGTCGGCGCCTCGATCACAGGCACAGCCGTGAACACCATTTTCACGACTACAGCTGGTGCTACGCAGATCACCTGCAGCCACGCCCACCTGACGGGAACCGTGACGAAGAACAGCGAAAACACGGTGAAGGGCGAAATCCCTGAAGGGAGCGCCATCTTCAAGGGCACCGGTGCAAACTCGGCAGACAACAACCTGCCCGAGTGCACAGGCTCGTTCGGCAGCGCTTTCATCACAGTGCCGACGAAGCTCTGCATCGAATCCGGCCCGCTGCAGGAAGAAGACGAAGTCATCACCACGGGTTGCACCGGCAAAGTCAAGTTCATCATCGGCTCGACAACCGCCGGCGAATGCGAATACGAATCCACAGGCGCTGTCCAGGCTGACAGCACCACAGGTGGTACCGAAGCGTCCGTCACGACCAGAGACACCTCGGCAGGGAGCGGATCGAAACTGATCCGGGGCGGATTCCTCTGCCCGACCAGCGGCGCTCTGAAGATGACGTTCGGTCTCAAGACAACAAACGGAAACCCGATCACCGTCTCCTAGTGCCTTAGGCATTTGGCGATAGCGATTCGCAAGAAGGAGGTCGCCCGTTCGGGCGACCTCCTTCATATAGAAGGACGTTGCAGTACCTTGACAAGACCGCTTCGGGCCTCTACGGTCGGATTCGGGTGACATGAATTGAAAACGAGCTGGCGATCACAGGCGCCGGCACTTTCGAAGCGGGGGAATCGATGGGGAAGTGGATAAGGGTTCTGGTCCTGGTCGTCATGATGTCGAGCTGGGGCTGTCTCTCGGCGGCGCGGGCTGCCGCTTGTCCGAACGACGGCGTCCGATCAGGGACGTCAGCCACTCTCCCCGATTGCCGTGCCTATGAGCTGGTGACTCCGCCCGACTCGAACGGGCGCCTCGTCGAGGCCTTCACCACCTTCGGCCTGCCGACGACGTTTCAGGTCGTACCGAGTGAACTCGTTTCCCCCATCGGTAACAGCGCAGCATTCCTCACCTATCAGGCAGCGCTGCCTGATGCCCGAGGGGCAAACGGAGTGGCCGACGCCTATGAGACCGAACGCAGTACGAATGGATGGGAGACGACCCGCCGCGTGACGCTCGATGGAGCCGGGGCCACGGAGCCGGTGCCGCAAGGCATCTCCCCCGACCACCAATACAGCTTTAACAGGACCGTCAACCCATTCGATCCTCTTAGTATCGGTGGTAACAACACCGAGTACCTCACGGGACCGTCCGGGTCTGACGAACTGGTCGGAGTGGGGAGAAACGGCGAAGAACCATTTGCCCAAGGCCGCTATCTGGGCGAAGGGGGCAAGCACGTCGTCTTCTCGACGGGCCGCGACGAAGACCAAAGCCTCCTGTGCAACTTTGCCGGCACCAACTGCGAAGTCCGCCAACTCGAGCCCGAAGCCGCCCCCACCGGCACCGGCGCCGTCTACGACCGCCAAGTCGGCGGCGAAACCCATGTCGTCTCGCTTTTGCCCGGGGACGAACCCTTCAAAGGAGGCGAAGAGGCCTACTGGAAGGGCACCTCCAAAGACGGCAGCGCCACCGCCTTCGAAGTAGAAGGCACCCTCTACGTCCGCCTCGACGACGAAGAAACCAAAGAAGTCGCGGGCGGCGGCCCGATCTTCGCCGGCGTCTCCGACGACGGCGCCTACGTCTTCTACGTCGTCCCGCCCGGCTCGGGAGAAGCCGGGGTGATCCACCGCTTCGACACCGAAACCGGCATCGACACCGCCGTGGATCCCGGCGATGAAGGTGTGCTCGTCAATGTCTCCGGCGACGGCTCCCACGTCTACTTCGTCTCCGAAGCCCAGCTCGACGGCGGCAAAGGCACGGCGGGGCAGCCCAACCTCTATGTCTGGAGCGGCGGTTCGCCGAGGTTCGTGGCGACGGTGCTTCCCAGCGACCTGGTGCAGACCTCCGACGCGGGAAACGGCCTCCCGGCGCTTGGAAATTGGACTGCCGGAGTTATCAACGCACCGAAAAACAACGGCGAAGTAGGTCCCGGCAACGACTCCTCACGCACCACCCCCGACGGCAGGGCGATCGTCTTCGAGTCCAAAGCCAAGCTCACCTCCTATGAAAACGAAGAAAAGACCGAGATCTACCGCTACGTGGACGGATCGGCGGGCCCGGAATGCCTCTCGTGCAACCCGAGCGGCAAAGCGCCGAGCGGGGAAGCCCAGCTGCAAAACCTGATCGTCACCCCCGCGTCCAACATCCTCCACAACCTCTCAGAAGACGGCAGCCGCGTCTTCTTCGAAACCGACGAAGCCTTGGTCCCAGAGGACACCGACGGCGTCAACGACGTCTACGAATGGAGCGAAGGAGAAGGCGGCGTCAAGCTGATCTCCTCGGGGAAGTCCTCCCTCTACCCCTATCCGCCCGGCTTCGACGGCCTGCCGACCCCGAACATCCTCTTCTCGATCACCCCCAGCGGCAGCGACGTCCTCTTCATCTCCCAGGACGCCCTGGTCCCCGGCGCCCCCGAAGGCGGCACCAGCGCGATCTACGACGCGCGGGTGAACGGCGGCTTCCTGGTGCCGCCCGAACCCACCAGCTGCGCAGAAGAAGGATGCCGGCCACCGGCAAACGCCCTCACCTCCTCCTTCCCCGGCCTCGCTTCTGAAGCGCTGCAAGGCGCGGGCAACGTGAAGCCGAAGAAAAAGCACAAGCACCACTGCCGCCACCGCAAGCACAAGCGCTGCAAGCCACGGAAACATAAGAAGCGCGGGCAGACCAAGGCGGCGCGCGCTGCGAGCATTAGCCCCACCGCAGCGGTTGTGTCACCGGCAGAAGACGGGAGCGCGGGTGCAGCTGAAGCACCCCTGAGTCAGGCTGCCGATCCCGAAGCGGACGAAGAATCCTCCAGCTCCCAAAGTGCCTCACCGATCACCGCGGCGGTCGAAGAAGAACCCCCGGTGCAATACGGGATCGAAAAAGTGAGCGCGAGCCTTACCTCGGCGGGGGCCGGGATGCATCCGGACTTCTCCAACGACATCCTCCTCAACCACATCGTCAAGGAAGACGGGCTCTTGAGCGAAAATATGGACCGCACCGAAGAAGTCGCGGTCTCGATCCCGCCGGGCCTGATCGGCAACATCAACGCCGTCCCGCGCTGCACCACCGGCCAGCTGGTCGCGGTGAGCTGCCCGACCGACTCGCAGGTGGGGATCACCACCGTCTACGTGACCTTCGTCGGCCCGAAGTTCAGCGAGCCGATCTACAACCTCGTGCCGCCCCACCCCGACCGGGAAGTGGCGCGCCTGGGCTTCACCGCCGGGCTCTTCCCGGCCTTCATCGACGTCCACGTACGCACGGATAGCGACTACGGGGTTACCGCCACCGTCTACGGCACCTCCGGGACGGTCTCGCTGGTGGGCGCGGAAACGACGCTCTGGGGCAACCCCTCAAACCCGTCCCACGACAAACTGCGGCTGACCCCGAGCGAAGCGGTCCACTGCAAAACCGCCTGCGAAGCGCCGGGCGGGGAACGCCCGAGCACGATCCCGGTCGAGGAGCGCAAGGCGTTCATGACCAACCCCTCGGCCTGCCAGTCGGGGCAGATGGACGTCGCGGTGAAGAGCTACCAGCTGCCCGGGCAGACCTTCACCGGCTCGGGCCCCCTGCCCGACATCACCGACTGCACGGGGCTGCCCTTCGCCCCCAGCTTCGAAGCCGAACCCACCAGCCACACCGCCGGCGCCCCCACCGGCCTCCACACCAAGCTCATCCTCCCCCAGCACCTGGGCGAAGCAGAACGCTCCACCGCGACGATGCGCGAAGCGCGGGTGACCCTGCCCGCGGGGATGCAGATCGCCGCCGGCGCGGCCAACTGGATCGGCACCTGCTCGCCGGCCCAGGTCGGCTTCCACGAAGAAGTCGACGCCGCCTGCCCTGACAACTCCAAGCTCGGCACCGCGAGGATCATCTCGCCGGCGCTGCCCGAACCGATCGAAGGCGCCCTCTACCAGCGCACCCCCACCCCCGGCCACCAGTTCGGCCTCTGGCTGACCGCCGACGCCCTCGGCCTCCACATCAAGCTGCCCGGGGAACTTGAGCCCGACAAGCAGACCGGCCGCCTCACCGCGGTCTTCGACATCCCCCAGGTCCCCTTCGAAGAGGTCGACCTCGACGTCTGGGGCGGCCCGCGGGCCCCGCTGCAAAACCCCGACCACTGCGGCACCTACACCACCGACTACAGCTTCGCCCCGCACTCGAACGACCCGCCCGTCACCGGCCACAGCGACATGCAGATCACCGAAGGCTGCAGCCAGCCCTTCGCCCCGACCCTGCACGCCGGCGTCACCGACCCCACCGCCGGGCGCTTCAGCCCCTTCGTCTTTGACCTGAACCGCGAAGACGGCTCCCAGGCGCTGCGCGGCTTCGAGCTGCACCTGCCCGGCGGCGAGCTCGCCAAGCTGAAGGGCGTGCCGCTCTGCCCCGATGCAGACGCCACCGCCGCCACCTGCCCGGCGGGCTCTCGGATCGGCTCTCTCCAGGCCACCACCGGCCCCGGCCCCGATCCCCTGCAGGTGCCCCAGCCCGGCGAGCCAGAACCGGCGATCTACCTCGCCGGCCCCTACCAGGGCGCCCCCTTCTCGATCGTCTCCGAGGTCCCGGCCCAGGCCGGCCCCTTCGACCTCGGAGTGCTCGCGGTGCGCTCGGGCCTGGAAGTCGAACCGGAAACCGGCAAGGCGGTGGTCGAGGCCGACCCGCTGCCCCAGTTCTTCGAAGGGGTCGGCATCGCCTACCGCCACCTGCACGCGGTGGTCGACCGGCCGGAATTCTCCCTGAACCCGACCAACTGCCGCGAACTGGCCGCCACCTCTGAGGTCACCTCCACGACCGGCACGGTCGCCCACCCCTCCGCCCGCTTCCAGGTCGACGGCTGCAGGCGCCTGAAGTTCAGGCCGAGGCTCTCGCTGGCGCTGCGCGGCGGCACCAAACGCGCCGCCTACCCGGCCCTGACCGCCGTCCTCAGAGCGCGAAAGGGCGACGCCAACATCGCCTTTGCCTCGGTCGCCCTGCCCCACTCGGAGTTCCTCGCCCAGGAACACATCGGCACGATCTGCACCCGCAAACAGTTCGCCGCCGACAAATGCCCGAAGGGCTCGGTCTACGGCAGGGCAAAGGCCTGGACGCCCCTGCTCGCCAAGCCGCTACAGGGCCCCGTCTACCTGCGCAGCTCAAACCACCCGCTGCCAGACCTGGTGGTGAAACTGGGGGGCCAGCTGGAGATCGACCTGGTCGGCCGCATCGACTCGGTCCACGGCGGCATCCGCACCACCTTCGAAGCGGTGCCAGACGCCCCCGTCTCCAGGTTCGTCCTCCATATGAAGGGCGGCAGGAAATCGCTTCTGACCAACTCGACCGACATCTGCCGCGGCGCCCACCGGGCGAGCGTCGTGATGCGCGCCCAGAACGGCCGCAGGGGGAACCTGCGGCCACGGCTGGCGGCGAGCGGGTGTGGCAAGAAGCACTAGGAGAAAACAGCAGATGATCCTCAGACACCTGACAGTAGTCCTGCTCGCCCTCTCAGCAGCAGCGATCACCGTAGCGGGTTGCGGCAGCACCAGCTCTTCGGCGCCCGAAACGCTGCCCAAAGCCGCCTTCCTCCATAAGGCTGATGGCATCTGTGAACGAGCCGGAAACGAACAGACCGTCAAGGCGGCTGCCTACCTCGAAGACCACCAGAACGCCAAGGAAGCCGACCTGGTGGTCCCGGCGGGCATCCCGCCGCTGGAAAAGGAGCTCAAGGAACTGCGTGATCTCGGGCTGCCTCAAGGGCACGAAGATGAAGCCGAAGCTTTTCTCGCAGAGGTGGAAAAGGGCCTGCAGGCGCTGAAGGAAGAACCCAGCAGCGCCCTTTCGCCGAAGACCAATCCGTACAAGAAGGCCAACGAACTCGGCGAAAAGCTGGGGCTCGTCGACTGCGCCAGAAATCCGTGACAGTCACCACAGGGAGGGTGTAGATGTTCTCGAGAATCCACCAGAAGCTCGGCACCGCCGGCTTCGTCATCGCGATAGTCGCTTTGATCGTCGCACTGGGCGGAGCGGCCTATGCCGCCCTGCCGGGGCTGAACTCAAAGGAGAAGAAGGAAGTCAAGAAGATCGCCAAGAAGTTCGCGAAGCAGGGAGCGACGGGCGCACCCGGAGCTCCCGGCGTCATGGGCCCCGCCGGCGCCAGGGGGGATTCTGGCGCGAAGGGCGATACCGGGGCCCCGGGAGCGCCGGGCGAAACCGGTCCGGAAGGACCGTCAGGTCCCACCACCACCAAATTGGCCCCGGGACAAACGGTGAAAGGACTTTGGCAATTCCAATTCGATCGGCGTATCGGCCCTCTTGGCCCACTGACGATCAGCTATCCGCTGCTCGTTGAACCCGCACCGATCGAGGTGTACGTTCCGCCGCATGGCTCCGACCCAAATTGCCCTGGAACGGTTGATGATCCGCAGGCCAATCGTAACTACCTCTGCATCTACGCCAAACTTGCCAATGGAACCGAACCCGCACCTTCGGAACTCGAAAATAAGCCGTGGGGCTGGCAGGGCGCTTGGGAAATCAAAAGCGGAGAAGAAGTGGCGCTGGCCCGCGGCAGTTGGGCAGCCACCGAGCAATGCCCGCTGAATGAAAAACTGGAAGAAATTCCCTGCTGAGCAGACCCGGTGACGGCCCCGCGGGGATGCCCGCGGGGCCCGTTCCGCGCCGGTCGCCTTAGCGACCTGTTTGCGATCTTTAGAACTCGCATGTCCGACGGGTACCTAGAGTCACCCGTACAGCCTGTAATGGCGTAACAGACACATTACAGTTCGTTATCGGGAGGAGTGTCCCACCTCGCGCCGATGCAGGGCTTTTCCGAAGGTTCAGCGACGCCGGTGTGGGCCCCGCCGCTTCGTAGGACATAGTCAGGGTGTCATCCTGCAAACCTTGAACACCCTCAAATGGGTCGATATAGCTGAGCAATATCCCGAGCGCCTTAAGTGAGGCCCTCAATCAAAAGGAGATTGTTCCTATGTCCAAGAAACTCATCACCGCCTGTATGGCGCTGGTCGCCTTCGCGGCGTTCGTCCTGCCGGCGAGCGCTATGGCGGCCAACGAACCGCAGCTCACATCGGAAGGCAAACTGATTCCCGCGGGCACGTCGATCACAGGCACAGCCGTGAACAGCATTTCCACGACTACAGCTGGTGCTACGCAGATCACCTGCAGCCACGGCCACCTGACGGGAACCGTGACGAAGAACAGCGAAAACACGGTGAAGGGCGAAATCCCCATAGGGAGCACCATCTTCAAAGGCACGGGCGCTACGTCCAGCGACAACAACCTGCCCGAGTGCACAGGCTCGTTCGGGAGCTTCTTCATCACAGTGCTGACGAAGCTCTGCATCGAATCCGGCCCGGCGCAAGCAGAAGACGAAGTCATCACCACGGGTTGCACGGGCAAAGTCAAGTTCATCATCGGCTCGACAACCGCCGGGGAATGTGAATATGAATCCACAGGCGCTGTCCAGGCTGACGTCACGACAGGTGGAACCGAAGCGGCACTGACGACCCGAGACACCTCGGCAGGGAGCGGAATGAAACTGATCCGGGGCGGATTCCTCTGCCCCACCAGCATGGCCCTGAAGATGACTATCGGTCTCAGGACAACAAACGGAAACCCGATCACCGTCTCGTAGTTCCCAGCTGAAGGCTTCGAGGGCCGCCCCTGAGCGGCCCTCGAATAAGAGCGCATAAGTCGGCGGTGCCAACTGGCACCCGCGCGAGGCCGAAAACATCACGGTTCTCTTAGAGTGAGTCCTACTCACGCTTGAGGGAGTTCGAAAGGATTGATATAGCTGAGCAATATTCAAAGCGCCTCTGCAGCGGGGCGCTCAATCAAAGGAGGTTGTTCCTATGTCAAAGAACCTCATCACCGTCTGTATGGTTCTGGTCGCCCTCGTCCTGCCGGCAAGCGCAGCGGCATTCAACGAACCGCAGCTCACATCGGAAGGCATACTGGTTCCCAAAGGCACCTCAGTCACAGCTACAGCCGTGAACCCCATCTTTACGACCACAACCGGCGCCACTGCCCTGGTCACCTGCACTCATGCCCACCTGACGGGAACCATAACGAAGAACCAAGAAAGTACGGTTAAGGCGGAATTCCCCATGGGGAGCGCCATCTTCAAAGGCACCGGCGGCACGTCGAAAGACAACAACCTGCCGGAGTGCACAAGCACCTTCGGCAGTGCGTTCATCACAGTGGGGTCGGCTCTCTGTTTAGAATCGGGAATCTTGGATGCGGATGACGAATTGCTGACCACCGGCTGCACGGAAAAAATCCACTTCATCGTTGGCTCGACAACCGCCGGAGAATGCGAATACGAATCAACAGGTGCTGTTGAGGCTGACGGAACGACAGGTGGAACTGGAACCTCTATCACGACCAGAGACACGTCGGAAGGGAGCGGAATGAAATTGATTCGAGGCGGATTCCTCTGCCCGACCAGCGGTGCGCTGAAGATGACGTTCGGTCTCAGAACAACAAACGGAGAACCTATCACCATCTCGTAGGGCCTCTGCACGGGAGAGTGAGTCGAACGGAGGACTGACTGCCGGGAGCACAAGGGCCGCCAACTTGGCGGCCCTTGTGTGAAAGACCGGATGCAGATGCGGGTGGATCCGCGGCTATCCGGTGACTGTCACCGCTCGCGCAGGCGCTAATACCAGCGGCCGCGGGCGAAGCCGCCGAAGGCGATCAACCCGATAAGGGCGATGATCAGCCCGATCCAGAAGCTCCAGACGATCATCAGCACTATTCCGATGATCACGAGGATGCCTCCCAACGAAATTCCGCCGGCGCCGGCTCCTCTGTCCGCCCTGCTGTTCATCTGCTCCTCCGTTTCGTGGGTTTGGACGAGTGCTTCGATCCAACAGCTACCCGGGAGGGGGCCGAACTACTCCGGCTCCGGGGCCTCCTCACCGGGCCATCTGCCGGTGACCTTGGCGAACGAGGTGCGGCTGCCGTGGTCGACGAGGCCTTTGACCAGGCGGAAGATCGCCCCCTCGACCGCCAGCGCGCCGATCAGCTTCGGCCAGGAGAATTCGCGGTGCTCGGGCTTCGGGGGCTCTTCGTCGTCGATCAGCCCCCATACCCCTTCGAAGATCTTCTTGCCGACGAGCCCGGCGATCAGCCCGAGGACGATGCTGATCGGGGCGAATATGACCTTCATTGCTGCTCGCCGCCTTCGGAGCCCGAGCCTTTGGAGGCCATCGCGGCGCCGGCCGCCGCGCCGGCCAGCCCGACCGTGGCCAGCCGTTTCGGCCAGTGGCGTTTAGGATGGTCGCGCCCGGAGGCGAGCGCCCTCGCACCCTCACGCAGGCTTTCGGCACCCCGCTGGAGGTTCTTGCGGGCATAGTCGTTCTCGGCCAGACCGACGACCAGCGGCTGCACCCGCAAGACCGTCTTCTTGACTCTCTTCGTCCCTCGCATCTCGGCTCCCTTCCTTTCGCGTCAGGTCGTCTTCTGGTCCTTCGACTGGTCGCGCGGTTCGAGCTGGATCTCCTTCTCGGCCCGCGGCTGCCCTTCCTCGATCTCGGCGCTGCGCTCGCGCTCGGCGTTCATCTGGTGGCCGAAGAGGATCGCCAGGTTGGTGATCCAGAACCACAGCAGCAGCACGACGAGGCCGGCGAGGGTGCCGTAGGTCTTGTCGTAGGAGCTGAAGTTGGAGACGTAGAAGGCAAACAGGGCCGAGGCGATCGCCCAGACGACGATCGAGAGGATCGCCCCGGGGGTGACCCATTTGAAGCCGCGCAGCTTCACGTTCGGCGTCGCGTAGTAGAGGACGTCGACCATGAGGATGAAGATCGCCGCCATCACCGGCCACTTGGCGACGTTCCAGACGTCGACCGCGGTGCTGCTGAGGCCGATCGGGTTGGCGACCGCTTCGACGACCGGCCCGGTGAGGACGAGGCCGACGGCGAGCAGCGCCATCATGATGATCATCGCCAGGGTGACCGCGATCTGCAGCGGCCGCAGCTTCCAGAACGGGCGCCCCTCGGGGGTCTCGTAGATGATGTTCGAGGCGCGGGTGAAGGCACCGACGTAGCCGGAGGCCGACCAGAGCGCGGCGAGCAGGCCGAAGACGAAGGCGAAGCCGGCGGCGGCCTGATTTTCGACGATCGATTTGATCGGCCCTTCGAAGGTTTCGGCCCCCGACTGCGGCCCGATTTCGGTGATGATTTCGGTCAACTTGGCGGTCGTCGTCTTGGGGTCGCCGAAGATGCCGATCAGCGAGACCATCGCGATCAGGGCCGGGAACAGCGAGAGCAGCCCGTAGTAAGTGAGCGCCGCCGCCCAGTCGCTGAGGTTGTCCTCCTGGAACTCGGTCAGCGTCCGCTTCAGCGTCGCTCCGAGGCCGGTCCTCGAGGCCGCCCCCTCCGGCGCGTAGTCGGCGCGGACGGGGTCGACCTTGTCGTGGCTGTCGCGCTCCCGGGTCTCCTCCCTCTCTTCAGCTTGATTTCTCTCCATGAGCACTTCCTGCCCGTTGGAGCGAAGTTCCTAACTAGAGGTCCGGCAGCTGCTGCTCTTCGCTCAGCAGCGGCGCGAAGAGGTCGCCCTTCGCGGCTACACGCTCGAGCACCGCGGTGTGGTCGAAGACGAGCGCCTGCGCGTCACCGGCCTCTAGAGCTGCCTCGACCTCGTCCCACTCCAGCGGAGTCGAGACCGTCGGCAGTTCCTTCGCCCGCAGCGAGTAGACGCTGACGGTGGTCTTGTGCTGGTCGTTCTGGCTCCAGTCGATCAGCACCTTGCCCGGCCGCTTCGCCTTCGACATCTCGGAGACGACGCGCTTGGGGAATTTCCTCTCCAGCGCCTCGGCCACCGCTCTGGCGAACGGCTTCGTGGCGGCGTAGGCGACGTCGCTGTTGAGCGGCACGTAGAGCTGCATCCCCTTCGAGCCGGAGGTCTTCGGGTGGGACTCGAGCCCGAGCTGCTCGAAGAGGCCGCGCAGCCAGACGGCGACCTGGGCGCAGTCGATGACGTCCGCGGGAGCGCCTGGGTCGAGGTCGAAGACCATCGCCGTCGGCCGCTCGATCGCTTCGGCTTTCGAGAGCGAGGTGTGGAGCTCGATGTCAGCGAGGTTCGCCAGCCAGACCAGCGTCGGCAGGTCTTCGACGACGCAGTAGTCGACCTCGCCCTCGTGGCGGTCGCTCCAGACCTTCGCGGTCGTCACCCAGTCGGGCCGGTGGCGGGGGCAGCGCTTCTCGTAGAAGTGCTTGCCCTCAACTCCTTCGGGATAGCGCTTCAGGGTCAGCGGCCGGCCGCGCAGGTGCGGCAGCAGGACCTCGCCCATGCGGGCGTACCAGTCGATCAGCTGACCCTTGCTGAAGCCGGCCTTCGGGTAGAGGACCTCCTCGAGGTTCGAGAGCTCCAGCTCCCGCCCCTCGACTTCGACCGTGGCTTTCCTGCGCGGCCGTTCGACCGCCCGGGCGGTGAGCGACTCCCCCTGCGGGTCGGCCGCCTGCTCGAGCACCACCTCGCTCGCGGCCTTGTCCTCGCGGATGCCTTTGTACGCGGCGTGCCGCAGCTGTTTCTCGGAGGTCATCTCGCGGAACTCGATCTCGGCGACGAGGCGCGGCTCGACGAACTGCGCGCCCTTCGGCGGTTTCGGGCCCGCGCCGAAGGGGCTGGTCTTGCGCTCGAGCGGGGCCAGGCGGGCGGCGAGCGCGGTCAGGTCGGCGGCCTTGAACCCGGTCCCGACTTTGCCCGCGTAGCGCAGGACCGGCCTGCCGCCGTCCTGCTCGAAGTAGCCGACCAGGAGCGCCCCCAGGTGTTCCTTGCGGCGGCCTTCGCCGGGGGTCCAGCCGCCGATCACCATCTCCTGGCGGCTGATGTTTTTCACCTTCAGCCAGGTGCCGGTGCGCTTGCCCGGGCAGTAGACCGAGTCGAGGCGCTTCAGCATCACTCCCTCGAGGCCCTGCTCCTTGCTCGCCGCCAGCAGCTCCTTCGCGTGGCCGACCGAGTAGCCGGGCGTCTGCCATGCCTCCCCCGAGAGCTCCAGCCCCTCCAGCAGCTCGCGCCGGCGCGTGTAGGGCTCGCCCGTCAGATCCTCGCCGTCCAGATGGAGGAGGTCGAAGACGACGTAGACGACCGGGTGCGTCTTCATCCGCCGCCGGACGACGTTCTCGTCCGTGTTGTGGATGCGCCGCTGCAGGCGCTCGAAGCTCGGCCTGCCGTTCTCGTCGAAGGCGACGAGCTCGCCGTCGAGCACGGCGTCATGCGCCCCCAGCGCCCGAGAGATCCGCCGCACCTCGGGGTACTGGACGGTGACGTCGTTGAGGTTGCGCGTCTGCAACTGCACCCGCCCCGGCTGGCAGTAGGCGAGCGCGCGGATCCCGTCCCACTTCACCTCGACCGCCCACTTCCCGTCGTCCCGCGGCAAAGACGACAGGCGAGCCAGCATCGGCACCAGGCTCTCCGGGAACGGGTCCCGCTCCCGCGCCGGTGGATCGATCCGGTGGATCATCCAGTCCTTCTCCGCTTTGCCGGCCCGGAAGAGCGCGTACCGCCCGCGCAGCCTCTCGCCGTGGAAGTCGGCGACGACCTTCCCCTTCTCCCACTTCTCCAGCTCGTAGGTGCCGGAGTCCCAGACGACCATCGTCCCGGCCCCGTACGCCCCCTTCGGGATCTCCCCCTCCCAGGTCAGATACTCGAGCGGATGGTCCTCCGTGTGCACCGCCTTGCGGTTCTCGTCCGGCGTCTCAGGGATCCCGTTGGGAATCGCCCAGGAGGCGGCCACCCCCTCGTGCTCCAGCCGCAGGTCCCAGTGCAGCCGCCGGGCGCTGTGTTCCTGGACGACGAATCGCAGCGTGCCCTCCTTCGCGCGGCGCTTCTTCGGCGCCGGCTCCGAGGTCCGCCCGAAGTCCCGCTTGCGCTCGTACTCGCCGAGTCGTCCTTTCGCCTTCGAGGGCACGGTGAACTTCTACCCGCTACGGCGCCTTCGATCCAGCGCAGATGGAGGACCGCTGGGCAGCGGCCCTCCGGTGCGTCTCCAAAGGGCTTAGCCCCTAGGAGATCGTGACTGGAGCACCATTTTTTGTCTCTAGCGCATAAAGCACTCTGATAGCCAAGGTGGTCGGGCAGAGGAATCCACCCCGGATCTTTTTCATCCCGCTCCCTGCCGAGGTGTCTCTGGTCGTGATGGAGGCTTCGGTCCCACCTGTGGTGCTGTCAGCCTGAACAGCGCCTGTGGATTCGTATTCGCATTCTCCAGCAGTTGTCGAGCCGATGATGAGCTTGACTTTGCCGGTGCATCCCGTGATCAGGACTTCGTCTTCTGCCTGGCCCGGCCCTGACTTGAGGCAGAAGGCCGTCGGCACTGTGATGAAAGAGTTGCCGAACGAGCCTGTGCACTCCGGCAGACTGTTGTCAGACGACACTGCACCGGTGCCGCTGACAGTTGCATTTCCCGCCGGAACTTCCTCTTCGAACGTCGATTCGCTGTTCTTCGTCACGGTGCCGGTTAGTTTGGCAGTGCTGCACGAATTCAAGGGATTACCGTTTGTGTCCGTAAATATGAAGCCTACGGCTGTGCCTACCAGCGTGGTGCCGGGGGGGATCAGCCTGCCTTCCGATGTGAGCTGCGGTTCGTTGGCCGCTGACGCGGTCGCCGGCAGGGCAAAAGCCACGAAGGCGGTGAGCGCCATACAGACCGTGATGATTTTCTTGGACATAGGAACAACCTCCCTCTAAGTGAACACCGCATCGAAAATGGGGCGCTCTCGGTATTGATTGCTCAGCTATATCAATTCAATTAAGGGTGTCAAGGCTACGGGATGCCCACCTCAACGAACTGTGGTGTTCCTCGCTTCGGCCCGGGTGCCTGCAGGTACCCGTCGTACATTCGAGTTTCCGAACCCGGGCTGTGGCCCGGTAGCGCCACAGCCCGCCCACACTCGCAGTCTGCCGAGGCTGATGTATGGTCGATGCAGGGTGTCAGGGGGAGCTTCGCGAACCGTTCGCATCGCCTGGATCGCCGTCGCGGTCTTCGCCGTCTTCGCCGCCCTGATCGCGAGCGGCTCCACCGTCGGCATTGCCTTCTTCTTCTGCCTGCCGATCGGCCTTGCCGCCTGGTGGTTCGGCCCGCGGGCGGCGGCGGTGGTGGCGATCGGCTCCCTGCTGCTCTTCGCGATAGCCGCCGCAGTCCACCCGCAACCCGAATTCGCTCTTGCGATCGTCGCCCGCGGCGCATTCTTCGCCGCGGTCGCGGCCCTCGCGTCCTGGATGGCCGACCGCCAGCGTGCGCTCGAGCACTCGGCCGAGGAACTCGACGCGATCCGCTCGGCGCTGGCACCGGCTGACCTCCCCGACATCCCCGACCTCGACGCGGCGGCGGCCTTCATACCCTCCGAACTCGGGGTGTCGGGGGACTTCTACCTGCTCACCAACGGCCCAGACGGCTCGACCGTCGCGGTCGTCGGCGACGTCGTTGGCCACGGCCCGCCCGCCGCCCGCCTCGCCACCTTCATCCGCGCCCGCTTCGCCGCCTTCGCCGCCAACACCAGCGACCCGGCGGAGCTGCTGTCGCTGACCAACGCCGCGCTGGTCGAACGGCCCGGCCGCCACCACGAGCTGGTCAGCGCCGTCTGCGTGCGCCTGCGGCCGGGCGAGAACGAGGTCAGCTGGGCGCGGGCGGGGCACCCGCCGCCGCTGCGCCTCCCCGAGCTCGAGGAGCTCCCCGTGGACGGCTCGACGTTCCTCCTCGGGGCCGAGGACGGCCTGGAGCTGCAGAACGCCGAGTGCTCGCTGGCGCGCGGCGACGCGCTCGTCGTCTACACCGATGGGGCGACGGACGTGCGGCAGGGCCGGGAGATGCTCGGGCTCGAAGGGCTGCGGGGCGTCCTCGCACCTCTCGCGGGGCTGGGGGCACGGGTGATCGTGAACGAGGTCGAACGCGCGATCCTCGCCTGGGCCGACCGGCCGATCCGCGACGACCTCTGCCTGGGGGTGCTGAGGCCGGACCCCGGGTGACAAAAGTGCTCGGGTGACAAATGTCACCTGTGCGGGCCGGTACTCGCTCTGGCTTGACGCGAGTGACAAAAAGTGTAAAACAGGGGGGCTTCATTATTTCTCCTGGCTCCCGAGGTGCCCTCACATATCAGGGCGTCTCGGGAGCTCCTTGTGCTCCGCAGGCGGGCGCCGGACGGTAGCGTCGTCTCATGCGGCCCCTCGCAGAGCCGACCTTCGCGGTGACGAATCGCCTGCCGGAGACGGCGCTCGAGATGCTCCGCGCCGCGGGCGGGCTGCGGCTCGACGATCGCACCGATGCGGCCCCGCGGGCGGACCTGCTCGATCTCGTGGCCGGTGCCGGCGCGATCCTGACCCTGCTGCACGACCGGGTCGACGAAGAGCTTCTGGAGGCCGCGGGAGCGCAGTTGCGCTGCGTCGCCAACGTCGCCGTCGGCTACGACAACGTCGATACCGCCGCGGCGGCGCGACGCGGAGTCGTCGTCACCAACACGCCCGGCGTCCTCGACGACGCGACCGCCGACCTGACGATGGCGCTGCTGCTGGCGGCGACGCGGCGGGTGGCCGAGGGCGACCGACTGATCCGCGCCGGCCGTTCCTGGACCTGGGGCATGTCGTTCATGCTCGGCAGCTCCCTGCGCGGCAAGCTGCTCGGGATCGTCGGCCTGGGTGGAATCGGCCGGCGGGTGGCGGAGCGGGCGCGCGCCTTCGGGATGGAGATCGCCTACCACTCGCGGCGCCCGGTGCCGGCGGAGGTCGCCGAGGAGCTGGGCGCGGAGCGGCTGCCGCTGGAGCGGCTCTTGCCGCGCGCGGACGTGGTCAGCCTGCATTGCCCGCTGACGCCGGAGACCCGTCACCTGATCGGCGCCCGCGAGCTCGCCGCGATGAAGCCGAGCGCAGTGCTGGTCAACACCTCCCGCGGGCCGGTCGTCGACGAACGGGCGCTGGCGGAGGCGCTGGCGGCTGGCGAGATCGCCGCCGCCGGGCTCGACGTCTACGAGCACGAGCCCCAGGTCGAGCCGGCGCTGCTCGCCCTCGAGAACGTCGTCCTCTCCCCGCACCTCGGCTCGGCCACCGTCGAGACCCGCACCGCGATGGCCGAGTTGGCGGCCCGCAACGCGATCTCTGTACTGCGCGGCGAAGGGCCGCTCACCCCTGTCACGGCACAATGAACGGGTGAGGCAGCGAGTGACTCCGGCCCTCGGCCGGCGAACTGCATCAAATTGTTTCTCCGGTAGGGGGACAATTTGATGCAGTTCGAGCGGACGATCCGGCACCGGATCGGCGGAGAGGAGACGGCCGGCGCCTCCTCGCGGACCTCGCCGGTCTACGACCCCGCGACGGGTGAAGTCCAGGCCGAGGTCCTGCTCGCCGAGCCGGCCGACGTCGACGCCGCGGTCGGCGCGGCGCGCGAGGCGTTCGCCGAGTGGTCGCAGGCTTCGCTCAGCCGCCGCGCCGAGGTCATGTTCGCCTTCCGGGAGCTGCTGAACGAGAACGTCGAGGAGCTGGCGCGGATCGTCTCCTCCGAGCACGGCAAGGTGCTGGAGGACGCGAAGGGGGAGGTTCTGCGCGGGCTCGAGGTGGTCGAGTTCGCCTGCGGGATCCCGCAGCTGCTGAAGGGCGAGTATTCCGACCAGGTGTCCACTTCGGTCGACGCCTACTCCTTCCGCCAGCCGCTCGGCGTCTGCGCCGGGATCACCCCCTTCAACTTCCCGGCGATGGTGCCGATGTGGATGCATCCCGTCGCGATCGCCTGCGGCAACGCCTTCGTCCTCAAGCCATCCGAGCGCGATCCCTCCGCCTCCGATCTCGTCGCCGAGCTGTACGCCGAGGCGGGGCTGCCCGCCGGCGCCTTCAACGTCGTCCATGGCGACAAGGTCGCGGTCGACGCCCTGCTCGACCACCCCGACGTCGCCGCGGTCTCCTTCGTCGGCTCGACCCCGGTCGCGCGGTACGTGCACGCGCGGGGGACCGAGGAGCGCAAGCGGGTGCAGGCGCTCGGCGGGGCGAAGAACCACGCGGTGGTGATGCCCGGCGCCGACCTCGGCTACGCCGCCGACCAGCTCGCCGCGGCGGGCTTCGGCTCGGCCGGCCAGCGCTGCATGGCGATCTCGGTCGCGGTGGCGATCGGCGAGGCCGGCGACGAGCTGGTCGGCGAGGTGGCGCGGCGGGCGCGCGAGATCAAGGTCGGGCCGGGGCTCGACCCGGCGTCCGAGATGGGCCCCGTGGTGACTGCACAGGCGCGCGAGCGGATCGTCGACTACATCGGCCAGGGCGCCGAGGCGGGTGCGAGGCTGACCGTCGACGGGCGCGAGCTGGAGATGGACGGCGGGGGCTTCTGGGTCGGGCCGACGCTGATCGACCAGGTCAGCCCCGAGATGTCGGTCTACACCGGCGAGATCTTCGGCCCGGTGCTCTCGGTCGTCCGCAGCGGCGACCTCGACGAGGCGATCGAGCTGGTCAACCGCAACTCCTACGCCAACGGCGCCGCGATCTTCACCGCCTCGGGCTACGAGGCGCGCCGCTTCCAGCGCGAGGCCGAGGTCGGGATGATCGGAATCAACGTGCCGATCCCGGTTCCGATGGCCTTCTATTCCTTCGGCGGCTGGAAGGACTCCCTCTTCGGCGACCACCACATGCACGGCCCCGAGGGCGTCCGCTTCTACACCCGCGGCAAGGCGATCACGAGCAGGTGGCCGGCGACGCAGGCGCCCTCAGGCGCGTCGATGCACTTCCCGACGTCGAACTGACCCGCGAGACCGCAAAGGACCCGAATATGTCGGGTCTCTCGCGGTTTCGCGTCACGCGATGTCCGGTGGCGCGCCCTCCACCCACTCGGCTCGCCCCCCCTCGACCTCCCTCTTCCAGATCGGCGCCTCGGCCTTGATCCGGTCGATCGCTTCCCGGGCGGCGGCGAAGGCGGGGCCGCGGTGGGCGGCGGCGACCGCGACGACGACGCTCGGCTCGCCGCGGGGGACGGCGCCGGTGCGGTGCTCGGCCGCGGCGCCCTCGATCTCGTGACGGTCGAGGAGGTCGGCGAGGATCGCCGCGATCCTCTCTTCGGCCATCGGCTCGTAGGCCTCGTAGTCGAGCCGCTCGACGTCGCGGGTGGTGCCCTGGAAGGTGACGATCGCGCCGGTATGGTCGGTGGCGACGAGCGCGTTCAGGCGGTCGGCGGAGAGGGGCTCGTTGGTGACGCGGGCGTGCGGGCGGGGCGATCCTTCGGTCTCGCCGCCGGCCGACGGCCCGGCGCCACCGCTGACGGGCGGGATCAGCGCCAGCTCGTCGCCCGCGGAGAGGATTGCGTCCGGCTCGACGTAGGAGCGGTTGACCGCCATCACCACCGGCATCGCCTCCAGGGCCGCGGCCAGCTCCTCGCTGGTCTCGGCGAGCGCCCGCAGCGCGTCGGCGACCGTCGCCTCCTCGCCGAGCTCGACCTCGAGGCTGTCCCGCCCGGCCCGCTCGCGCAGGACCGCGAACAGGCGTACTTGCAGCACCATCGCCTTATCCTAGGCCGATGGAGCGCCCCGCCAAGGCCGCCGGACCGGGCGATTTGACGCACCTCGACGCGAGCGGCAGCGCCCGGATGGTCGACGTCAGCGGCAAGCCGGCGACCCGCCGCCAGGCGCGGGCGGAGGTGACGGTGCGGATGTCGCCGGCGACGGCGGCGAGGGTGCTGGCCGGCGACGCGCCGAAGGGCGACGTGATCGGGACGGCGCGGCTGGCCGGGATCCAGGCGGCGAAGCGGACCGACGAGCTGATCCCGCTCGCCCACCAGCTCCCGCTCTCCCACGTCGAGGTCGCGATCGAGGTGGACGGCGAGAGCGGCGCGGCGCGGATCGAGGCCGAGGCGGCGACGACCGCCGGCACGGGAGTGGAGATGGAGGCGCTGACCGCCTGCTCAGTCGCGGCGCTGACCCTGTACGACATGGTCAAGGGCATCGAGCGCGGCGTCGTCATCGACGGGCTGCGGCTGCTGGAGAAGAGCGGCGGCAGGCATGACTGGCGAGCCGGGTAGCGGCCCGCCGCGGGCAGCGGTCGTCACCGTCAGCACCTCGCGGGCGCGGGACGGCGGCAGCGACGAGTCCGGCGATGCGCTGGTGGCGCTGGTGAGCGAGATGGAAGGAACGCTGGCCGGGCGGGAACTCGTCGGCGACGACCGGGGGGAGATCGAACGATGCCTGCAGCGCTGGGCGGACGGGGGAGCCTGCGACCTGATCCTGACCACCGGCGGCACCGGCCTCGCCGCCTCTGACGTGACGCCCGAGGCCACCGAGGCGGTGACCGAGCGTCGGGCGCCCGGCATCGCCGAGGCGATCCGCGCCGCCTCGGCCGAGCACACGCCCCACTGGATGCTCTCCCGCGCGACGGCCGGGATCCGCGGCTCGACCCTGATCGTCAACTTCCCCGGCAACCCGAAGGCGATCGCCGAGACCGCCGGCGCCCTGCGCCCGGCGCTGGTCCACGCGGTCTCGCTGCTGCGCGGCGCGCCGACCGCGCATCGCGGATGAGCAAGGGTCCGCTGGCGCCGGAGGCGGCCCGCGCGCTGGTGCTGGCGGAGGTCGTGCCGCTCGCGGGTGAGACGGTGCGCCTGGCGGACTGCCTCGGCCGCGTCACCGCCGCCGAGGTGAGGAGCCCGATCCCGATCCAGCCCTTCGAAAACTCGGCGATGGACGGCTACGCGCTGCGAGCCGCCGACACCGAGGGCGACCGGCCGCAGTTGCGGCTCGTCGGCGAGTCGCGCGCGGGTCATCCCGCTGACGTCGCGGTGGAGGTGGGGGAGGCGATCTGGATCTCGACCGGGGCGATGGTCCCCGAGGGCGCCGACGCGGTGCTGCCGGTCGAGGACTCGAGCGAGGCAGACGGGCACGTGCTGCCGGTCCGCCCAGCGCGCGAGGGAGAGAACATCCGCCGCGCCGGAGAGGACGTTGCTGCCGGCGAGGTCCTGATCGAGCCCGGGCAGCGGATCGGCGCCGCCGAGGTCGCGGTACTGGCGGCCGCCGGGGTCGCCGAGATCGAGTGCGCCCGGATCCCCCGAGTGGCGGTCCTCGGCAGCGGCGACGAGCTGGTCCCGCCGGACGAGCCCCTGGGCCCCGGCCAGGTCCACGACTCCAACACCTATGCGCTCGCTGCGCTCGTACGGGAAGCAGACGCCGAACCAGTACACGTCGCGCACCTCCCCGACGACCCGGAGGCAACGCGCCAAGCCCTCAGTACCGCCCTCTCACCCGAACTGCATCAAATTTCCTCCCTGCCAGAGGGGAAATTTGATGCAGTTCGCGGGGCGGACGTCCTCGTCGTCGCGGGGGGCGTGTCGGTCGGTCGGCACGACCACGTCAAGGGGGCGCTCACCGACCTCGCGGTCGAGGAGCGGTTTTGGCGGGTGGCGATGCGGCCCGGCGGCCCTACCTGGTTCGGCGTCCTCTCTCGCGAGCGCGGACGGCCGACCCTCGTCTTCGGGCTCCCCGGCAACCCCGTCTCGGCGATGGTCACCTTCCACCTCTTCGTCCGCCCCGCCCTCCGCGCCCTCGCCGGGCTCGACCCCGACGCCGGCCGCACCCAGGCCGCTCTCGCCACCGCCTACCGCAAGAAGCCCGGCAAGGCCCACTACCTCAGGTGCCGTCTCGAGCTCACCGAAGATGGCTGGCGCGCCCACCTCACCCGCGAGAGCCAGGGCTCCCACGTGCTCACCTCGATGCTCGCCGCCGACGCCCTCGCCGTCATACCCGCCGATACCGACGAAATCCCCGCCGGCGAGCAGGTCGAAGTCGAGCTGCTGCGCTAGGACGCCGCTTGTCCGACCGCGAGTGCCAGGCGCCGGTGGATGACCTCGGCCCGCTCGCGGGAGATCGTCGCCGCCTGCTGTGAGAAGAACCAGGCGAGGCTGCGCGCCGAGAGGATGACCACCCCGCGCCGCCGCGCGATTCCCTTGGGGAGGACGTAGGCGCGACTGAAGACGAGCAGAGCCTGCACCTCCATGTGAGTGACCTTCTCGAGCGACTTCTTCTCGGCGTACGCCTGGCTCAGCATCTTCGGGTCGAGGCGATCGGGCCAGACCTTGCCGCCGCGGCTCTTGGTCTCGATCGTGAAGATGCCGCCGGGCCCGACGACGATGTGATCGATGTTGCCGCGTCCGAAGGCGACGTCGTGGATCACGCACCATCCTCCCTCGCGCAGCCCTTCGAGGATTCCCCCGACCACCTCCTCGCCTTCGGCGCCCTGGGCCCAGCTGTCGTAGTCGCGCTTGAAGCTCCCGCCGAGGAATCGCTTCCACGCCCGGGCCCTCGCCTGGTTTCGAACATGCTGCCCTGCGACCCTTCTCGTCCCCGGCTCCATCTTCAGGCGTACCTATCGGCCTGGCTCGTCGTGCCCTGAGAGGAGCAAGCGAATGTCCGGTCTGATGGACTAGCCCCATGGAGCACCTCGGGACGAGGTTCCTGCATAAGGGCAAGCACGTCGGCTTCGTCGCCAAGCGCTACCGGCATGCCGACGGCAGCGAGGTCGAGCGGGAGATCGTCGAGCATCCCGGGTCCGTGGCGGTGCTGGCGCACGACGAGGAGTTCGCCTATCTGGTGGCGCAGCCGCGGGAGGCGGTCGAGGAGGACGAGCTGCTGGAGATTCCGGCGGGGACGCTCGACCGGGAGGGGGAGAGCGAGCTGGAGTGCGCGCAGCGGGAGCTGGCCGAGGAGGCCGAGCTGCAGGCGCAGGAGTGGAGCGTGCTGCACGTCGTCTATACGAGCCCCGGCTTCCTCAGCGAGAAGGTGACGATCTTCGAGGCGACCGGTCTCTCGCCCGCCAGCGGGGAGCGCGACGAGGACGAGGAGATCGAGATCGTCCGCCTCGACCTGGCGCAGCTCGAGGAGGCGCTGCCGCAGATCCGCGACGCGACCACGGTGATCGCCCTGCAGTACCTGCAGCGGAGGCTCAGCCGCCGAGAGGCCTAGGCGACGCCGACCTGGGTGACCGTCTTCGCCCCGTCCTCCTTGTGCGCCTGGACCGGCTTGCTCCTCGCGCAGAGGGCGGCGAACTTTTCAGCAGGGCTTCCAGCTTCTTCGGCCCGCTCGGGCATCGACAGAGTTTCTCAGAGTGGAAAAGCTTCTTGTCGGGCTGGGATGGGAGCGGGCCCAGGCCGGGGGCGCCGCAGCATCCCGACCATCGCCACCGCGGCGTCGACCGTCGCACAGAGGAGCGCCGTGTCCCGGATCAGCGTCAGCTCGGGGGACTTGAAGGTGGCGGTCGAGAGGGCGGTGGCGCCGACCACGATCCAGGCGGGACGGGCGAGGCGGGTGCTGCCGGCGCTGAGCACGACCGCTGCCAGGCCCAGCAGCCAGACCATGTACTGGGTGCTGAGCACGCGGCTGGTGACGACGACGAGGAGGACGACGGTGAAGACGAAGTCGCGGCTGACCGCGGCGTCGGCCAGCCAGTCCCACCCCTCGAGGATGCGCTGCCGCCGGCGCCACCACCAGGCGGCCGCGGCGGCGAGCGCGGCGAGGGTCAGCCAGCCGAGCACGGTGGCGACGGTGTCGGCGGTGGGGGTGGCGACCTCCCAGGCCCCGAAGCGGATCGCCCGCGGGTAGGGGTCGCCGCTGACGATCTGTTCGAGCTGCCAGGGGATGGTGGCGACGGCTTCCTCCTGCAGGCCGCGGTCGCCGCCATGGGAGACGAATCCGGCCGGATTGCCGAAGGCGATCGCCGAGGCGGCGAAGACCACCGCGGTCACGGCAACCGCCGCGGCGACGCTGCGGAGCAGGCGCCCCCGGTCCCACTCGCCGAACAGGACCAGCACCGGCCAGAGCTTCACCACCGCCCCCAGGCCCGCGAGCGCGCCGAACCACTGCGGGCGGCGGTGGACGACGAGCAGGGCGGCGATCGCGATCACCGTCGGGACGAGGTCGAAGCGGAGGACGGCGAAGGTCCCGAGCAGCGGCATCGCCAGCAGCCAGACCCAGACGCCGGCGTCGTTGCCGGAGCGGCGGCCGAGGCGGGCGAGCAGCACGAGCCCGACGAGGTCGGCCACGAGCATCAGGCCGACGAAGGCCTCGCCGTAGCTGCCGGGGAGGATTCGCGGGACCAGCATCAGCAGCCCGGCGGCGGGCGGGTACTGCCAGGCGTCCCCACTCGGGAAGGCGCCTTCGCCGGTCAGCACGTGCGACCAGGTCGCGTAGTTGTTCACGTCCTGCAGCCGCGGGTGCCCGGTCGCCCAGAAGCCGACCTCGGCGACGATGAAGGCGCGGGTGGCCAGCCAGACGGCGAGCCAGATCCAGTGCTTCCGGTCGCCGAGGAGGGAGCGCACCGCGCCATTCCATCATGTGCCGCGTGCGGTAGAAGTACCGCGTGCTGATCGACGGCCTGCCGCTGGACGCTCCCGCCGCGCCGCTGAGCGACCTGCTGCGGGTCGGGCTCGACGCCGGGGCCAGGAAGGCGGCGCTGGTCTCGGCGACGCGCTCGACGAGCTGGGCCGAGCTGGAGGAGGAGGCCGAGCGGCTGGCCGGGGGCTACCGGCAGCTGGGCCTGGGGCCGGGCGACCGGATCGCCTCGCTGATGCCGAACCGGATCGCCCTGGTCGTCCACTACCTGGCCTGCTTCAAGGCGGGCCTGGTGGTGACGCCGCTGAACTACCGCTACACCCACCGGGAGATCGACCACGCCCTGCAGGTCAGCGGTGCCCGGGCGCTGCTGGCGCACGTCGAGCGGACCGAGGACGTGGCGGCGAGCGAGCTGGCGGGCGCGCTGCCGCTGGGGGTCGTCGCCTACGCCGATCCGGAGGGGCCGGGGAGCGTCGCGAGCGTCGACTGGGCACATGACCTCGACTCGCTGCTCGCGAGCGAGCCGCTGCCGCCGCCGGGCGATCAGCCCGACCCCGCCGGGCCGGCGGCGATCTTCTTCACCTCCGGCAGCACCGGGCCCGCCAAGGGCGTCACCCACACCCGCTCCTCGCTGCGCTGGATGATCGCCGGCGCCGCCGCGGCCTTCGAGCTCGGCGCCGACGACGTCTTCCTGCCCGGCTCATCGATGTCCCACATCGGCTCCTTCCTCTGGGCGCTCAGCACGCTCTCCGTCGGCGGCGAGGTGGTGGTGGCGCGGACCTTCGACAGCCACGAGCTGCTGCCGCTGCTGCGCGAGCGCCGCCCGACCGTGCTGGCGATGATCCCGGCGGCGCTGCTGGCGCTGATCCGCGACCACGACCTCGAGCCCGGCGACTTCGACTCGCTGCGGGTCTGTCGCTGCGGCTCGGACAAGGTCTCGACCGAGCTGCTGCACGAGTTCGCCGCCGTCGCCGGCTTCCCGATCGTCGAGGGCTACGGGATGACCGAGGTCGGCCTGGCGACGCTGAACCCGCCGTCGGGCGTCGTAAAGCAGGGCTCGATCGGGCGGCCGATCAGCGGCTTCAGCATCGCCCTGCGCGACGAAGAGGGCGGCCCGGTCGATCCGGAGACTGTGGGGCGGATCTTCATCCGCACCCCGGCGCGGATGTCCGGCTACTGGGAAGCGCCGGAGGCGACGGCCGAGGTCCTGCGCGAGGACTGGATCGACTCCGGCGACCTCGCCCGCGCCGACGCCGACGGCTACCTCTGGTTCTTCGGCCGCAAGAAGCAGGTGATCGTCCACGATGGCTCCAACATCAGCCCCTACGAGGTCGAGGGCGCCCTGGGCGAGCACCCGGCCGTCTCCCTGGCCGGCGCCGTCGGCATCCACGACGAGGTCCACGGCGAGAACGTCCGCGCTTACGTCACCCTGCGCGAGGGCGCCGACCGCCCTACCGCCGCCGAGCTGATCGTCCACTGCCGTGAGCGGATCGGCTACAAGGCGCCGGAGGAGATCGTCTTCCTCGAGGAGATGCCGCTCAACCCGACCGGCAAGATCGACCGCGTCGGGCTGAAGCGGATGGCCGAAGAGCATTTGCACCCGCACGGGCTCGGGTAGGACTGTGGAGATGCGCCTGCGCGCGGCCGCCACCCTGTTCCTCACCGCCGCCCTCCTGGTCAGCGCCTGCGGCTCGGGGTCGGCCGACACCGGCTCGACTTCCGGGGCGAGCGAGTCGGCCGCCGCCGCGCCGACCCACGGCTCGGCGCTGACCGACTGGCCCGAGTTCGGGCTCGACCCCCAGCGCCTCGACGCGACCAACCGGCCGACCGGGATCACCGCCGCCAACGTCGGCAACCTGCACTCGCGGCGGGTCGCGCTCTCCGGCACCGTCGATTCCTCGCCGATCTACCTGCACGGGGCGCGGGTGCGCGGCGGCACCCACGACGTCTTCGTCGTCACCACGACTTACGGGCGGACGATCGCGATCGACGCGGGGTCGGGAGCGATCCTCTGGACCTTCACCCCGAAGAGCTACGGCGGCCTCGTCGGCAGCGACCAGGTCACCACGGCGAGCCCGGTCGCCGATCCGGGGCGCGCCTTCGTCTACGCGGCCTCGCCCGATGGGCTGATTCACAAGCTCGTGCTCGCATCCGGGCGCGAGGTCCGGCGCGGCCACTGGCCGGTGCGGATCACCAGGGATCCGACCCGGGAGAAAATCGCCGCGGCGCTCAACCTCGACGGCCCCGCCGTCCTCGCCGCGACCGGCGGCTACATCGGCGACGCCCCGACCTACCAGGGGCACGTCGTCGCGATCGCCCGCGCCTCCGGCCACGTCGACGCGGTCTTCAACACGCTCTGCGCCAGGCGCCGCACGATCATCGCCCCCCGCAGCTGCCCGGAGAGCGCCTCGGCGATCCTCTCCCGCGGCGGCGCCGTGGTCGAGCCGGGCGGCCGCCGTGTCCTCGTCTCGACCGGCAACGGCGCCTGGGACGGCCATCGCTACTTCGGCGACAGCGTCCTCGAGCTGCACTTCCCCGGCCTGCGCCTGCGCCAGTCCTTCACCCCGCGCAACCAGGCTCGGCTGAGCGCGAGCGACACCGACCTCGGCTCCAGCGCCCC
>DASTAR010000137.1:0-2022 GCA_035712505.1 Solirubrobacterales bacterium
GCGGTTGAGGCAGGCTCGCGGCTCCTGAGGCTCTCCGAGGTTCGAACGGACTCTCCGGGGAATATGTTCACAACCCCATGGACTTCGGCATCGGCTACTTCCCCACCGCGGACGCGGTCGGTCCCGGCGAGCTGGCGCGGCTGGTGGAGGAGCGGGGGCACGAGTCGCTGTTCTTCGCCGAGCACACGCACATCCCGGCGTCGCGTCGGTCGCCGTATCCGGCGGGTGGTGAGCTGCCGCGCAAGTACAGCCACACCTACGACCTCTTCGTCGCGCTGACGGCGGCCGCGGCGGCGACGTCGCGGCTGCGGATCGGCAGCGGCATCTGCCTCGTCGTCGAGCGCGACCCGATCACCACGGCCAAAGAGGTGGCCTCGCTCGACCGGCTCTCCGGCGGGCGCTTCGAGTTCGGCGTCGGCGCCGGCTGGAACCGCGAGGAGATGGAGAACCACGGAACCGACCCGCGGACCCGGATGCGCCTGATGGCCGAGCGGGTGGAGGCGATGAAGGCGATCTGGACCGAAGAGGAGGCGAGCTACGACGGCGAGCTGGTTTCCTTCGAGGGGATCTGGTCCTGGCCCAAGCCGGCGCAGCGCCCGCACCCGCCGGTCCTGGTCGGCGGCACCGGCCCGACGGTCCTGGACCGGGTGCTTCGCTTCGGCGACGCCTGGTTCCCCACCTACGCCCCCGGGGGAGAGGGGATCCTGGACCGGCTCGCGGAGCTGCGCTCCCGCGCCGAGCGGCCGATCGATTTCATGGCGATGGGCGCGCCGGCGAAGCCGGCCGAGCTGGAGCGGCTGGCGGAGGCCGGGTGCAGGCGCGTGGTGCGCTGGGTGCCCTCGGCCGGCCGGTCCGTCGTCGAGGCGGCGCTGGATCGGTGGGAGAAAGCCGTCGCCGAACTGCACGGCGAGGTGTGAGGGCCGAGGAGGCACGCGAGCGCTTCGCCGCCGCCCGCGTCGCCCGCCTCGCCACCGTCGACGCGACCGGCCGGCCGCACCTCGTCCCCATCACCTTCGCGCTCGAGGGCGAGCACGTCTACAGCGCCGTCGACGCGAAGCCGAAGCGGACCGTCGCGCTGCGGCGCCTGGAGAACGTGCGGCAAAACCCGCGGGTCGCGCTCCTCGCCGACCACTACGAGGAGGACTGGGAGGCCCTGTGGTGGGTGCGGGCCGACGGGTCCGCACGGGTGCTCGAGCCCGATGTCGAGGAGGCGGCCGTCGCCTGTCGCCTCCTCGCCGACCGCTACCCGCTGTTCGTCCCCGCCGGAGCCGTGCTGGCGGTGGACGTCGAGCGCTGGAGCGGCTGGTCGTCACAAAGTCTCGACTGACTTTTCACTGATCGGAGGCTTTCGGGTCTTGTTCGGCGCGGCGAGCCAGGTGACGCTGCATGTGTGAGTTCGCCCAAGCCGATTAAAGGCCGGATGCTGTCGGTCCACGTCCCAGAATGGGAGCCGCTGCTGAACTTCGCTCCCGATCACGTGGGCGACTTCATGTGGATGTTCTCCGTCGAACTCAAAGACGGGATGCGTCTTCAGGCCTACAAGCACTATTGGACGAGGAATTACCTGCACCTCGCCAACGACAGCCGAGCCTTCGCCTACGTCGAGAAGCAGCGGTACGAAGAGGTGTCGGCGGATTGGCTGCTGGCGAGGGTGACCAACCAGGATCTGCAGAGCTCCCGAGACAGCTATATTGTCCGACATAATTATAGACCTGAAGAACTTGACGTTCGTTGGACTCGTTCCGCTACCAAGCACCGCATCGCCGGCGAGCGTTCCCGCTTCGTCGTCGAGCACTGTGGCCTTCGATTTCGACAACACCTCGGCTGGGAGGATTGCCTTGCCCGGGAAGATCGCATCCTGTTCCTTGGCGACGACGAAGACGGCGTGGCTCTGGAGGTCGTGGCGGTTGACCTCTACGAGGAGGAGTTCCTGGTGATCCACGCGATGCCCCTGCGCGATCAGCATCGTTGGCAGTACGAGGAGGCCAAGCGATGGCGAAGGTGAAACGGGCAAAACCTGTG
>DASTAR010000138.1:0-8158 GCA_035712505.1 Solirubrobacterales bacterium
CGGGTCGAGGCCGCCGGTCGGCTCGTCGAGGACCAGCAGCTCGGGCCGGTGGAAGGTCGCGAGGATCAGCCCGACCTTCTGCCGGTTGCCGCGCGAGAGCTGGCCGAGCGGGCGGCCGAGGTCGGCGCGGAAGCGCTCCGCCAGCTCCTCGGCGCGGCCGTTGCCGTCGATGCCGCGCAGGCGCGAGAGCAGGCGCACCGCCTCGCGTCCCGTCGCCTCGCGGCCGAAGCCGAAGTCACCGGGCAGGTTGCCGAGCCGCACCCGGATCGCGACGCTGTCCCGCTGGCTGTCGAGGCCGAAGATGCGCGCCGAGCCCGAGGTCGGGTGGATCAGGTCGAGCAGGGTTCGGATCGTCGTCGTCTTCCCCGCCCCGTTCGGCCCGAGGAACCCGAAGACCTCGCCCGGCCGCACCTCGAAGCTGACCTCCTCGATCCCGCGGTGGCTGCCGTAGCGCTTGGTCAGCCGCTCGGTCTCGATCGCCGGCACGTCGCTCACGAGAGAAACCTACGGGGCGCCCCGGCTACTCGCCGACTACCTGCAACGCCCGCGCGATGTCTTCGGCGATTGCGTCCGGTTCCAGCTTCAGCTGTCCTCCGCTGAAGCGGTGCACCGAGTACCCCTGCCGCCGCAACGCCAAGTCGCGCTGGCGATCGTCCTCGAAGGCGACCTCGCCCCCGTGAGTGACGTGGCTATCGGTTTCGACGACGAGCATCGCGGAGCGCCAGAGAAAGTCGACGGTCATGCGCCCGATCGGAACGTTGACCTCGGGAGGTGGCAGCCGGTAGCGACGGCAAAGGCGCAGAAAGTCCCGCTCGAGGTCGCTTCGCGTGTGGTCGGTGACGATGTCGCCAAGCGGCAGCCGAAGAAACTCAGCCTGCCGAATCGCCCGGCGCACGAGCGAGGGGCGCAAGTCCGAACGCCGCAAGTCCTCGAGCGTCCGCGCCACCGTCGTCACCGGAATACCCCGCCGCACAGTTACAGGGCGCTTTTCCAAACCTTTGGTGCGGAAAGTCGCCCCGCCCCCGAGGGAGACGCAGCGATGAAGGCGATTCCCGGTCGGCGCTTCCGGCCGGTGTGAGTGGGGACAGTGATGTGGATGGAGCCTTCCAATGGCCGCAAGAGGTTCCAGTGGACGGCGGCCGAGGCGTGGCTGAGCACGGCGCCGGGACCGCAAGCGAGCACTGCGGCCATCCACCGCTGCTCTTCGCTGAGGCCATCGTGGCCTAAGGAGTACACACCTTGGTGAATTCGGTAGAGCCTGCCGCTCCGCACACGCTGGGAGATCGCGGCGCTCGAGAGTCCGGCCGCTTCGAGCTGCCGCGTCGTCACGATGCCGTGCTGCTCACGAGCCACTTGTCCGATCGCGATGTCAACCGGGTCGCCTTTCCCAACCATCGGTTCGGAAAGGCGCCAGGCCCTTCGGTCTCTCCCCTCACGGGGAGAAAGAGGTCGCTATTTGAGGACGGCCTCTAGTTCCGACAGCTGAGATTCGATGCCGGCGCAAACGCCGTCGCAGAGTTCGTGCACGCCCGGGTCGGAGATCCGGTAGAGGGAGCTCGTGCCCCGCTTGCGGCGGGCGACGAAGCCCTCGGCGAGCAGCGCCGAGAGATGCTTGCTGACGTTCTGCTGCGAGGTGCCGAGCTCGTCGGTGATCTCCCCCACCGACGCCTCGTCCCGGTTGCGCAGGAGGTCGAGGATCCGCAGTCGGGTCGGGTCGGACAGCGCCCGGAAGCGACGGGCGATCAGCTCGGCGGCGTCTGGATTAAGCGGGCTCTGCATCTCTGTGTTATTGTACCTTCTACAACGGTTAAGTTGTTAAGACGTGAATTGGTGAATAAGGTCGGCGAATTCGTAGAGGAGCACTGGATGACTGTCGAAGCCGCATCAACTGTGAAGCATCCGCCGCTGGAAGCGAAGGCGCAGCTCGGACCAATCGGGCGCCTCGGGCGCCATGCCGCCACTCACCGCGCCGCGACCTTCGCGATCTGGGCCGTCGTCGCCGTTGCGCTCGGCTTCCTCGCCCCGCGGGCGGAGACCGCCCTCTCGGGCGCCGGTTGGGAAGCCACCGGCTCGGAGTCGGTCGCGGTGCGCAAGCAGGTCGACTCCGCCTTCGGCGGCGCCGGCGCCTACGGGCTGCAGGTCGCCGTCCACTCCAGCGAATACGCCGCGGCCGATCCCCGCTTCCGCGCCACCCTGGCCCGCGTCCAGCGCCTCCTCGCCGCCGACCCTGCGGTCGGCAAGGTCGTCCCGCCGCAAGCGGGCGTCTCGATCTCCCGCGACGGTCACACCGCGGTCGTCCGCGCCGCCGCCGCCAAGGATCCCAACGGGATGGTCGCCGCCGCCGACAGGCTGAAGCCGGACCTCGCCACCGCGGCCGTCCCCGGAGTCGAAGCCCACCTCACCGGCCCCGCTGGGATGTGGTCCGACTTCAACCAAGCGAACAAAGACGCGATGCTGAAGTCCGAGCTCTTCTCCTGGCCGGTGACGCTGGCGATCCTCGTCCTCGCCTTCGGCTCGCTGGTCGCCGCCGGGCTGCCGCTGATGCTGACGATCACCGGCCTCGCCCTCTCCGCCGGCCTCCTCTACCTCGGTACGCAGCTGCTGCCGATCTCGATCTGGGCGATGAACTTCGCGATGATGTTCGCCCTCGCGCTCGGCATCGACTACGCGCTCTTCGTCGTCATGCGCTTCCGCAACGCCCTCTTCGGCCAGCGCCTGGAGCCGGCCGAGGCGGTCGGCGCGACGATGGACACCGCTGGCAAGGCGGTCCTCTTCTCCGGCCTCACGGTCCTCGTCAGCCTGGCGGCGGTGATGCTCGTCCCCAGCCCGGCCTTCCGCTCGGTCGCACTCGGGATCATGATCTCGGTCCTCTTCGTCCTCGCCGCGACCCTGACCCTGCTGCCGGCGGTGCTGGCGAAGCTCGGCCCGGGCGTCGACAAGCTCTCGCTCCCCTGGGCGCACTCCAGCGACCACCGCTCGCCGCGCTTCGCCCGCTGGGGCGAGCTGCTCTGGCGCCGACCGCTCATCTTCGGCGGCCTCGCGCTCGTCGCGTTGCTCGCACTGGCCTCTCCGATCCTCGGCCTGCGCACCGGCATGCCCTCGATCAAGGTCGTGCCGCCCGGCGACAGCTCGCGGGTCGGCTACGAACAGGTGAGCGCGGCCTTCGGCCCAGGCGCCCCCGGGCTGCTGCAGGTGACCACCCCGGCCGCTCAGGCGAAACAGGTCGCCGCTGAACTGACCCGTGACCCCGGCGTTGCGATGGCGCTGCCGCCGCGCACCGGCAGCGACGGCCTCGCCCTGATCGAAGCAGTGCCCACCGCCGCCCCGGCGACCGTCGCCTACGGAAACACCGTCGACCGCCTGCGCTCGAACCTCCCGGCGGGCGCCCTGGTCGGTGGGCCGGCGGCCGAAAACCACGATCTCGAGACGACGCTGCGCGCCAAGGCCCCGCTGGTGATCGGCGTGGTCCTCGGCCTCGGCTTCCTGCTCCTGCTGGTCGCCTTCCAGGCGCCGTTGGTGGCGGCGCTGGGCGTACTCACCAACTTGCTCTCGACCGGGGCGGCGTTCGGCGTCGCCAAGCTGATCTTCCAAGACGGCAACCTCGCCGGGCTGCTCGGCTTCGAACCCCAGGGCTTCCTCGACGCCTGGGCGCCGGTCTTCTTCTTCGCGATGGTCTTCGCGATCGCGATGGACTACACCGTCTTCCTACTCTCCTCGGCGCGCGAGCACTGGGAGCAGAGCGGCAGCGCCGAACAGGCGATGATCGGCGGCCTTGCCCACTCGGGTCGCGTCGTCCTCGCCGCCGGCGCGGTGATGGTCGCCGTCTTCTTCACCTTCGCCCTCTCCGGCCCGCTGCCGCCGAAGGAAATGGGCGCGATCCTCGGGATCGCCGTCCTCCTCGACGCCTTCCTGGTCCGCCTCCTCCTGCTCCCGGTCCTCCTCCGCCTCACCGGCAGCGCCGCCTGGTACATGCCGCGCTGGCTGCGGCGCGTGCTCCCGAACGTCCGCTTCGGACACGGCGACCGGTCGGCCGAGGTGGAGGAACCGAGCGAGCCGTTGCCGGCCTCGGCCTGAGACGGCCGAGGGCGGCGGCGTCCGCTCGGCCTCGTGTGATCTACCTATAAGTCGAGATACCTTGAGCAACTAGGAAGCCTGGATCGGCGTCAGGTAGGCCGCCGAGAGGCCGCCGTCCACCAGGAAGGTGCTGGCGGTGACGAAGGTCGAGTCGTCGCTGGCCAGGAAGAGGGCGGCCTTGGCGATCTCCTCGGGCTCGCCGAAGCGGCCCATCGGGATGTGGACGAGGCGCTTGGCGGCGCGCTCGGGGTCCTTGGCGAAGAGTTCCTCGAGAAGGGGGGTGTTGACCGGGCCGGGGCAGAGTGCGTTGACCCGGACGCCGCGGCCGGCGAACTCGACCCCCAGCTCGCGCGAGAGCGAGAGGACCGCGCCCTTGGAGGCGGTGTAGGAGGCCTGCGACACCGCGGCGCCCATCACGGCGACGAAGGAGGCGACGTTGATCACCGAGCCGCCGCCGGCCTCGAGCAGATGGGGGATGCCGTGCTTGCAGCAGAGGAAGACGCTGCGCAGGTTGACGTCCTGCACCCGCTGCCACGACCCGAGGCTCGTATCCAGGACCGAGCCGTCGTCGGTCGGGTTGATCCCGGCGTTGTTCATCAGCACGTCGATGCGGCCGAATCGCTCGCGTGACTCGGCCAGGGCGCTGCGCACCTGCTCCTCGTCGGCGACGTCGGCGGCGATCGTCAGCGCCCCGGCCGCCTCCGCGGCGTCGAGGTCGATGCCGACGACCTCCGCCCCCTCCGCGGCGAAAAGCCTCGCCGACTCGGCGCCGATTCCGCTAGCGGTCCCGGTGATGACGCAGACCTTCCCCTCCAGCCTCCCAGCCATGGCTCAGCCTCCTCCGGTCGCGTAGTAGACGTTCTTGACGTCGGTGTAGTGCTCGAGCGCATCGGGGCCGAGCTCCCTGCCGACCCCGGACTGCTTGAACCCTCCGAACGGAGTCGACACGCGGACGGAGGTGTTGGAATTGATCGAGATCACCCCGGTCTCGATCGCCCGCGCCACCCGCAGCGCCCGCGCCCCCTCCCGGGTCCAGATCGAGCCCGAGAGGCCGTAGATGGTGTCGTTGGCGAGGCGCACCGCGTCCTCCTCGTCGGCGAAGGGGATGACGCAGGCGACCGGCCCGAAGATCTCCTCGGCGGCGGCGCGATCGTCGTTGGAGACCGGAGCCAGGACGGTGGGCGGGAACCAATAGCCGGGGCCCTCGGGGGCGCTGCCGCGGATCGCCACCGGGGCCCCGTCGGGCACATAGGAGGCGACGATCTCGCGCTGGTCGGCGGAGATCAGCGGTCCCATCTGGGTCGAGTCGTCGAGCGGGTCGCCGACCGCCATCCCCTCGACCGCGGGCTGCAGCGCCGCGAGGAAGTCGTCGACCGCGCCCCGCTCGACCAGGATCCGCGAACGGGCGCAGCAGTCCTGGCCAGCGTTGCCGAAGACCGCCAGCGGTGCTGCCGCCGCGGCCATCTCCAGGTCGGCGTCGGCGAAGACAACGTTGGCCGACTTTCCGCCGAGCTCCAGCGTCACCCGCTTGATCGTCTGCGCCGCGCCGGCGGCGATCCCGCGGCCGACCTCGGTCGAGCCGGTGAAGGCGATCTTGGCGACGTCGGGGTGCTCGACGAGGCGGCGCCCGCAGACGCTGCCCGGCCCAGGCACCACGCTCAGCACCCCCTCCGGCAGCCCCGCCTCGAGCGCGATCCTCTCCAGCTCGATCGCGGTCAGCGGCGTCAGCTCGGCCGGCTTGAGGACGACGCAGTTGCCGGCCGCGAGCGCCGGCGCCACCTTCCAGGAGGCGATCGTCAGCGGGAAGTTCCAGGGGACGATCAGGCCGACGACGCCGAGCGGCTCGCGGAAGGTCATGTCAACGCCGCCGGCCACCGGGATCGTCTGCCCGAGCAGCCGCTCCGGCGCGCCGGCGTAGTAGCGGTAGGTCTCGACCACCATGTCGATCTCGCCGCGCGCATCGCCGATCGGCTTGCCGGCGTTCCGCGCCTCCAGCTGCGCCAGGTCCTCCTGTCGCGCCGCGAGCGCCTCGGCGAGACCGCGCAGCAGCTTCGCCCGGTCAGCCGCCACCACCGCCCGCCAGGCCGGAAACGCGGCCTTGGCCCGCGCCACCGCCGCGTCGACCTCCTCGACGCCCGCCCGCGGCACTTCGGCCATCACCCGCTCGGTAGCCGGCTCGATCACCTCGATCGCGCTCACTTGTGGTTCCTTTGTCCGGATATAGAGGACAAAGGAACCACGCGATCGGCGGCGCCCTTGCTCCAGCCTCGCGCCGCGTCCACCAGCGCCGCGATCACCCTCGAGCTCTCGTCCTCCTCGGGGTGCCAGATGACGCCGAGGGCGAAGCGTTTGCCCGGAAGCTCGATCGCCTCGGGAAGGTCGTCCTCGGCCGACCATCCCGTCACCCTCAGGCCCTCGCCGAGGCGGTCGATGCCCTGGTGGTGATGGGACCAGACGACGAAGGCCTCGACGCCCGCCGCCGAGCAGGCCAGCGACTCCGGCTCCAGCCTGATGTGGTGCTTGGCGAAGGTGCCGCCGGCGGTGCGGTGGGCCTCGCTGCCCACCGCCTCGGGCAGGTGCTGGACCAGCGTCCCGCCCAGCGCCACATTCAGCAGCTGCATGCCGCGGCAGATCCCCAGCACCGGCATGTCGCGCTCCAGCGCCCGCCGCGCCAGCGCCAGCTCGAAGCGGTCGCGGTCGGGCCAGGTGCCCTTCGTCTCCGCATGCGGCTCGGCCCCATAGGCAGCCGGGTCGATGTCGGCACCGCCGGCCAGCAGCAAGGCGTCGATCCGGTCGAGGATGAGGTCCGGGTCGACCACGGCGGACTCGTCGGGCGGCAGCACGATCCCGATCCCTCCCGCTTTCTGCACGCAGCGGACGTAGCTGCGCGGCACCAGCGTCACCTCGTAGCCGTCCCATACCCCCCACGACACCCGCTCGATGGCGGCGCAGATGCCGATCGCCGGCGCCTCGCTGCCAGCGTCCTCGCTCACAGTCGCTCGAATCCCCGGTAGCGCTCCCAGTCGGTGACGGCCGCCTCGAATGCCTCGATCTCGACCGTGGCCCGGTTCAGGTAGTGCTCGACCACGTCGGTGCCGAAGGCCTCGGCCGCGACCTCGCTCGCGGCGAAGGCGTCGCGGGCGTCGTAGATGTTCGACCGCACCCGCGGCTTGTCGGACTCGTAGGCGTTGCCCTCGAAGGCCGGCTCGAGCGGCAGCCCCTCGTCGATCCCGTGCAGGCCGGCGGCGATCATCGCGGCGAGCGCCAGGTAGGGGTTGACGTCGGCGCCCGGCAGCCGGTTCTCCACCCGCAGCCCCTCGCCCTCCCCGACTACCCGCAGCGAGCAGGTGCGGTTGTCGCGCCCCCAGGCGATCGCCGTCGGCGCGAACGAGCCCTTGGCGAAGCGCTTGTAGGAGTTGACGTGCGGCGCGTAGAACAGGGTCAGCTCCTCCATGCAGGCGAGCTGCCCGGCGACGAAGCGCTCGAACAGCGACTCGTCGCCGGCGAACGCGTTCGACCCGTCCTCCCTCGCCAGCGAGCAGTGGATGTGGCACGAGTTGCCCTCGCGCTGGTTGAACTTCGCCATGAAGGTGATCGAGCGCCCCTCCTGCGAGGCGATCTCCTTGGCGCCGTTCTTGTAGATGACGTGGTTGTCGGCGCTGCGCAGGGCGCCGGCGTAGCGGAAGTTGATCTCGTGCTGGCCGAGGTTGCACTCGCCCTTCGAGTTCTCGACCGTCATCCCCGCCCCGGCCATCTCGTTGCGGATGCGGCGGATCAGCGGCTCGACCCGCGAGGTCCCCAGCAGCGAGTAGTCGATGTTGTAGAGGTTGGCCGGCTCGAGGTCGTGGAACCCCTGCCTCCAGGCCTCCTCGTAGCTGTTGCGGAAGACGATGAACTCGAGCTCGGTGGCGGCATTGGCGCTCATCCCCCGCTCTTGCAGCCGCGCCAGCTGCCGGCGCAGGATCTGCCGTGGAGAGGCGGCGACTTCACGGCCGTCGGACCACTGCACGTCG
The DNA here is from genome assembly GCA_035712505.1 of Solirubrobacterales bacterium. Lineage (GTDB taxonomy): Bacteria > Actinomycetota > Thermoleophilia > Solirubrobacterales > 70-9 > VAYN01. The sequence continues at coordinate 8,088 of DASTAR010000138.1, forward strand.
GCCATCACCATCGCCGTCCCCGGCAGCCAGGGCACCATCCGCAGGGTGTCGAGGTCGGGAACCATCTCGAA
>DASTAR010000139.1:0-29893 GCA_035712505.1 Solirubrobacterales bacterium
CCAGCCAATTTTGGGCCGCCGCGGGAGGCGGCCGTCGGGAGGAGAAGCGTTGAGCAACCGCACGTTCGTGATCGGGGTCGGGATGACCAAGTTCGAGAAGCCCGGGACGAAGGAGGGCGACTACCCGGACTGGGCCAAGGAGGCGGGGGAGAAGGCGCTTGCCGATGCCGGCATTCCCTATGAGGACGTGCAGCAGGCCTACGCCGGCTACTGCTACGGCGACTCGACCTACGGCCAGCGGGCGCTCTACCAGCTCGGCCTCACCGGGATCCCGGTCGTCAACGTCAACAACAACTGCTCGACCGGCTCCTCGGCGCTGTTCCTCGCCCGCCAGGCGGTCAAGGGCGGGCTCGTCGAGTGCGCCCTGGCGCTCGGCTTCGAGAAGATGGAGCCGGGCAGCCTCGGCGTCAAGTACACCGACCGCACCAACGCGCTCGACAGGCACGCGATGCGGATGTTCGAGATCCGCGACCCCGAGGCCTCGCCGCCGGCGCCGCAGATGTTCGGCAACGCCGGCCGCGACCACATGGAGAAGTACGGCTCCAACCCCGACCACTACGCCTGGATCGGCTGGAAGAACCACAAGCACTCGGTCAACAACCCCTACGCCCAGTTCCAGGACGAGTACACGCTCGAGGACATCAAGGCGGCGAAGATGATCCACGAGCCGCTGACCAAGCTCCAGTGCTCGCCGACCTCGGACGGGTCCGCCTGCGCGATCGTCGCCTCCGAGCGCTACGTCGACGAGCACGGGCTCTGGGAGCAGGCGGTCGAGATCGCCGGCCAGTCGATGGTCACCGACCTCAGCTCGACCTTCGCCGACGACACCGACTGCATGAAGATCGTCGGCTCCGACATGTCACGGACGGCGGCGAAGATCGCCTACGAGGAAGCCGGAGTGGGGGCCGAGGAAGTCGACGTCTGCGAGCTGCACGACTGCTTCAGCGCCAACGAGCTGATCACCTACGAAGCGCTCGGCTTCGCGGGGGAGGGCGAGGCGCACAAGCTGGTCGAGGCGGAAGCGACCACCTACGGCGGCAGCGGCCCCGTCGTCAACCCGTCCGGGGGGCTGATCTCCAAGGGCCACCCGCTCGGCGCGACCGGGCTGGCGCAGTGCTCGGAACTGACCTGGCAGCTGCGCGGCGAAGCCGACAAGCGCCAGGTTGAGGGCGCGAAGACCGCCCTGCAGCACAACATCGGCCTCGGCGGCGCCGCCGTGGTCACCGTTTACAAACCGGCGGCCTAGGGACGGTCGCCGCAACCCGAGGAGGAGCAGGATGGCGAAAGAGCGGCGGTCACTCGGCGGCAAGGTCGTGGCGATCACCGGCGGGGCGAGGGGGATCGGCAAGGCGACGGCGCAGGCGCTGGTCGCGAAGGGATGCCGCGTCGCGATCGGCGACCTCGACCTCGAGCTGGCCGAGCAGGCGGCGGCGGAGCTGGGCGGCGGCACCGTCGCGCTGCCGCTCGACGTCACCGGCCGCGACTCCTTCGAGCGCTTCCTCGACGAGGCCGAGCGCCAGCTCGGGCCGCTCGACGCAGTCGTCAACAACGCCGGGATCATGCCGGTGACCCCGTTCGAGGAGGAGAGCGAGGAGTCGGTCCGGCGCCAGATCGACATCAACCTCCACGGGGTGATCACCGGCACCCAGCTGGCGATCAAGCGGCTGCGACCGCGTGGCAGCGGCTACATCATCAACCTCGCCTCGCAGGCGGGCAAATCGGGCATCCCCGGGATCGCCACGTACTCCGGCGCCAAGCACGCGGTCGTCGGCCTCAGCGAGGCGGTGCGGGCGGAGCTGCGCGGGACCGGCGTCGAGGTCCTCTGCGTGATGCCAACCGTTGTCAACACCGAGCTGACCAGCGGCGTCGGCCAGAAATGGGTCAAACCGGTCGAGGCCTCCGAGGTCGCCGACGAGATCGTCGAGGCGATGGAAGTGCCGCGATTCGACGTCTTCGTCCCCCGCGCCAACGGCGTCCTCTACAAGGTTCTCGCCCCGCTGCCCCGCCGCTGGCGCGAGGCGCTGGGCCGGGCGATGAAGGTCGACAGGCTGATGACCGAGGTCGACCACGCCGCCCGGCGGGCCTACGAGGAGCGGGCCGCTGCGAGCGAGCCCGGCGAGGCCCCAGCGCCCCAGCGCGACGTTGCCTAGCGCCTCCCGAAACTGAACTGGGCATCGCCGTGGCCCGTATGGCTTCCAAACCGAGCAAGGAGGGCCGCCGTGGGACGGATCTATGACGCGACCTGGGGGCGGGCCTTCTCCGCCATGTATGACCGCGGCTTCAAGAGAACCGAGGAGGCGGGCCTGCGCGAGATGCGCCGCGAGCTGCTCGCGCAGGCGCGGGGGAGGGTGGTGGAGCTGGGTGCCGGCACCGGTCTCAACCTCGAGCACTACCCAGCCGCAATCGAGAGCCTCACCCTGGTTGAGCCCGACCCGCACATGTCGAAGCAGCTGCGCCCGAAGCTCTCCCGGATCGATCTCGACGTGAGGTTGCTGGAAGCTCCGGCGGAAGAGCTGCCCTTCGCCGATGCCTCGTTCGACACCGCGGTGGTGACCCTGGTGCTCTGCACGGTTCCCGATCCCGAGGGCGCCCTGAACGAGATCGAGCGCGTCCTCAAACCCGACGGACGGCTGCTCTTCCTCGAGCACGTCCGGGCCGAAGATCCCGGCCTGGCACAGTGGCAGGACCGCTGGGAACGGCCCTGGCGCTTCATCGGCGACGGCTGCCACTGCAACCGCGACACTGTGTCTGCGATCAGCGCCGCCGGGTTCGACCTGGGCGAGGTGGAGCGAGGTAAATTGCCGAAGGCGCCGCCTATCGTCCGGCCGCTGGTGCGAGGCAGCGCGGCGAAAGGGTCGAGAGCCTGACGAGCTTCCGCGCGGCGAAGTGAGAATCTAGGCCCACCGACCTTCCAGCACGGCGGCGTGCCTGGTTCAGCGGAGCGCGGTGATGCGGAGGGCGCCGCGCTTGCAGACAGGGCCCCAGTGCCAGGGCAGGCGGCGCACGATGCCGCCGCCAAAGCGGGCCAGGACGCTGTGAGGGACCGGCTCGCAACGCCCGTGGACAGGCTCTCCGCGACCCGCATGCGCGTCCCAGCGCACGGTGGCCCCGACCGCTTCACGCGGTTCCATCGTCACCCGATGTGCCGGCCCTTCATGCACGGCGCGCGTCGGCAGCGGCCGCCCGCCGGCGCCGAGCAGGCGCAGCCGCGGAAAGCCACGCACGGCGCAACGGCTGCCGCGGTTGTCCAGGACCAGGTTGAGAAAGTGGAAGCCTGCGCCCGGATAGCGCGGGTAGAGCGAGATCTGCAGCTGATGCTCCTTGCAATCGGGGATCGCCGGCGGCGGGCCGGTGCGCAGGCGCGCCGTATACGGGACGGCTTCTTCGGGGCAACCGGCGAGCGGATGTTCGAGGAAGGTCGCCGTTCCCTGGACTTCGGCGGGGCCGACGAAGGTGCCGTCGAAGTTCCACTGACCCCCGTCGACGAAGAAGTGACCGTCCGGGTCGATCGCAGCGCTGCGACCCTCGAGACGTACCGGGGCCGGTCCGCAATAGCCCCACTCGAGGGTGAACGCGAGGTTGAACACGGCCCCTTCCCTGACTTCGAAGGAGACGACGTATCCCGTATCCGTCTTGCCTTCGTAGGGCCCGGCGGCCGGTTCCGTCGCGGCGGCAGCGAAACCGCAGCAGAAGACGACGCTGGCGAGAAGCATGAGAGCGGGAACCACCAAGGGACGGGACCGGCGCATCCATCCGAACCTAAGCGGTCCGCCGTTGCCGAGTCAACGCACGATAATGGTGGTTATGTAAACCCACGGCAAACCGTGGTTCCTTTGTCCTCTATGTCCGGACAAAGGAACCACGACTTGCCTTGCGCGGAGGATCCGTGGGGATCAGCTCGCGGCTTCGATGGCTTCTTCCAGGGCTTCGGTGCTTTGCGGCGTGCCGAGGAGTTCCAGACGCTTGGCGCGTGGGCCTTCGATTGCAAACGACGGCGTTCCGCTGTAGCCGAGCTTTGTTGCTTCTTCCGTCGTCGCTTCGACCTCGCCGGTTAGGTTCCGGCGGTCCCGGTCCCACTTGGCGAGGCTCTCGACTCCGGCCGCCTTGGCCACGGCTCGCATGAATTCCCCGGTGACGTAGCCCGAGCGCTCTTCGCCCTGGTTCCTGTAGAAGAGCTCTAGGTAGTTCCAGCCGCGTCCCTGCTTTCCGGACGCCAGCGCGGCGGCCCCGGCCGGGACCGATTCGTCGCCGATGATCGTCAGGTTGCGGAACTCGACCTTCGCCTCGCCATTCTTGACCTGATTTTCGATTATCGGCGGCAGGATTTCCTTCGCGAAGCCCGCGCAGACCGGGCACTGCAGGTCGCCGAACTCGATCAGGGTGACCGGCGCTTTCGGATCGCCGAGGACCATCCCGTTCTGCGGGAGACCCGAGAGCAGTCGGTCGACCTCGGCCGCTCCTTCGATGTTGCCTGCATCGCCGCCATGGCCGCCTGAGCTGACGACGATCAGGACGAGGACGATCGCCACGGCGAGGAATGCCGCTCCGGCGGCCATCTGCAGGAGCCGGCGGCGGCGCTCAGGATCGGCGTGCACGCGGGCGCGCCCTCCCCTCGGTTCCCGCGTAGGCGATCAACCGCGTCGCACTCAGCAGGAAGAGGACCGTCATCAGGACGGCGCTGGCGACGCACCACTGGCAGATCGCCTCGATCTTGAAGATCTCCAGGTAGGTCAGGAAGACGCTGTATCCGAAGCCGCCGAGGGCGAGGACGAAGCCGCCGAAGCGCGCCGCGTCGTCAGCGAAGAAGGCGCTGGCGAGCAGCAGGGCGTAGCCGGCGACCCCGAGGACGGCGATGTTGACGCCGGCGAGGTGCGAGTAGGAGCTCCTGGCGACGGTGGCGCAGCCGTGGCTGCCGGCTATGCAGACCGGCGAGCCGCCGCCCGACTCGGCGATCGCGATGTAGGCGGCGACGCCGACCCCGAGGGCGGCGACGAAGGCGATCGCGCGCTGCAGGGTCCACTCGCTCGGGAGGCCCTTCGTCTTCACCGGGCGGAAGATACGGCCTTGGCGTAAAACGCCGCTAAGACCCGCGAGAGCCGGCCCCCCTGCCAGGCGAGCGGCGATTCTCCGGGGCCCTCGCTGACCAGCTCCGCCCGCGGCAACGCCTCCGCGTACGCCGCGGCGGCCGCATACGGATGACCGGGGTCGGCGTCGTCGTTGCTGGCGACGACCAGCGCCGGGACGTCGATCTCCCCGAGCTCGTCGAGGGAGCCGAACGGCCGCGAGCGCGGGACCTGTCGCAGCGCTTCCGCCAGCGCCCCGAGATCGCCCTGGCGCAGCATCCGCTCGCGGGTGAAGCGCCGCACCGAGTCGCGCCAGCGCGGATCGCTCCCCTGGCGCTCGCCGACATAGGCGACGAAGCCGTCGATGCCGCCGGTCTCCAGCGCTGCGGCCAGGCCGTCCCAGTATTCGAGCGATACGGGCTCGATCGCGCCGAGAAAGGTCGGCCCGATCACGACCAGCCCGGTCAGTCGCTCGGGATGTCGCAGTGCATAGCCGACGGCGGTGTGCGCGCCCATCGAGTGGCCGCCCAGCAGGAAGCGCTCCCCGCCCACCTGCGCCGCCACCACCCGCTCCAGGTCCTCGATCAGCTGCGGGTATCCATAACCCTCGCCCGCCGGGGCGGCCTCCGACTCTCCGTGCCCGCGCGCGTCGTAGGCGACGACGCGGTGGCCGGCCCGCGCCAGCGCCCGCGAGCCGTGCAGGACGTAGCGGCGCGTCGCCGTGATCCCGTGGCAGAGGACGACCGGCGCGCCCGTCCCTTCAGACTCTCCCCGCAACAGCGGAGCCGGGGCGACCTCGAAGGGCACCGCCTCCGAGGGCATCAGGAGATCGAGGCGAGCGCCTGCTCGAGATCCCCGACCGAGTCGTAGCCGAGGCTGGTCAAGCTCACCTTGGCATGCCGGACGACGCCCTCCTCGTCGACGACGAAGGTCGCCCGCCGGACCATCGGCCCCATCACCACCCCGTAGGCGCGTGCAACCTCCTTGTCCTCGTCGGCCAGGAGCGGCACGTTGAGGCTCTTCTCTTTGGTGAAGCGCTCGTGCGAGTCGACCGACTGCGAGGAGATCCCGAGCACCTCGGCGCCGAGGCCGTCGAGCCGCTCCCCTTCATCGCGGTAGGAGCAGAACTGTTTCGTGCAGACCGCGGTGAAGTCGCCTGGATAGAAGGCGAGAACGAGCTTCCGCCCGCGGTAGTCGGAGAGCCGGTAGGTCTTACCGCCCGTGCCGGGCAGCTCGAAATCGGGAGCCGGATCGCCGACCTTCAGCTTCGCCATCCCGCGAGCTTAACCGGCCCTACCCGCGTTCGAGCGTGGCTTCTTCGATCAGGACGGTCTGTTTCGGTTTTTCTTCCGGCCCGCCGAGCGCTTCGATCCGTTCCACCGCCGAGTAGCCCTTGCTGACCTTGCCGACCAGCGCGTATTCCGGCGGCAGCCCGGCGTCGGTCGCGGTGACGACGTAGAACTGGCTGCCGGAGGTGCCGGGCGGCTCGGCCGAGCTCTTCGCCATCGCGACAACGCCTTTCGTGTAGGCGAGGTTCGCCGGCGGCTTCTCGATGACTTTGTAGCCGGGGCCGCCGGTCCCGGTCCCTTCCGGATCGCCGCCCTGGATCACGAATTCCGGGACCACGCGGTGGAAGGTGAGGTCGTCGTAGAAGCCCTCTTCGACCAGGAAGGCGAAGGAGTTGGCGGTCTTCGGGGCGCGCTTGGTGTCCAGCGCGATCTCGAAGGTGCCGCAGCTGGTCTTCATCACCACCGTCGCTTCTTCGCCCGGCTTCAGCACCTGCTTCGGCTTTTTGAAGCTGACGGTCTTCGGCTGCGGGGCTTCGACCTTCCTGCAGCCGCCGGCACCGGCTTCCGCCGCCGCCGAAGTGGAGCTGGAGCTACCGCCTCCGCGCGAGATCAGCACGGCGGCGACGACGCCGACGGCGATCACCGCGAACACGGCGAGGATGATCCAGCGGCGGTCGGGTCCCTGCTGCTCCACGGCGCGGAACCTTATTGCACCGGGACGACAACGGCGAGTCTGTGAAAACAGCTCCTCGGAGGGGGTTTCGGCGGATCCGCGCATCTACGATCGGGTGATGCCCTCCTCCCCCGTGCTGACCCCGCTCGCCGCCGCCGTCCTGCACGTCGGCGACCCTGAGCGGATCCTGCAGATCGAGTGCGGCCAGGGCGACGGCGTCCTCTTCCTCGCCCGCGAGTTCCCCAGCGCCAGGGTGCGCGGGGTCGATTCCTCCCAGGAAGCCATCCGGCGGGCATCGGCGCGGGTCGGGCTGGACCCCGAGGGACGGGTCGCCTTCAAGCAGGGCACCCCGCGCTCGTCGCCTTTCCCGGACGACCACTTCGATCTGCTCGCCGCCATCGACGACGCCCCCACGCCGGCCGAGGCCGCACGGGTGCTCCGCGCCGGCGGCTTCCTCGCCCTGGCCTCCACGGATGCGGCCACGGCCCCTCCCGGCTGGCGCGGCAGGCTCCTGCGCCGCCGCCTGGGACGCAAGGGCTTCGACCCGATCTGGACCGAAGCGGCCGGCGAGGGCAGCTTCGCTGTCTTCCGCCTGCGGGGCGGCGGCGCCCCCGGTCTCGCCCTGTAGGTGGTCATCTAGGCTCCAGCCCGAATGGAGATCGCCGGGACGCCGCTGACCCTGCTCGTCAACCCCTCGTCCGCGGGCGGCAAGAGCCTGAGGCTGCTGCCCCGGGTCGAGGCGGCGCTGGACGCCCGCCGCGCCGTCTTCCGGGTCGAGAGGACGCGCAGCCTCGAGCACGGGGCCGAGCTGGCCCTGCGGTCGGCCGATCTCGGCGAGGTGCCGGTGGTCGTCTCCGGGGACGGCCTGCTCGGCGCCGTCGGCGGCGCGTTGGCGGGATCGGAGGCCCCGCTGGGGCTGATCCCGGCCGGGCGCGGCAACGACCTGGCGCGGGCCCTGGGGGTCCCCGACGAGCCCGAGGCGGCGGTCGCGGCGCTGCTCGCCGGGCAGAGCCGGCGGATCGACGTCGGCGAGGCCAACGGCAAGCGCTTCCTCGGCATCGCCAGCGTCGGCTTCGACTCCGAATGCAACCGCCTCGCCAACGAAATCCACTGGCTCCGCGGCAACTCCGTCTACGCCTACTCGATGGTGCGCACGCTGATCGGCTGGCGCAGCGCCCGCTTCACTCTCGCCCTCGGCGAGGAACGCAAACGGATCAGCGGCTACTTCGTCGCCGTCGCCAACAGCAGCGTCTACGGCGGCGGCATGTACATCGCCCCGGACGCTCAGCTCGACGACGGCGAATTCGACGTCGTCTCGATCGGCGAGGGCGGCAAGCTGCAGTTCCTCTGGGGCCTCAAGGACGTGCTCAGGGGCAATCACCTGAGCAAGGACTCGGTCGAGGTGTTCCGCACCCCCCGCCTCGAGCTGGACGCCAGCCGCCCCTTCCCCGTCTACGCGGACGGCGACCACCTCACCGACCTGCCGGTCTCGTTGCGGGTGCTGCCGCGCAGCCTCTCGGTCCTGGTCCCGCGCGAGGAAGGCCCCGGGCGCGATGAGCGGTGACGGGCGCTCCCGGGGCGGCCTCTTCGGCGCCAAGCTGGCGCTCGCGCGCGCCGTCGGCGCCACCAGCCGCGCGAGCGGCCGCGGCGGCGGCACGACCCTGCCCGGCAGGCTCTTGCTGCGGATGGAGCCGGAAGCGATCGCCCGGCTGGGCGCTGGGCTCGGCCGCGGCGCGACGATCGTCAGCGCCACCAACGGCAAGACCACCACCGCCGGGATGATCGCCGCCGTCCTCGCCGCGGACGGGCGCCGACCGGTCCACAACCGCGCCGGCTCGAACATGACCTGGGGCGTGGCGACGGCGTTGCTCGAGCAGCAGGGCGAGGAGGGCCTGTTCGAGGTCGACGAGGCCTGGCTGCCGCGGGTCGCCGAGCAGCTCGACCCCTCCCTGATCGTCCTCGGCAACCTCTTCCGCGACCAGCTCGACCGCTACGGCGAGATGGAGGCCCTGGCCGACGACTGGGCCGGGACCGTGGCGGCGCGGGCCGGGCTGACCGAGTTCGTCCTCAACGCCGACGACCCGCTGATCGCCGACCTCGGCCGCGACCCGGCTGGCGAGCGGCGCCAGGGCGTCCTCTACTTCGGGATCGAGGACGCCTCGCAGGCCCTGCCGGAGCTGCAGCACGCCTTCGACGCGAAGCACTGCCGCCGCTGCGGCCACCCCTACGCCTACGAGCGTGCCTTCGTCGGCCACCTCGGCCACTACTCCTGCCCCAGCTGCGGGGCCGGGCGGCCGCGCCCGGAGGTGGCGGCGACGAAGATCGAGCTGCACGGGATGAGCGGCTCGCGGTCGCGGGTTCGGCACCCGTCCGGCGAGATCGAGCTGGAGCTGCCGCTGCCCGGCCTCTACAACGTCTACAACGCCCTCGCCGCCGTGGCGGCGGGCCTGCGACTCGGGGTCGAGCCGGAGCGGATCGGTGCCGCGCTTCGGGAGATGCGGGCGGCCTTCGGGCGGGTGGAGACGATCGAGGTCGACGGCGTCCCGGTATCGATCCTGCTGATCAAGAACCCCGCCGGCGCCAACGAGGTCCTCCGCACGCTGGTGCTGGAGGGCCGCGAGCATCAGGGCAACGGAGGTGGGATCGACCTCTGGATCGCCCTCAACGACCGCATCGCCGACGGCCGTGACGTCTCCTGGGTCTGGGACGCCGATTTCGAGCTGCTGGCGGGCGGGGTCCGGCGCGTCGTCTGCTCGGGCACGCGGGCGCCGGAGATGGCGCTGCGCCTGAAGTACGCGGGCTGGCCCGAGCAGGCGATCGAGGTGGTCCCCGGAATCAGCGATTCGCTGGACGCGGCCGTGGCGGGATCGCAGGGTCGCCTCTTCGCCCTTCCCACCTACACCGCCCTCCTGGAGCTGCGCAAGCTGCTCGCCGACCGCGGGCTGGCGGAGGAGTTCTGGCGATGAAGGGGACCACCGCGATCTGGCACGACGTCGAGTGCGGCAGCTACGACGCCGACCTGCCGCTCTGGGAGGAGCTGGCAGACAAGCATGGCGATCCGATCCTCGAGCTCGGCTGCGGCACCGGCCGCGTGGCGCTGCACCTTGCCCGGCGCGGCTACCGGGTGATCGGCCTCGAGCGGGACGACGAGCTGCTCCTCGAGCTGACCGAGCGGGCCGGCGATCTCCCCGTCGAGACGATCCGCAGCGACGCCCTGGAGCTCGAGCTCGACCGGCAGGTCCCGCTGGTCATCGCACCGATGCAGTTCCTGCACCTGATGGAGAGCGAGGAGGCGCGGTTCCGCTGCTTGCGGCGAATCAGGGATGCGTTGCTGCCAGGCGGCGTCTTCGCGGCGACCCTGCTCGGCAGCCTGCCGGCGGTACCGCCGGATGCGCTGCCGCCAATCCCCGACGTCCGCGAGGTGGACGGCTGGATCTACGCCAGCCAGCCGGTTGCCCCGCGGGGCTGGATCGGCAACCAGATGCTCTTGAAGCGGGTGCGACAGACGGTCGCGCCGGACGGAAAGCTCGACGAGGAGGAGGACTACGTCACACTCCTCTTCGTCGGCGGCCCCGAACTCGAAGCCGAGGCCGAAGGCCTCGGCTTTCGTCCCATCGGCCGCGGCTTCATCCCCGAGACCGACGCCCACGTCGGCTCCGCGATCGTCGTTCTGGAACGGAGCGCCTGATGGAGCTGCGCGTCCTCAGCCTCTATCCCGAGCAGATGAACATCTACGCCGACCGCGGCAACATCATCTTCCTGCGCCGGCGCTGCGAGTGGCGCGGGATCGGCTTCTTCCACGGCGGCGTCGGCCCGGGCGATGGCTTCGATCCCGCCGAGCACGACCTCCTCTACATCGGCGGCGGCCAGGACCGCGACCAGAAGGCGGTCGCCGCCGACATGGTCGCGACCAAGCGCGAGGCGATCGCCGCGGCCGCCGGCGACGGCGCCGTGCTGCTGGCGGTCTGCGGCGGCTACCAGCTGCTCGGGCACAGCTACCAGATGGGCGAGGAGACGCTCCCGGGCCTCGGCCTCGCCGACCTCGAGACGGTGCGCGAGCCGGGGCCGCGGCTGATCGGCAACGTCACGATCGAGGCCGACCTCGGAGACGGGCCGCGGCTGATCGCCGGCTTCGAGAACCACGGCGGCCGCACCTACCTGGGCCCCGGTGCCACCCCGCTCGGGAAAGTCGTCTCAGGCCACGGCAACAACGGCCGCGACGGCTTCGAGGGTGTCAGGCGGGGCAACCTGATCGGCACCTACCTGCACGGCCCGCTGCTGCCGAAGAACGCCTGGCTCGCCGACCACCTGATCGCCGTGGCGCTCGAGCGCCGTTACGGCACCAGGCAAGAGCTCGAGCCACTGCCCGACGAGCTCGAGAAAGCCGCTCACGAGGCGGCCCGCAAAGCCGCCGGCTCATCCTGAGTGGTGTTCCTTTTGGGTGCTATGCGCCGATAAGGAACACCACTCGCTCAGGGGCTTCTCGCTGGCCCAGGGCGCGGTCCTCGGCCGCCGCGCTGACGCCGAGGTGAATGCAAGCGGTGCGCCTTTTCCGCGATATATCCGGATAAAGCGCAGCGCTAACGGCCGCTGGAGCCGAAGCCGCCCTCTCCCCTCCGCGACTCGCCGAGGGCCTGGGCCTCGACCGGTGCCGGGGTCGCGATCGGCGTGATCACCAGCTGGGCGATCCGGTCGCCGGGCTCGACCTCGAAGGTCTCGGCCGGATCGGTGTTCAGCAGCAGCACCCGCAGTTCCCCGCGATAGCCGGAGTCGATCAGCCCGGGGGCGTTGACGAGAGCGATCCCGTGCTCACGGGCCAGACCGGACCGCGGCAGCACCAGCCCGGCATGCCCCTCCGCGATCTCCACTCCAACCCCGGTCCCAACACTCCACCGCTCCCCCGGTCCGATATGGGCCGCCTCGCAGGAGTAGAGGTCCAGCCCCGCGTCCCCCTCATGGGCGCGAGAAGGCAGCTGGGCCCCCTCTTTCAGCCTGATGACCGGTAGCTGCACGAGCGCCAGCCTATAGGTCCGGGGGAGGGGTCTCCGGACCCTCCCCGCTGTTGTCCGGAGACCCCCCCCCCGGACCTACCTAGACCACAGCTAAATCGCTGAAGCGGTGCATCTCCGCGGTCGGCACCTTGGCGCAGACGAGCACGCCGTCCTCGCGATCGGTCCGCTCCAGGTCGCCGGCGACTTCGTGCAGCTCGTGCAGGCGGCCCCCCTGCGAGTAGGGGATCAGCAGCTCGACCTCGGTCAGCGTCTCCTCGAAGGCCGCCTCGATCCGCTCCGCCAGCGCGTCGAGCCCCTCGCCCTTCCGGGCGGAGACCAGCGCCGCCTCGGGATGGTCGAGCTCGGTTTCGCGCCGCTCGTCCGCGCTCAGCAGGTCGATCTTGTTGAAGACGAGCAGGCGCGGCTTCTCCCCCGCGCCGATCTCCTCCAGCACCTCGTCGACCGCCCGCATCTCGGCGACCCGCCGCTCCTCCGCCGCCGAGGCGTCGACGACGTGGAGGATCAGGTCCGCGAGGACGGTCTCTTCGAGCGTGGCCTTGAAGGCCTCGACCAGCTGGTGGGGCAGCTTCTCGATGAAGCCGACGGTGTCGGTCAGCAAGGCATCCCGCCCGGAGAGCTCGAAGGTGCGGGTGGTCGGGTCGAGGGTGTGGAAGAGGCGGTCGCGGACTTCGACCTCGGCCCCGGTCAGCGCGTTCAGCAGCGTCGACTTGCCGGCGTTCGTGTAGCCGGCGAGGGCGATCCGCGGCAGCGAGGAGGCCTCGCGGCGGGCGCGCATGACGCCGCGGTTGCGTTCGAGCTGCCCCAGCCGCCGGCGCAGCGCCGCGATCCGGTTGCGGGCGAGACGGCGGTCGGTCTCGATCTGGGTCTCTCCCGGCCCCCTGGTGCCGATCCCGCCGCCGAGCCGCTCGAGGTGGGTCCATAGCCCCCGCATGCGGGCCATGTTGTATTCGAGCTGGGCCAGCTCGACCTGCAGCTTTCCCTCGGCCGAGTGGGCGTGGTCGGCGAAGATGTCGAGGATGACGCTGGTGCGGTCGACGACCGGCACCCCCAGGGCCGTCTCCAGGTTGCGCTCCTGGCGCGGCGCGAGCTCGTCGTCGCAGGCGACCAGGTTGGCCCCGGCGGCGGCGATCTCGGATTTCAGCTCCGCCAGCCGGCCGCGGCCGAAGTAGCGGTCGGGATCGGGCTGCGGGCGCTGCTGGGTGGCCTCGCCGGCGGTCGCGACCCCGGCGGTCCGCAGCAGCTCCTTCAGCTCGGCCAGCGGCTCCCCCTCCTCGCGCCCGGTGACGATGCCGATCGCCATCGCCCGCTGTCGCGCCCGCGGGTTCGAGACCCCGGCACCGTTGGCAGACGCCGCGTAGCGGGTCTGGGCCGTCCTGCCGTTTCTCGAAGCTTGCACTCAGGGAGATTGTAAGCGTCGACCCCGTCCGGTTAGTCTGGGGACCGTGAAGGTCTTCGTGACCGGCGGCACCGGCTTCATCGGCGGCAACGTCGTGCGCCAGCTGCGTGCGCGCGGCGACGAGGTGGTCTGCCTCGTGCGCCGCCCGGCGGAGGCGGCGAAGCTGCGCGACCTCGACTGCGAGCTGGTCACGGGAGGCCTCTCCGACGAGGCGGCGATCCGCGAGGGAATGGCGGGCTGCGAGGCGGCCGTCCACGCCGCGGCGATGTACGAGGTCGGGATCCCCGCCAAGCAGCGCCCGGCGATGTGGGAGGCCAACGTCGCCGGCACCGAGCGGGTGATGAAGGTCGCGCTGGAGGAGAAGGTCCCGCGGATCGTCTACGTCTCGACCGTCGGCATCTTCGGCAACACCCGCAGGCAGGTCGTGGACGAGAGCTATCGGAACCCGGAGACCGACTTCACCTCCTATTACGAGGAGACCAAGCTGGAGGCCCACAAGCTGGTCCAGCGGATGATCGACGAGGCCGGGCTGCCGGCGATCATCGTCCAGCCGGGCGGGGTCTACGGCCCCGGCGACACCTCGCAGGTGGCCGACCTGCTCGAGCAGTTCTTCGCCGGCAGGCTGCCGCTGATGCCCTTCCCGGAGCTGGGGATCTGCATGAGCCACGTCGAGGACATCGCCGGCGGCATCCTCCTGGCGCTCGACAAGGGAAAGCTCGGCGAGACCTACGTGATCAGCGGTCCGGTGACGACGATGCGCGAGGCGATCGAGACGGTGGCCAAGGTGAGCGGGCGCAAGGCCCCCAAGCGCGACCTCCCGACCAGCCTGATGAAGGCGATGGTCCCGGTCGGGCCGCTGGTCGGCAAGGTGATGGGCCAGCCGCCGAACCTGCGCGAGCTGATCTCCTCGGCGGACAACGTCACCTTCTGGGCCAGCTACGACAAGGCCCGGCGGGAGCTTGGATATTCGCCGCGGGGGATGGAAGAGGGCTTGCGGCAGACGCTGGAGGCGGACGACAGATTCCCTGCCCCTGTTGCGTAGGGGGAGTCGGAGGAGCGGTCGGCGGGCAACAGCGGGGAGGGCCCGGCGACCCCTCCTCCGACTCCCGTAGGGTGCGCGGGGTGCGGGTCATCGACGTGATGCATCTGGGGCGCCCCCACGTGATCGGGTGCTGGGAGGTTGATGGAGCTCTGGTCGATCCGGGGCCTGAGTCTTCGCTGCAGACGGTGCTGGACGCGATCGGCGATGAGCAGCCTCGGGCGGTGCTGCTGACGCATATCCATCTCGACCACGCGGCGGCCACCGGGGCTTTGGTGCGGAGGTGGCCGGATCTCGAGATCTACGTTCACGAGCGCGGAGCGCCGCACCTGGTCGATCCCTCGAAGCTGCTGGCCAGTGCCGAGCGGCTGTACGGCGACGAGCTGAACTACCTGTGGGGCGAGATCCTGCCGGTGCCGGAGCGCAACGTGCGCGTGCTCGGCGGCGGCGAGAAGGTGCTCGGGATGCAGGTCGCCTATACGCCAGGCCATGCCTCCCACCACGTCTGCTACTTCCACGAGGAGAGCGGGACCGCTTTCTGCGGCGACGTCGCCGCCTGCCGCATCCCGCCCTCGCAGCTGGTCGTGCCCCCCACTCCCCCGCCCGACATCGACGTCGAGGTCTGGGAGGAATCGCTCGACACCGTTGCCGCCTGGCAGCCGCAGCGCCTCGCGCTCACCCATTTCGGCGCGGTAGAGGAGGACGTCCCCGGGCACATCGAGAAGGTGCGGTCGAAACTGCGCGAAGAGGCCGAGCTGGCGCGGCAGCTCCCGAAGCAGGAGTACGACGCCGAGAACGAGGCGCGGATCCGCCGCGCACTGGCCGAGGAAGGGCTGGGCGACGACACCGTCGGCGAGCTCCTGCAGGCGGTCCCGACCGGCTACCAATGGAGCGGCCTCGACCGCTACTGGCGCAAGAAGGCCGAGCGCGAAGCTCTCTAGCGGGTTATGTCCCCTCCTCCCGGGTATCTGCGTCCCGAGGCAGGGATCAAGGGACTTCAAGGAGGACGAGAATGGCCAGGATCTCGCTGCTGCGACGCTCGATCGCGGCGCTCTTCGCACTGTTGATCAGCTTCGCGCTGCTGGCCGGGCCGGCCGAGGCAACCAAGGTGCCTCGCGTGATGGCCGCGCTCGGCGACTCGATCACCCGCGGCTACAACACCAGCGGGCCGGGCTGCCCCACCGGGCCGGCGCTCGACTGCCCGAAGAACTCCTGGGCAACCGGGACCAACCCCGCCGTCGACAGCGTCCGCGAACGGCTCGACACGATCTCACCCCAGCCGCTCACGGCCTACAACGACGCCGTCTCCGGCGCCCGAGCGGTCGACCTGCCGAGCCAGGCGCAGGCCGCCGCGAGCCAGGAACCGGACTTCGCCCTGATCGAGATCGGCGCCAACGACGCCTGCGCCTCCACCCCGACCACGACCGCCACCTTCCGCGAACAGGTCAGGTCCGGCCTCGAAGTGCTCGTCTCCGCGGACAAGCAGGTCTACATCCAGCTGATGAGCATCCCCGACATCAACCAGCTGCGGACCATCTTCACCGAACCGCCGGACCAGAACGCCCTCCTTCGCTGGAAAGAATTCCACGTCTGCCAGGGCCTGCTCGCCAACCCGCTCTCGACGGAACCCGCTGACGAAGCCCGGCGCGAAGCCTTCCGCGAACAGGTGATCGCCTACAACCAAGCCCTGGCGGAAGTCTGCCGTGAATTCAAGCGATGCATCTGGGACGGCGAAACGGTCTTCGATTCGGAATTCAATACCGCCGACGTCGCCAACGTGACGAACACCGAAGGGATCGACATCTTTCCCTTCAACGCCCTCCCGGTGTTCGGTCCCGGCTTCCCGAACTCGACCGCCGACTACTTCCACCCGTCGATCGCCGGTCAGGCGAAGCTCGCCGAAGCGGCCTGGAGCACGACCTTCAACGACTGGCGCCGGCGCAGCGGCGCCATGGCGCACGCTGGATAGGCGCTAGGACAAGTGCTCGCGCATGCGCTCGACGGCCTCTTCGATCCGGTCGTCGGGCGCAGTCAGCGCGATGCGGAAGAAGCCCTCGCCGCTCGGCCCGTACATCGAGCCGGGCGAGACGACGACGGCCGCCTCCTCGAGCACCAGCTCGCAGAAGGAGGTCGAGGTATGGCCCTCGGGGACCGGGGCCCAGACGTAGATCGTGCCCCTCGGGGTCGGCACGTCGACGCCGATCTCGCGCAGGGCCGAGACGACCAGGTCGCGGCGGCGGGCGTAGATCGCGTTCATCCGCTCCATCGGCTCGTCCGGTCCCGCCAGAGCGGCGACCCCGGCCATCTGGATCGCCTCGAAGAGGCCGGAGTCGACGTTGGTCTTCAGCCGCCAGTAGGTCTGGATCGCCTCGGCGTTGCCGAGGATCGCTGCGCAGCGCCACCCGGTCATGTTGTAGCCCTTGGAGAGCGAGAAGACCTCGACCCCGACCTCCTCGGCGCCGGGGGTGGCGAGGAAGCTGGGGGCGACATATCCGTCGTAGGTGGTCTCCGAGTAGGCGTTGTCGTGGACGACGAGGATCTCGTACTCGCGGGCGAAGGAGACGACGGTGTCGAAGAAGCCCTCGGGCACCACCGCGCCGGTGGGATTGTTCGGGTAGTTGACGAACATCAGCCGGGCGCGGCTGGCGACGTCGGCGGGCACCGCGGCGAGATCGGGGGCGAAGCCCAGCTCCGGCACCAGCGGCAGCAGCTCGGCCCTGGCGCCGGCGAGGACCGGTCCGCCGGTGTAGACCGGGTAGCCCGGATCGGAGGCGAGGGCCACGTCCTCGGGATCGAGGAAGGCGAAGCAGAGGTTGTAGATGCACTCCTTGGCGCCGATCGCCGGGATCACCTCGGACTTCGGGTCGATCGCAACCCCGAAGCGGCGGTCGTAGAACTCGGCGATGCCTTGGCGGAACTCGTCGCGTCCGCGGTTGCTCGGGTACCGGTGGTAGGCGGGGTTGGCGACCGCCTCCTGCATCGCCGCGACAACGTGCGGGTAGGTCGGTTGGTCGGGATCGCCGATCCCGAGGCTGATCACGTCGATCCCGGCGGCGCGCTTGTCGGCGATCTGCTGCTCGAGCTCCTGGAACTTGTAGGGAGGGATGGCCTCCAGGCGCTTGGACGGGTTGGCGATGCCCATGGGCGCGGGAATCTATGCGATCCAGGGCGCCGGCGGCGTCACTCGCCGTCCAGCTCGGCCAGGGCCTGCACCAGCTCCGGCGAGAGCTCCCCGGCGAAGACCGGCTCGGCCCAGCCGTCGAGCCGCACCCCGAGGTCCTCGGAGATCGTGACCTGCAGTTCCCCGCCTTCGAGCTCAACCGTGATCGGGCTCTGGGAGCCGCGCAGGAAGGCGGTGACGGCGGCGCCGCTGGCGCCGGTGCCCGAGGAGAGCGTCTCCCCCACGCCGCGCTCGAAGATCCGCGCCCGCACCCGGCTACCGTCGATCGCAAGGAAGGAGACGTTGGTCCGGTTCGGGAAGAGCTCGTGCCCTTCGATGCCGGGTCCGATCGCACCGAGGTCGAGCTCGTCGAGCTCATCGTCGACGACGATCGCGCACTGCGGGTTGCCGATCGAGACGTGCTGGAACTCCCAGCGGCGCCCGCCGGCCTCGAGGGTGCCGCGACCGTCTTCGCCGCCCGAGGGGTAGTCCTTGGAGGCGGTCGCGGCGCGGCCCATGTCGACCGAGCAGGTCAGCTCGCCGGTGATCGTCGGCCGGATCGGACCGGCGGCGGTGCCGATCGCGAACTCGTCGGCATCGGTCCAGCCGTGGCGTCGCAGGTAGAGGATCGCCTCCCGGGCTCCGTTGCCGGAGAGCTCGGCCTCCGACCCGTCGGGGTTGAAGATCCGCAGGCCGGCGACGAACTCCGGATCCTCGCTGCGCGAGAGCAGCAGGATGCCGTCGGCGCCGACCCCGAAATGCTGATCGCAGAGCCACTCGACGCGCGTTGCCGTCAGCTGCCAGGGCAGCCTGTCGGCCTCGAAGATCAGGTAGTCGTTGCCCAGCGCCTGCCACTTCTCGAATTTCACGCGCGGCAGCCTATTCGGGCGGCGACCTCCGCGTCGGAGAGGCCGGTCCGGTCGATGTAGTGGAGGTTGGGGACTTTCCGCATCCAGGTGAGCTGGCGGCGGGCGTAGTTGCGCGAGCGCCTCTTCATCGTCTCCAGGTCGCCGGCGAGCAGCTCGTCGAAGCCGAGCGCTTTGCGAGCGGTGCGGCCGGGGCCGAGAGCGTCGGCGCGGCGCGCCTCCTCGGCGGCGCCGGCGGCGACGATCGCCTCGGTACGGGCGTCGATCCGCTCGTAGAGCGAGGCGCGCTCCATGTCGAGCCCGAAGATCGCCGCGGGATGGCGGGTCTCCGGCGACCACAGCTCGGAGTCCTTCGAGTCCGGGGGGACCTTCCGCAGCGACAGCTCCGCCAGCGCCGCCCGCAGGTAAAGGCCCGTCCCCCCCACGACGATCGGCCTCCGTCCCGCCTCCAGCGCCGCATCGATCTCGGCATGCGCGAGCGGCATGTAGTCGCCGATCGAGAAGTCCGAGGTGATCGGGACGAAGCTCAGCAACCGGTGCTCGAGCTGTTCCTGCTCGGCCGGCGTAGCGGCGCCCGCCAGCGTCTCGAGGCCTTCGTATACCTGCAGGGCATCGCAGTTGATTGCAACGGGGTCCTCCCCCCGCTCTCTGAGCAGCTCGCCCAGGGCGATCGCCACCCCCGTCTTCCCGACCCCCGTCGGGCCGAAGATCGCGATGACGTCCAAGCTCAGAGGAGCGGCGTCAGCGGCCGCGCCAGGACCCCGCTCAGCGTCTGCGAGGTCGCCGCTTCGATCTCGACGGGGACGAATTCGCCTGCGCCGGCGACCCCGTCGAAGTTGACCGCCTTACCGTGCCGGGTGCGCCCGCGCAGCTTCGTCTCGTCAGTGCGGCTCGCCCCTTCGACGAGCACGTCGAGCGTCCGCCCGACGAACCGCTGCGCTCGCTCTGCCGCGCGCCGCTGCACGGCCTCGACCAGCCGTTCCATCCGCTCCACCTTGACCGCATGCGGCAACTGGCCGTCCATCGTCGCCGCCTCGGTTTCGCGCCGCGGCGAGAAGACGAAGGTGAAGGCGCCGTCGTAGCCGACCTCCTCGACCACCTCCAGCGTCTCGCCGAAGTCGGCCTCGGTCTCGCCGGGGAAGCCGACGATGATGTCGGTGGTGATCGCGCAGTCGGGGAGGTGCTCGCGGATCAGAGCCACGCGATCCATGTAGCGCCGGCGGTCGTAGGTGCGCCGCATCCGTTTGAGCACGGCGCTCGAGCCCGACTGGAGCGGCAGGTGGATCTGCTCGCAGAGGGACGCCAGCTCGGCGTGGGCGAGGATCACGTCCTCCTTCATGTCCTTGGGATGAGGGCTCGTGTAGCGGATCCGCTCGATCCCCTCGATCGCGTCCAGGCGCCGCAGCAGGTCGGAGAAGCCGATCCGCCTCTCAGCCGGCAGGTCGCGGCCATAGCTGTTGACGTTCTGGCCCAACAGCGTCACCTCGACGACCCCGTCGGCGGCCAGCGCCTGCGCCTCGGCGATCAGCTCGCCGGGGTCGCGGCTCACCTCGCGCCCCCGGGTTGAGGGGACGATGCAGTAGGAGCAGGCGCAGTTGCAGCCCTGGGAGATCTGCAGCCAGCCCTGGAACTCGCGCTCGCGGCGGGCCGGCAGGTGGCCGGAGAAGTCCTCGAACTCGAAATAGCCCTGGGCGGTGAGCGAATCGGAGTTGAGGAACTCGGCGAGCTTGTGGATCTGGCCGGGGCCGAAGGCGACGTCGACGAACGGGAAGCGCTCGAAGACCTCCTCCTTGACGGACTGCGCCCAGCAGCCGCCGACCCCCACAACCCGCTCGGGGTCCTGGCCCTTCAGCCGCTTCGCCTGTCCGAGGTGGGCGATGAAGCGGCTGTCGGCCGACTCCCGGATCGAGCAGGTGTTGAAGAGGATCAGGTCGGCCTCCTCGCGGCTCGTTGCCTCCTCATAACCGAGCGAAGCCAGCATCCCGCGCATCCGCTCGGAATCGTGCACGTTCATCTGGCACCCGAAGGTGGTCACATGAAACCTCTTCGCCATCGGACGCAGGGTAGCGTCGCCGGCTACTTGACCGTCAGAGTGCCTTCCATTCCCGCTTCACGATGGCCGGGAACGGAGCAATAGAAGGTGTAGGTGCCGGGCTTCAGTTCGGCGCTCTCGGATTCTTCGCCGCTGGCGATCGGTTCGAAGCCCGCGAGTTCCTTGCCGTTCTGTTCGATCACGACATTGTGTTCGAGCGCCGAGGGGTTTTTGAAGTCGATCGTGACCTTCCCGGCCTTGGCGCTCAGGTTCGTGGTGTCGTACGCCAGTTCGGTTTCGCTGGCTTCCAGATGGAGAGTGGTGCTTGCGCCGGCGGCCGCGGGTCCCTGGCTGCTGCTGGTCTTACCGCCCTGGCCAGGCGATTTCTTGCCCGGTTCCGTTTCGGCCGCGCCGACAGGTTCTTCTTCAGCCGGCCCTTCGGCTTCTCCTTCGGCCTGTTCTTCCTTCCCTTCGGATTCGCCGCCCAGGGCGCCGCCTTCGTTTTCGTAGGGCCCCGAAGTCTGGCCATTTTCGACCTCTTCGTTGAACTTCGCGTACTCGGCGGCCTTCGCTTCGTGCTCTTCCGCCCCGTAGCGCACGGCGAACGTGGTGGCAGCGAGCACGAAGACGGCAAACCAGAGGATCACCGCCGGCAGCGCTTTGCCGGGGAAGCCTTTGGCTTTCAGGCCGGCGAAGCTGACCACCAGGGCCGAGACGGCGAGGACGATGCCGCAGATGTAGAAGAGAGTCTCGTTATCCATCGGCGGCGATCCTATAGAGGTAGTGACCCGGCTCGCCGTGAGGCGAAAGCGACCTAGGCCGCCCTCACCTCGGCCGCGGGTGCGGCGTCCTGGACCTCGGCGGCCTCAGCGGCCTGCGGCGCGTCTCCGTCGATCCCGAGTCCCGCCCGGATCTTCGTTTCGAGCTCCAGGGCCAGCTCCGGGTTGTCAACCAGGAACTGTTTGGCGTTGTTGCGGCCCTGGCCTAGCCGGGTCTCGCCGTATGAGAAGAAGGAGCCGGATTTCTGGACCAGGTCCTGCTCCATCCCGAAGTCGAGCAGGCCGCCCTCGCGGGAGATCCCGACCCCGTACTCGATGTCGAATTCGGCCTGGCGGAACGGTGCCGCGACCTTGTTCTTGACGACTTTGACCCGGACCCGGTTGCCGACCGCCTCGGTCCCCTCCTTGAGGGTCTCGATGCGGCGGATGTCGAGTCGCTGCGAGGAGTAGAACTTCAGCGCCCGGCCGCCCGGCTGGGTCTCCGGCGAGCCGAACTGGACGCCGACTTTTTCGCGGATCTGGTTGGTGAAGAGGCAGACGGTCTTCGTCCGGTTGAGGCTGCCCGCCAGTTTCCGCAGCGCCTGCGACATCAGCCGCGCCTGCAGACCGACCGTGGTGTCGCCGATCTGGCCGTCGAGCTCGGCTTTCGGGGTCAGCGCCGCGACCGAGTCGATCGCGACCACGTCGACCGCGGCGGAGGCGATCAGCCGGTCGGCGATCTGGAGCGCCTGCTCGCCGTAATCGGGCTGGGAGACGAGCAGCTCGTCGGTATCGACGCCGATCGCCCGCGCGTAGACCGGGTCGATCGCGTGCTCGGTGTCGATGAAGGCGCAGACGCCGCCCATCGCCTGGGCCTGGGCGATGATGTGGTTGACGAGCGTCGTCTTGCCGGAGGACTCCGGCCCGAAGATCTCGACGATCCGGCCCCGCGGGACGCCGCCGATGCCGAGTGCCAAGTCGAGTGCCAGGGCTCCGGTCGGGATCGCGTCGACCTTGATCGTCCCTTTGTCGCCGAGGCGCATCAGCGAGCCCTGCCCGAAGTCGCGCTCGATCTGCGTCACCGCGGCCTGCAGTGCCGCGTCCTTCGCTTTCGCCTCCTTCGCGGAAGCGTCCTTCAAGTTCACTTTTGCCATCTAGATCACCTCACTGCTGCCCCCTCCGGGCAGCTCGACTTGGGCCAAAGGCACGTATCGCGCACACTCGGCTGAAGGACAGAACGGTAGAGCGTCATCCGGACGGACATCCGGGGCTCCTGGAGCTCCCCGGGGATCGGCCCCGGGGGCTCCGAGACGACCGCCGGCCGCCTCGATCCCCGTGCCTCGGGACGCACCCGAGCCACGGTCACGTGCGGCCAGAACGGCCGCTTCTCGGGCTTGTAAAAGCCCTTTTCTTCAAGTCTCTGCTCGAGCCCGGCCAGCAGCGCCACCGTTACCGGCGAGATAGCCGGCAGGGCGAACAGCCGCGGCCGTCCCCGCGGCGGCCGCTTCTCGGGGTCCCGCAGCTCCACCCAGGGGGCCGGCGCGGCGCTCTCCCCCACCGCTGCGGCGACCGCCTCGATCTCCTTCTCGGGCCGGTAGCCGAGGAAGGCGAGGGTGACGTGCAGCGACTCCGGCGCCACCGGCCGCAGCGCCGGGTCCGACAGCGCCTCCCTCCCCCACGCCACGATCCCCTCGCGAACCCCATCGGGCAGGTCGAGCGCCACGAACAGGCGCGCTCGGGGGCTTTTCAGTCGCTCCTTGGCCACGGCCGCCACGCTACGGGGCCGAGACGCACGAAACAACGCCCTAAAGCAACTTTTGCGTCACGCCTTTTCGCCGATTCCGTCACCGAGCAGCTGGCGCAGCAGGTGCATCCCGACCAGGGCCGAGCGCTCGCGGATGTCGGGGCGGCCGCCGGGGATCACCGGGTCGCGGGCGATCCCGGTGCCGTCGGCGAGGCGGGCGTTGAAGCAGACGTAGCCGACCGGCTTCTCCTCCGAGCCGCCCCCGGGGCCGGCGATGCCGGTGATCGAGACCGCGACGTCGGCGTCGAAGCGCTCGATCGCGCCGATCGCCATCGCCTCGGCGACCTCCGGAGAGACCGCACCCTTCGCCGCGATCAGGGCCGGATCGACTCCCAGAAGCTCCGCCTTGGCGTCGTTGGAGTAGGCGACCGCGCCCCCGGCGAAGTACTCCGAGGCCCCCGCCAGGTCCGTGATCCGCGCCGCCAGCAGGCCGCCGCTGCATGACTCCGCCAGCCCCAGGCGGTGCCCGAGCAGCAGCGTCGCCACCTGGGCGTCGATCGTCTCGCCGTCGACGCTGAAGGTCTCGCGCGGGTGGCGCCGCATCAGACCTTCCCGCACCGCCTCGGCAACTTCGGCCGCCTCGTCGCGGTAGCGGACGTCGATCTCGATCTCGCCTTTGCGCAGGCAGGTCGTGATCTCCACCTGCCCGAGCGGCATCCCGTCGCCTTCCATCTCCCGCAGGCTCTTGGCGATTTCGGACTCCGGCACGCCGAACATCCGCATCGTGTAGGCGCGGAGCGGCGTCGCCCGCGCGAGCACCTCCTCGACCGGCGCGGCACCCACCGCCGCCTCCCACATCGGCTGCAGCTCGCGCGGCGGGCCCGGCAGGACGATCACGACCCGTCCCTCCGCCGGCACGACCAGCCCAGGCGCAGTCCCGACCGGGTCGAGCGGCACCGCGCCGACCGGCACCATCGCCTGCTTGCGGTTCGCCTCCAGCATCGCCGCCTCGTCGAGCCGGAAGCGCCTGGCGAAGCCTTCGAGGATCTTGGCGATCTTCGCCTCCATCTCCTCGTCCAGGACCATCCCCAGGCCGGCGAAGCGGGCGACCACCTCGGCGGTCAGGTCGTCCGCGGTAGGCCCAAGGCCGCCGCTGGTGACGATCAGGTCCATTCCCTCCGCCGCCATGAACCGCAGCGCCGCTGCGAGGTCGTCGGGTCGGTCGGCGACGACCAGGATGTGGGCGACCTCCACCCCGTGCTCGGCGAGCCTCTCGGAAAGCCAGGGGCCGTTGGCGTCGGCGATCCGCCCGGTGAGGACCTCGGTCCCGGTAACGACGATTCCGGCGCGAATCACGCGCAGGTCGGCCGTTCGCCTTCGGGCAGTTCGCGCACCTTGCCGTCTGCGCCGACGGCGAAGCCGATCGGGCTCGCCGGTTCCGGGAGCTTCGCCTGTCGTCCGTCCACGGTCATGGTCACAGCGCCGTTACCCAGCGCCAGCGTGAAGCTACCGGACCGAAACGGCCCGACGGATTCGCCTTCGCCGAGGATCTGGCCGTCGACCAGCGGCTTTTCCCTGCCGTTCATCAAGCAGACCCACACTTCCCCCGTCGCGGCGAGTCGCAGCGAGTGGCCTGGCGCTGCGGCCTGCCTGCCCCGCGACTTCTGCTTCCCGGTCGCCTCCGTCGCGGCCCCGGTGCCCTTGGCGCCGCTCCCGGAGCCGCCGCCGGTCGAGCCGCCGGTCGAGAGACCGATCACCACCAGCGCCGCCACGACCAGGCCCGTGACCAAGACAGCGAGCAAGCGGGGAGGCACGGTCCGGCGGCCCCGCGGCGAACGCGGGCGCGCCACCCGCCCGGGCTTCGGATCGACCCGCGGGAGCCGCTCGCCCGGCCTCGCCGCGCCCCGGTCCTGCCGCTGTTCCTCGGCCAGGCGATCTCCGTCGAGGCCGAGATAGCGGCCGTAGGTGCGGATGAAGGCCCGGGCGTAGATGTCGCCGGGCAGCTGGTCCCACTCGTCGTTCTCGAGCGCCTGCAGGTAGCGGCCGCGGATCTTGGTCGCCTCTTCCACCGCCTGGAGGCTCAGCTTCTTGCGAGTTCGGGCCTCGCGAAGCTTCTTTCCGACGCCTTCGTCCACGCCCCCATTTTGCGGCTTTCCGCGGCGGGACGCAAAGTTTTCGGGACTAGGCGTCGGGATCCGACTCCGCCGCGACCGAGGCCGGCTCGGCCTCGCCGCTGCCGAGGACCCGCGGCAGGTCGGCCTGGGTGATCAGCACCTGACGCGGTTTAGAGCCCTCGTAACCGGAGATCACGCCCCGTCGCTCGAGCATGTCGATCAGCCGGCCGGCTCGGGTGTAGCCGACCCGCAGCCGCCGCTGGACCATCGAGACCGAAGCGGTCTCGGTCTGCACGACCAGCCGGATCGCCTCGTCGAGCAGGTCGTCGCTGTCGGGATCGAAGTCGTCGTCGCGACCCTCCTCCTCGGTCTCCTGCGGGGTCTCCAGCAGCTCGTCCTCGAATTCCGGTTCGCCCTGCCTGGCCCAGTGTTTGGTGATGCGGGCGATCTCGTCCTCGGTGACGAAGGCGCCCTGCACGCGGGCCAGTTTCGAGGTGCCGGCGCCGCGGAAGAGCATGTCCCCCTGGCCGAGCAGGGTCTCCGCCCCTCCCTGGTCGAGGATCACCCTCGAATCGGTCTGCGAGGAGACGGCGAAGGCGATGCGCGACGGGATGTTGACCTTGATCGTGCCGGTGATGATGTCGGTCGAGGGGCGCTGGGTCGCCAACACCAGGTGAATGCCGGTCGCCCGCGACTTCTGGGCGAGGCGGATGATCGAGTCCTCGACTTCGGCTGGCGCGACCATCATCAGGTCCGCGAGCTCGTCGATCACGCAGAGGATGTGCGGCAGCGGCGCGATCCCCTTCTTGCGGCGAATCCGGTTGAGTTCCTCGAGGTTGCGTGCCCGCGCCTCGCTCATGATCCCGTAGCGGCTCTCCATCTCGCCGATCAGGTTGGAGAGGACGTTCGCCGCCAGGCGCGGTGAGGTGACCACCGGGGTCAGCAGGTGCGGGACGTTCTCGTAATGGTTGAGCTCGACCTGCTTGGGGTCGACCAGGACCAGCCGGACTTCGTTCGGGGAGGCCTGCATGAGGATCGAGGAGAGGATCGCGTTGACGCAGCCGCTCTTTCCCGAGCCGGTGGTGCCGGCGACGAGGACGTGCGGCATCTTCGCGATGTCGGTCCAGACGGGGTTGCCGTCGATCCCCTTGCCGAGCCAGGCCACCAGCGGCGAGGTCTTCTCCGGCCGGCCGGCGTAGATGTCGCCGAGGCGGACCATCTTGCGGCTGCGGTTGGGGACCTCGACCCCCACGGCCTGCTTGCCGGGGATCGGGGCGAGGATGCGGATGTCGGTCGAGGCGAGCGCGTAGGCGATGTCGTTCGCGAGCTCCGTGACTTTCTTGACTTTGGTCCCGGGCGCGAGGCGCAGCTCGAAGCGGGAGACGTGCGGGCCGCTGACGATGCCGACGATCTTCGCCTCGACCCCGAAGTGACCGAGCGTCTCGACCAGCTTGCGGCCGACCGCCTCGTGGTCGCGCGGGTCGGGGCCCTTGTCGCCTTTGCCGCGCTCGAGCAGCTTCGCCGGGGGCGGCCTGTAGTCGATCTCCTCGGACATCGTCACACCGCGCTTCCCGCCCATCGGGGTGAGCCCGGCGTGGGCCCGGTCGCCCTCGTCGACCACGGCGACGGCGTCCGCGGAATCGTAGTTCTGGAGCTCCTGCTGGGGCTCGGCGTCGTCCTCGCCATCATCGGCGGCCAGGACCCGAGTCTCGGTTTCGCTCTCCGCGCCGAAGAGATGCGAGTCGAACTCATCCTCTTCGGCGAGGGCGACGGTCGGTTCGAACTCCTCGTCCCCCTCCGGGTAGGAGCTCATCACGTCGGTCGGGCCGGCCAGGGTCGCGGCCTCCGCCCGTGCTTCGCGGTGCTCTCGCCAGTCGGCACGGGTCCTGGCGACGGTGCGGGCGGCCGCGTCGCCGCCGGCGAAGGCGCTGCGGAAGATCGCCCGCAGGCCGCGGCCGATACCCCCGGCCAGCGCCGAGACCGAGGTGCCCGTGAGGAGCATGCCGCCGACCATCAGCAACAGCACGGTGAAGATCCGGGCGCCGATCGTCCCGAAGAGGTAGACGAGCGCGGTTTCGACTCCGTAGCCGACCTTGCCGCCTTCCCAGCCGAGAAAGAGGACGAAGACGAGGTAGACGCCGAAGGCGACGAGGAGAACGGCGATCAGGTCGAGATGGCGCTGCTCGAGGCCCGCCGGCAGGCGCAGCCCGGCTTTGGCGCCGCCCCTGGCGTTTGGTCTCCGCTTTGACGCAGCCTTGCTCTTGCGGGCCGCTCCGCCCCGCTTCTTACGCACGAACATGGTCCCCCGTTCGACGCCGGGGGCGTGACCCCTGCGAGGTAAATTCGCGCTAAAAGTCGCGAGGAGCGGCAATTTCCGTCGCTACCATCGCTCTGTGCTCTCCGAAGTGGAACAGGCTGGAGGCCGCGTCCTGATCGTCGAGGACGACGTCGACATCGCCGACGTCCTGCGGCGCTCGCTCCGCAACGAGGGATACGAGGTCCGCACCTCGGCCGACGGGACCGAGGCGCTCGACGTCGCCGCCGGCTTCTTCCCCGATCTGGTCGTCCTCGACCTCGGGCTGCCCGGGCTCGACGGGATCGAGGTCTGCCAGCGCCTGCGCAGCGACGGCGACGTCCCGATCCTGATGCTGACTGCCCGCGCCGAGACCGAGGACCGGGTCACCGGCCTCGACAGCGGCGCCGACGACTACCTGGTCAAGCCGTTCGAGCGCCAGGAGCTGCTGGCGCGCATCCGCGCCCTGCTGCGCCGCCGGCCGCCCCGGGGTGCCGCCTCGATGGAAGTGGGCGACCTGGTCCTCAACCCCGACACCCGCGAGGTCAGACGCGCGGGGCGCGAGATCGAGCTGACCAACCGCGAGTTCGAGCTGCTCGAGTTCCTGATGCGCAACGAGCGCCTCGTCGTCTCCCGCGAGCGCCTGCTCGACGAGGTCTGGGGCTACGACCCGATGGCGGCGACGAACACGATCGACGTCTTCATCTCCAACCTGCGGCGCAAGCTCGAGGCCGGCGGCGAGTCGCGGCTGCTGCACACCAAGCGCGGTGCGGGCTACGTCCTCAAGGCCTAGGGGATGAAGGGAGTCCCGAACGGCCTCAGCCGCTTCGGCCGGCGCCTCCTGCACCCCCGCTCCTGGCCGGTTCGCTGGCGGCTGGCAACGGTCTCCGCCGGGCTGACCCTGCTCATCCTCCTGCTGTTCGGCGGGGCGATCGGCCAGATCGCCACCCAGCGCATCCGCAACGACTTCAACAACGAAGTCCGAAGCGCCACCCGGGTCCTCGCCAGCGAACTGCAGATCTCCTATCCACCGTTCCAGGAGCCGCAGCTGGAAGCAGGCCCGCAGCTGAAGTCGTTCGTCCGTCTCAACGAGGCCGCGGCGCGCGTCTACGACCTCAACGGGAACGTGATCGAATCGACGCGGCCCCCGAAGGAACTCGGACGGCCGATCCCGGGCGCTCGGGAAGTCAACGGGATGCGCGTGGCCACCGAGCGGATCGTCTCCAAGGAAAGTGGGGAAATCACCGGCTACGTCCAGTATGGACGCAGCACCTCCCACGTCGAGGACACGATCGACCGGGTCTGGCTGCTGATCGCCGCCGGCATCCTCGGCGGCACCCTGCTGGCCGTCCTGGCGGGGGTCGCGATCGCCGGCCGGGCGATGCGCCCGATCGCCTCGCTGACGGCGACGGCGCGGAAGATCGCCGCCACCCGCGACCCCTCCGAGCGCATGCCGGAGCCGAGCAACGACGACGAGGTGGGCGAACTGGCGCGCACGCTCGAGCAGATGCTGCGCTCTCTCGACGCCGCCCGGGCCGAACGCGAGGGGGTGATGCAGAAACAGCGCGAGTTCGTCGCCGATGCCTCGCACGAGCTGCGGACGCCGCTGACCAGCGTCCTCGCCAACCTCGAGCTGCTCCAGGCCTCGCTGCGCAGCGACGATCAGGCCGAGGACAGGGAGATCGTCGACTCCGCCCTCCGCTCCTCCAAACGGATGGGGCGGCTGATCGCCGACCTACTGCTGCTGGCCCGCGCCGACGCCGGCAGGCTGCCGGCCCACCACCGCGTCGACCTCGCCGAAATCGCCGGCGACGCCGCCGCCGAGGTTGCCCCGCTGATGGGCGGCCGCGAGCTGATCGTTGACAACGAGAAGCCGCTGCGGGTCGAAGGCAGCCGCGACGAGTTGCACCGGATGGTCCTCAACCTGCTCGACAACGCAATCCGTCATACGCCCAGCAGCTCCTGCGTCGAGCTGAAGCTGTTAGAGAAGGACGGCGAGGCGGTCGTCGAAGTGGCCGACGACGGCCCGGGCATCCCCGAGGCGATGCGGACGCAGGTATTCGACCGCTTCGTCCGCGGCACCGGCCCCGCCGACACCGCCCGGGGCACCGGCACGGGCCTGGGTCTGGCGATCGTCGGCGCCGTCGCCGAGTCCCACGGCGGCACCGTCGTGGCAGCCGAATCGAGATCCGGCGGCGCCCTCTTCGTCGCCCGAATCCCCCTCGCCGAGCGCCCGAAACCAGCGGCAAAACCTTTAGAGGCGCTTTAGAGCCCACCCCTAGATTTCTCCGCGGACGAGACACACTGGCCCGCCGAGGTTCTCCCCAGAACTGCCTCGGCGGGCTTTTTCTTGGCCGCGATCAGCAGGACCGAGCGCGCCGGAGAATCGACTCAGCACACGCCGAGGGACGCAGAGCCAGTCGTGGTTCCTTTGTCCTGAATAGGCGGACAAAG